>CAVWKV010000077.1:0-31375 GCA_963755265.1 uncultured Methanomassiliicoccales archaeon | reverse complement strand
AGCGCGGGCGAACTTTCTTGCAATGTATATGTCAGTGCGGCGAAGAAGTCGGAGAATTTCCTTTTCGACCAATCCAGCACATCGCGGGCAAACAAGCCGCGGCCGGGGCCAAGTTCGAGGATTTCGATTTGTGAGGGTGATCGAGCGCTCGCCATTGTCAAACTGCCGGGCTAGGAGGCGTCCGAAAACGGCGTGCACATCACTCGAAGTATAAAAGTCTCCCGCCTTGCCGAACTGCTCCACGTTGCGTCCCGGCGCGAATGGGGGGCGGGCTGGCAATCACCATATGGGATGGCGGGATGATTCCGAACCAGCCCCTGAAGGAGCTGGTATTCTCGGTGTGCGAGAAAAAGAAGATCCCATACCAGATGTCGTATGTGAAGGGAGGAAGCACGGACGGCATGGCGATCCATGTGGCCAATACTGGCGTTCCTACCATCGCCATTGGGGTACCGGTCAGGCACATCCATTCCCACGTGGGGATGTTCGATCTCCAAGACCAGGAAAACTCTGTCAAACTGTGTCTGGAGCTGACAAAGGCGATGGACCGGAAAACGGTTGAATCGCTCACCAAGATATGAACACATCCAATAACCACCGCTCGGAAAGAAGGTTATCATGAATTTCAAATTCGCCCAGATTTGACCCCGACCGCGACTTTCCGCTCTGGTGGATACCAAAACTTATAAGAACAATCATTCATTGAAGGGAGTCAAATCAGACGTCTAATTCATGGTGAATTTCATGTCAACTGAAAACTCTGCACAGGTCGCGAAGGGCGACATCATCAGGCTCGAGTACAACGCATGGACCGTCGACACCAACGAAATGATCGACACCACGAAAGAAGAAAGTGCCAAGGAAGCAGGTATCTTCAACGAGAAGTTCACCTATGCCCCCATGCCGCTGCTCATTGGCGGTGGCCGTATCTTCGAGGGACTGGATGAGGCTCTGGTCGGAGCCGAAGTGGGAAAGGAGACCGAGGTTATCATACCGCCAGAGAAGGCGGCCGGGCCGAGGGACCCGAAACTGGTCGAAGTTCACTCGATGCGCGAGTTCCTGAAGCAGGAAGTCGAACCGCACCCGGGCATGGAGGTCACCATGCATAACAAGACGGGGATCATCACGTCGGTATCCGCCGGTCGTGTCAAGGTCGATTTCAATAGGCGCTTCGCAGGCCAATCCCTGAAATATGTCTTCACCATCGTCGAGAAGATCGAGTCCGAAGAGAACAAGATCAAGGCGATGCTGGAAATGGACTACGGTACCTCGGAAGGCTTCGCCATCACGAAGGAAGAGGGCGTTGTCAAGCTGGTCCTCCCGGATGTATGCAAGTACGATTCGAAGTGGACCATGGCGAAGTACAAGGTCGTGGCCGATCTTCGTGAGCTCTTCGGCGCAGTCACCGTGGACCTCATCGAGGAGTACGTCAAGAAAGACGAGCCCAAGACAGAAGAGAAGGCCCCTGAGGAGCTCGGCTCCGAAGAGGACAAGAGCTGAATTTCAGTTCCCTATCTCCCCTTGCATGTTGAAACGCCTTACCAAACTTCTTTGAATGGACGAGTGGCCTAGACTGGATATGGCAGCAGCCTCCTAAGCTGCAGGTCGGGGGTTCGAATCCCCTCTCGTCCGCTCCTAAATAAAGCAGGTCTACATTTTTCTGGATTCGATATAGACACTTTCGTATCTAGCTACCGAGTCCGATAAAACGAACCATATGATTTCCCCCGATCGTCTCAATGTTTCCCGCCTAGATTCAGGGGCATTTCAAATCCTTCCCATTCTTGAGTATCATGACGCCACAATGATGAGGAAGGCGATGATGAAGAGTAGCATCGTGATGTACAGGAGTCGTACGATCTTACGTTCTTTTTCGGGTCTGTTGTTTTTTCTTAAGAGTTGTGCAAAGAATCCGATAACTGCGATGTCAACGCACGAAACCATCCCCAGATAGACAGGACCTAGCCATCCAGTCAGGAAAGGAACAAAGGTGATTGCGATGAACAGGGAAAACAATGCTCCAGATAAACCGATGGCGGTATTTCTTCCGTATACCCTGGCGATCGATCTAGATGATCTTTTCGCGTCCCCCTTTGCGTCCAGGACCCCATTGATGATCTCTTCGCTGAGATCGAAAATGAACGCCAGTGCGCCAAACGTCAGAACCACGCCATTCAGGTTCTCCACGGCCAGTCCACCGAATATGAAGGTTATTGAAACTGAAAATGCAACCATCATGTTTCCCGAAAGGCCAGCGCTCTTGAACCTCCAATTGTATAACATTCCAACGGTCCAAGTTATTATGGCCAGTATTAGTGCCGGGAGACCTAGGAACGCAGCCGCCAAGAGGCCAATGAACGATAGGATCACGGTTAGTAGAATTGCCTCCCTAACAGTCGCCCTTCCAGATGGTAATGGGCGGCCAGGTTGGTTGATCTTATCGACCTCCAGGTCGAAATAATCGTTAGATACCATGGCCGAGCCTGAGATAAAGAACCCCACCATGAAACCAAGGGCAGCAGGGGCAATCTCTGGCATGCGGCCGAGGGCCAGTACCTCTCCCGCAATGACACAAATGCCTGCGGCGAAAGGGAGCTCAGGCTTCATCAGGTCCGAGGCGACCATGACCTTTGATTTCAACGAATTGTTACGGGAGCGTTCAATGGTCACGATGACAACACCGGTGAATGGTCAACCATAGGTCTGTAATAAGGATGCCGTTAGGACATGTGGATGAAATCCACTGTATCGTATTTTCATGACCAATACTTTCTTTCAAGATACTGTCTTCTTGCCTTCCGTGCTTCTGAACTCAGATGGGGTCTGACCGAAATGCGACTTGAATGTGGCGTAGAAGCTCGGCACGCTTCCAAAACCGCAATCAACCGCGATTATCAACATGCTGCTATCCGAGCCTATCAGCAGCCGGGCCGCCTTCTCTGCCCGAAGGCCGTTGAGATATTTCGAAGGGGTGGTGTGATATTTGCGATGGAATTGGCGGATCAGCCGATTCTGGTGAATGTCCAGTCGTCCCAGTTCTAAAGAGAGGCGTTCACGATCATCGTAATGGCGGTCACAGATGGTTTTAAGCTGGTCAGACAACGAATTCGCCCGATCCGATTCTGATCGATCAGGCTTGCATCGTTTGCATGGACGAAACCCGTTTCTTTCGGCTTCTTCCACGCTATCGAAGAACTCCACATTCTTCCTGAGGGGTGCCTTGGATCTACACGACGGTTGACAATAGACGCCAGTTGTTCGTACGCCATAAAAGAAAACGCCATCGTAAGCCTCATCTCCTTGAAATACGGCGTCCCATTTGCGTTGGTCAAGAGTGTCTATCGTATTTCTTCGCATGATTTTTTCCTCACTAGTTCGACGTGCAGCTGGATTCTTTCAGTGTATTCAATTTGATCCCTGAATACGGTCACAAATTCTGTTTTTCCAGGTCCAGGAGCTTCTTCTTGATATCCAAGCCGCCCAGATATCCGACCAGTTTTCCGTTCGCCCCGATGACCCGGTGACACGGAATGATTATGGAAATGGGATTCCTGTTATTGGCCATTCCCACTGCCCTCGACGCATTCGAGGAGCCTATTCCTTTTGCCATTTGCCCATAGCTCCGCGTTTGCCCATACGGTATCTCACGGAGACCTTCCCATACGCTTTTCTGGAATGGCGTCCCTGCAGGAGCTATCAGCACCGAGAACTCTCTTCTTTTCCCCATGAGATATTCGGACAATTGTTCGTGGGCTTCCATAAGCAGCCCGGTCTCTTTCTCGACAGCATCGCTGGGAGCCCTCTCCTTAGGAAACCAAAGGTTCGTTATCGCGTGGCCATCTTCGGCGATTCCGATGAGGCCGATGGATGTCTGATAGTGGAACATGTTTTTCATGAACTGTCTCCCGCGATCCTCTTCTCATAAGAGGATACGAGAATGACCGTATATAACGGATTTTTTTGATATTTCCTTTCAGGATTTCTTCAAGTAATCTTGGGAGGTCGCCTCAAAGGCAAAGTCTTCTGATATGCCATAGAACACAATCCCCGTTGCTTTGCGGATCTTGAAAGAAGGTTGTGATATCCAACCGATGTCTGCGACACAAGTTAGAATATCCAGAATGTCATGTCCAAACAGGGAATGATTTGTCAGGAGAGGACCTACTGCTCGAAGGGGATACGAACCCGGATATGATGAAGAACGTCCATGACACGATCGAGGCGACCATTTCCGGTCTTGAATCGATCGAACAGACTATGGAGTCGGCACTCAAGCATCCCGATGACATGCCGATTGACAGCATCATGTTGGTATTGCAGACAGCCTTCGTTATGAAACAGAACCTGGTCCTTCTCCGTTCTGGCATTGAGAGGAGCAATACGTTCTCAGAGGGAGATCTGAGTCGGCTCAACATGGTGATCAACGCGATGAACATCCTTGACGCCTTCATGAAAGGAAACACGGATGAAGGCCCGGTCAATGAGGCCAAGGATTATCTCAAATCAGTTTTGCCATCGAGGACGAATGAATCGTAGGGTGGACAACGGACCTTCCGCTTCTTCACCATTGCAGTTGTCTTTTCCGATTGGAGTTCCCTCAAGGCATCTGCAGCGATCCATCGAGCGCTCTTCGTCCCTCTGGAACGGATCGATATGGCAGCCCCAATCGCTGCCTCCTGAAGAATGACATTCCTTTTACCTATCTGGCGAAGCGCCCAGTTGACCGCTTTTCTCACGAAGGGCCGACCATCGTCCGCTGCATCCGAATCGATTATTCTTAGGAAATCGAGGAATAGTCCATCCTCCGCTTTCTTGTCGTGGACCGCAAGAGCGGCCATCATAACGAAACCAGCCCGTCTCACGTACTCTTCCTCTCGCATTACCCATTCCTCCACTTTCTTGACAGCGAAAGGAGTTCTCGAGAACAGGTTGCTGCAGCATTGGTCACATACGTCCCATGAATCGAACTCGCACACCCAATGATCCATTTGTTCTTCCGTCACCTTTGATGGGATGTCAATGATTGTGGAAAGGATACGTGATTCGTGGAATCCAGTCTCCCAAAGGTCCAGCGCCAACTGATGGTCCTTTCCGATCGTCCTTGCAAGCGTGCGGAGCTCGACCATCGAAATTCCGAAAGCGCGGTCGACCTTGATGCCAAACCTAGACATGCCTTCCCGGTTGAGCTCATTCTTATTAGATTCAAGATATGCGAGTACTTCCTCGGCCTTCATGCATGACCCTTAGGGATATCTGTATCGACTATCATAAATCAGGCAGACGCGAAAAGCGGCGCTTCAAGAATGTAGATAGATTCGACAATCCTCAGAATCTTGGGCAATTCAATGCATCCTGGGCTTGCCTATCGCCATGACAACGACTTTCGTTCCCAAGAGGATACCCCCTCCGCCGTAGCTGTGGGCGATCTTCCCGAAATCGTCACGGACTTCGCAAACAAGCTCAACGCTTTCCGCCCCAGCAAACGTGGCCATGTCACTCGCCTCCTTTTTGGCCAATTCTATGGCATAGGCTTTGGCTGCTTCCAGATTGGAGAAGTCTTTTCTCCCTTGCGATGAGAATACGATCGAAGGGGATTGTCAGTGTTACTCATACATGACTTCCTGCAACTCCACACCATGAGGATGAGTTATTCGACAACCCTTACCTTCAACCAATGAGTTCCTGGCTAATGTAGAAAAGATCGATACTGGATTATCTGGCCCATATCCTCTTTTTCCGAGTCCGGACAATGAGTTCTTAATCCCTATGATTAGGTTTTCTCTCGTGGTAAGTGCTTTGGCCTTTCGGATGACATGGCCGTTTTCAAGGTCCATGATGACGCTGTCCGTGAACGTTCCGCCTGTATCGATGCCCAATCCCAGTTTCATGATCTCACCATTTCTTCGATGCACTAATATGGCTCCTTCTTCCCTATCCGGCATGAATAACTTTCCCGCCCCGTCTTGAGAACTTTAACTAGCAGTACCAGTGCTGGAAGCTCGATTAAGACACCAATGATAATGGCAACCTGTATGAGTGGTTCGCCTGGGAAAAGTCCATACGATATCGCCAAGGCAAGTGGCGAGTTCCTGGCGATGGTCGTGCAGGAAAGAAGGGCATATTCCTCATAAGTTAGCCTCGCCCAGATCCCTATGAATCTGGCAATCAAATAGGACACTACGATGAATATCGCCACCGGTATCAGCACAACCGATAACTGCAACAGATTGTCGGCGATCACTTGGGTCTGGCTTGCGAACATGAAGAAAATAATCAATGTCAGAGTGATGGTCTGGATCTGGATCGGTGCCTTTGCCAGGCGCTTTTCCTTCCAATCAGTTCCTCTGAACCGGATCGCTGCCCAATTGGTTGTGATGGCACCCGCGAACGGGATGGCTATGAAGATGATGGACGTCTCCACAAATGCCCAAAGCGGGATCGGGATAAGCTTCCCCGCGAATAAGAGAAGAAAGACTGGAATGAGAATGATCTGGACAATAAGGTTAATGGGCAAAAGAGCTAGACCCAGTGGGACATCGCCCTTGGCCATGTTCGTGAACACCAGGAACCAATCGGTGCATGGATTGACCACATAAAGGATAAAACCGACGAAAATCAGCGGTGTCGAATATAAGAATCCCAATGCAAGGATGAAACCAATAATGGGAATAACAACAAAGTTGTCAAGTAATGCGATGACAAAGAATCGGCCATTTCTGTAAGACCTTGCGACCGCGCTCAGGGGCGTGCCCAAAGCTATCCCATAGACCAACAGTACGAGGCTTACATAGATGATATCGTTGCTTGTGTCCCAAACGCCGTTCAGAAAATGGCCGGCGACCAGTCCGACCACCATCGCCAATATCAGGACTATGGGTTGCGAACTTTCCCATCTGTTCAGACCGCTCTCTTCGCTAATGGTTCAATCCCCCTTTGATGGGCTATCCTTTCTTGTTCGCCCTCATGTTGTTGAAACTCAGCGCTTCGCTGGGACAGGCTTGCTCGCATCTACGGCACGCCGTTCCCGCGCATAGCTCCGACCTGATGACCGCTTTGATTGTCCCTCCGTTTTCGAGGATATCGACAACGCTTCTTCAGGACATTCTGAGGTACATTTTCCGCAATGGATACAACCAATCAGGTCTGATTTCAGAGACACGCCGATATCCCTCACAATGTTTATTCCCTTACTTCCCAGGTGGGAGATATCTCGGCTCATACGTTTCTCAATGGTTATATTTTTGACTTCGATTGGCAGTGGTGGAAGTTTATAGGTGCCCGACATCTTGTGTCCACATATAATCCATATGCACCGGACATAAATGTCGTTCTAACGTCCCCTGTCCATGCTCCAGCTTCCCTCATCAAAATCAGGAAGCCCGCCCTTATGGCACCAATGATTCTTTCGTTTCTGAGACGTCATCCTCGTTGCGTGCGTCCCATCTTGAAGATAAGGCTGATGGTCTGTGGTGTTGATGTGTGGAGCCCCGATCAGTCCGGCGCGAATCATGAGAGGGATAGTTGCGGTGAGCCCAGTACCCGTAATTCTCGATGCATTTCCGTGAATCTCTCCGGTCGAGAATGGTTCTCCGTCCTTCGAGTCGATCGTGTTGCATTTCCATGACAGGAATTCCCCAGGTCTATGATCTGATATCCGGCTCCGCGCAACATCGCACCTAACACATTCTTGCCTATCTCGTGGATATCCCCATGGACCGTTCCTAGGACGATTGTCCCTTTTCCTACATTCCCGTTCGCTCCTTTAACGGGGTCCAGGACCTTTATTGCCGCCTCCATCGTATTCGAGGCCGCCAGTAACTGTGGGAGGAAGATGACTGCATCATCGAACCTTTGGCTTATACTGATCATTCCTTTGCTCAATCCGTTCTCAATGGCTTCGTTCGGAGAAATGCCAATTTCTAACGCCTCTTTCGCCGAGGTCTTGGCGAGTTCGATATCCCAGCATTCCACCGATTTCTTTAGTTAATCTAATACGTCTTCCTCTACACTCATCGGAATGGCAACCTCCTTACAATGCCATTTTTCTCATCCTGACCAATCTTCCCTTTTATTGGGTTTCTAGATCGTATTTAGTGGAAATAAAAGTGAAAGGGGTTTGGATTTAGGAGGTCATTGTTACTTCGAGGTGATCTCGCCGGTACGTATCCTGATCACCTTCTCGATCGGGCTGATGAAGATCTTGCCGTCGCCGATGTCGCCGGTCCTTGCGGAAGCGATAAGCGCGTCGACAACCTTCTGGCAGTCGTCATCGTTCACCACGATCTCGATCTTGGTCTTCGGCAGCAGGTCGACCCGGTACTTACCTGCCCTGTGGGTGAACTCGAGGCCCTTCTGCTCTCCCCGGCCGTGCACCTCGTACACGGTCATTCCGAGCACGCCGATCTCCTCCAGCGCCGATTTCACGGGATTGAGCTTCTCGCTCCTGATTATTGCTTCTATCTTCTTCGACATTTAGGTCACCTCTAACTGTATGCGCTCTCCCCATGCTGGATGATATCAGCACCGATGCGTTCCTCGTCCTTTGTCATCCTCAGCGGGATTATCTTGCCCAGCACCTTCAGTATTATGAATGTGACACCGAAGGCCACTACCCATACCGCGGCGACCGCTATGAGTTGCGCCCCTAGGAGAGTAACGCCGCCGCCATAGAACAAGCCCTGATGTATGACGGCAGAGTTCACCGAACTGGTGGCGAATAGGCCAGTGGCGATGGCACCGAATGTACCACCGATACCGTGAACGCCCCAGACATCCAGTGCATCATCGAAGCCGAAGTGCTTATGCACCAGGATACCGCCGTAACAAATTACTCCTGCACCGATGCCGATTGCCAATGCACCCGACGCGTCGACGAAACCGGATGCCGGTGTGATCGCCACTAAACCAGCGACGCCTCCGGAGATTAGGCCCAATACGCTGGGCCGGCCCTGATGTAGCCAAGATACCATGCCCCATGTGATAGCGGCCAATGCTGCAGCTATCTGCGTGTTGGCGAATGCTTGAGATGCCAACCCATTCGAGGCCAGAGCGCTACCGCCGTTGAATCCGAACCAGCCCATCCACAGCAAGGCACCGCCCAGCACGACCATTGGAATGTTGTGCGGATGATCTCCATTGCCACTGAGCACGGAGTTCCTTTTGCCCAGGACCAAAACGGCCGCAAGTACGGATACACCTGCAGTGATGTGCACGACGGTACCACCAGCGAAGTCTAACGCTCCAAGCTGTGCGAGCCATCCGCCGCCCCATACCCAATGTGCCACCGGTATGTAGACACAAACTGTCCATAGCGCTAGGAATATGGTCAGTGCCTTCAGCTTCATTCTCTCCGCGACGCCGCCTATTATGAGTGCGACGGTGATGATGGCGAACATCAACTCATACATCGCGAACAATATCGATGGTATGGTTGGGGCGTAGTTGTTTCCCAACTCCCCGACTCCATGGAGCATGGTGAAGTCGAAGTTACCAATAAGATTGCTCCCTTGGGAGCCGAATGCCAGCGAATACCCGAAAACCACCCAGATCAGTGTGACCATTCCTGTGATGATGATCGTTTGACCAAGCATGGATAGGAAGCTTTCCTTCCTAAGCATACCGCCGTAGAAGTACCCTACAGCTGGCGTCATGATAAACACCAATGCGGTCGAAATTAACATCCATGCGGTATCTCCACTGTCGATCATGGCCATACCACCATTGTCGTAAATGATTCGGTCATTGTTGCGTTGGACTTTTTCACCTTATCACCTCGGCCGACCTTCGGTCGGAACATGCGGAAACATCGAGGTCGTATCCATGCGCTCATGTCGCATCTTCGGAAACTTAATCGACGTTTGTCCCGCACATTATTTCGGAAATAGACAAAGGGCTAATAAAAGCTTTTCGTACGCATCAAATGAATAGAATGGACAGAAATACTAGACAAGTGTATAATAAGAATCAGACGATTAACGGCTCGAAATACGGAATATTATAGGGTCAATTGTTCTATCTGGCCATTTGTCCGGCACCGGACTTAGAATCTTTTTAATTAGAGTTTGTCTGTTTAATTTTTGATTCCTAACGGAATTCAAGCTTATTTTCCTAAAATATCCACCTCAAAATCGTGTTGCACGTAAAGGGCCCATCCAATATCGCAATCTTTGAAACAGCGATTCAAGGGCCCATTTTGACAATTGTGTCAGTATTGGTTTGATCGGTGATATTCCGATGCCACATCTAGGCCCATCATATTCGTTTTCAGTCGGAGTGAATTTCTATAGGTGTCTGTTTCCCCTTGATCGTCTATGGGCGAATACTCCTAAATTGTCGGATCTTTTGACACACATATCGATAACGACTAAGGATTCTGACGATGCTGCCCTTCTTTTGTGATGAGGAAACCAATTAATGCTAACAGATGCAATAGAAGACCGGTCTGATGAAGGAATACGAGCTTATCGTTGTTGGGTCCGGTGCCGGGATGAACGTAGTCTCGAAAGCAAGGAATGCGGGACTGAGGGTTGCCCTGGTAGAGAATTGGGTGATGGGTGGAACGTGTCTCAACCGAGGCTGCATTCCGAGCAAGATCCTGATCTATCCGGCGGAGATGGTCAGGCAGATCCATCATGCAAGCGAGATAGGCATTAACGCCAAGATCGAATCGATCGATTTCGAACTGGTCCGAAAGCGGATGTGGGATCTCGTGTTGAAAGATAGGCACGGGATGGAAGAGGGTGTGGCTGCGGACGGCGGTCTGGATTTCTATCATACGACGGCGCGTTTCATCGGCCCCTATACATTGCAGGTCGGCCCCGAACAGATCAAGGCACCGAAGATCGTGCTGGCAATCGGCGTCAGGACCCTCATACCAAACATTCCAGGGTTAAGGGAGACCGGTTTCGAGACGTCGGAGAGCATATTCGATATGCAGACACTGCCGAGGAGCATGATCATATTGGGTGGTGGCTACAAGGCATGCGAGTTCGGCCATTTCTTCTCTGCCTTCGGGACCAAAGTGATGATCGTCGGTCACAATCCACGGATTCTCCCAAGGGAGGAGGAGGAAGTGAGCGATCTTGTCCTGACCAGGATGATGGAATACCTGACCTTGAAGGTGAACAAAGAGGTCGTTTCGGTCAGGAAGGGCGAGAAGGGCAAGGTCGTCGTGTTCAAGGACCGGACCACTGGCATCGTCGAGGAACTGGAGGCTGACGAGATCCTGCTCACTACCGGCGTGCAGAGCAACGCGGACATGATAGAACCTGAGTCTTCTGGAATCAAGACCGATCCAGGAAGGTATATTGTTGTCAATGAATACCTAGAGACCAACATGCCAGGCATCTTCGCCATGGGCGACGTCATCGGTAGGACGATGTTCCGGCATACCGCGAACTACCATGCGCAGCTTGTTTGGATCAACGCCTTCGCCAAGAACAAGGTGAAGCTGGACGAGCACGCAGTACCCCATGCGGTGTTCGGCTATCCGGAAGTCGC
Organism: uncultured Methanomassiliicoccales archaeon; assembly: GCA_963755265.1. Taxonomy (GTDB): domain Archaea; phylum Thermoplasmatota; class Thermoplasmata; order Methanomassiliicoccales; family UBA472; genus DASXVU01. The sequence goes on along the minus strand of CAVWKV010000077.1, from coordinate 19,876 downwards.
CTCTGCAGGCGTCACCCAATCTGAGGCCAAGGCCAAAGGCATCAAGGTGCTCGTCGGATCGAGCGAGTATTATGACTGCGCCAAGGGATATTCCATGGGCGAGAAGGACTCGTTCGCCAAGGTGGTGGTGGACATGAACTCCTACCAGATCATCGGTGTCTCCGCTGTGGGCACCAACGCTTCGATACTGGTCCAGGCGATGGTCTACTTGATGAACGCGGGCGATCATACCTATATGCCACTTGCCAGGAGTCAGACCATCCACCCGGCATTAAGCGAGGTGTTCGTGAACGCCTTTGGGAACCTTCACGATCCAGAACATGTGCATGTGCACGAGCACGAACATAATTAAAAATGGATCTAGGGCGAGTGATGGGAACCCGGAGGGTCTTACTCGTCCTTGGAATGGTTTTGTCGAAATTCATTGAAGCGTGTTGTACTTGTACTGGAAGTCGCGCTCCTTGATCAGGTTCTTCAGCTCGCCATCCCCTATCAGTTTGAAACCATAGCGGATCACCGACTCGTAGAACTCGCAATATGGCGATCTTGCCATGATTGTTCCCTTCTCGGCGAACACCTCGCCAGGGCACGGGGCGCCGCAAACGTTGCGCAGGGCGCAGGACGAACAGATCGGAATGTTCTCCGCTCTTCGGGCCCGGACCATCGCCAGACGTTCTGACTTAACCGCCTTCTCGACGCCGTTTATCTCAAATACGCTGTGTGTCTGGAACTTCTCTAGGCCAAGGAACTCGGAACAGGGGTAAATGGTGCCGTTCGAGCTTACAGAGACAAAGCAGCGAGCACCGCCGCACGGAGTTATGTCGCACATGAGTCTCCGTCCCATTGGCGCAACAATCCCGAGGATGAGGTTAGAGAAGTCAGCGATAGTGATCCGGTGTCCGTTCTTGGTGTGATAGACCGCCCGATCGACCGCTCCGATGAAGTTCGGGATGAGATATTCGTTCGCAGGCCGGAGCTTCCTGGCAACTTCCTGGGTTCCCCGCACTGGGTTCATCAGGACGCTTGGCACTTTCTTCTCGACCAGGAAATCGATCATTTGAGGGAGAGTGTTCACGTTCATTGAGCTGATAGTACAAATTACGCTCATCGCCCGGTAACCATCCAGATGCTCGATGGCATGCAAAGCGGCGTCGTATGTCCCACCTCCCCCTCGCAGTGGCCGGATCTTGTCATTGATCTCCCTAATCGGCGAATCAAGAGAGACCCCCACCGATACCCTGTGGTCGATGAAGAAGTCGGAAGTGGCATCGTCAAGATGATATCCGTTCGTTTGGACGCCAAATGAGAAACGGTCCGAGAATTCCTCTACCGCCTTCATTATGTTTTCCTTGACCAGCATCGGTTCGCTTCCGTGAAAGACAATGACCGGTCTCTTCCCCTCGGAATTCCTTGAGACGGAACCAGGATAGTTCTCGAAGAACTCATGCAAGTTGGTAAGAGCTAGATGGATCTGCGGGTAACTCATGTGGCTGGGCTTGGCCCTTAGGTCATTCGGGAGGTAACAGTACTGGCAATTGGCATTGCATGTGCCGGTCGGGTTGAAATAAACGGCACTGAACCTCTCCTCAGAGCGAAACTTTTCCATCTCCTGAGACATTGTCGCCGAATGGACCCGATAGTTGGGCAGCACTTCTTCCTCCATTACCTTGGCCATGTCCGCTCCCTTCGGAACCAGGGCCCAGAACATGCTCTCCGGTTCGATCAGGACCCAGGAGTTGCCGACGTCCATCAACGAAAGCTTCGGTCCCTCTCCGGAGTTCAGCCTCATGGGCATTATCGACGCATTTTCCGATTCAGTGGTTGTGGTAGAGTTCATGATATACACCTAGTAAAAAAATGGTTTAGAAGGGGAGCTCCCCTTCTGCCGCATCGTAGATGATGTAGTGACTCAGTCCGTTGCCATCCACTTTGCAGTCCAGTCTGCACATTATTGCCGACATTTTTCTACAACTCCTTGTTTAGTTGGATTATACATCCAACTACAATAATCGAAGTCGGCCTTAGTATTTGATGATACCTTTGGATGGGTTGGATGATGCTTTCGTATCATTTTTCGTCGATTTCATGCAACGGGATGTGGAACAATTCCCTGTGCAAACCGATGAAAGATCTGGTTTTCAGTACTCAACATCAATGGCCAGACTTTGGAAAACAGATCGGTTCGAAAAATGCTTATTTCTTTACATTAGGTTTTCTAGTAGCTTCCGCGTTCTTTGCGTTGACAGTATGGTTCCATCTTTTCATTATGTTCTCCCCAGCGACCCCCACTATGTACGGTACCGGAGGTAATAGGTAGAAAAAAGAACCGACCAGGGTGGCGACCTTCTTTGAGAATGCCATATTCTGAACGATCTTGATGATCGGGTCTTCCTGATCCTCTTTCTTCAACATCCCGAAGAAGGACTTGATAACCAGCTTATCGGCGTAGAGGACGACTCCGATACTCCATTTTACTCCGCGGTCAAGAGTGGTACTCGATCCATATGTTTGAGTGGTCTTGTTGAGGATGGCGGTTCTCAGGTCCGCTGCCGTCCTTCCCTCGAACATGGTGCCGCAGCACCCCATTTGACCAAGCGCATGTGCGTCGCTTCCCGCCACGCATGCCCACTTGCCGCATTTTGAACTCTCCAGCGCCTTTCTATTCGCTATTCCGTCGATATGGCCACCGTTAAGGACTTCGATGCCATCTACGTCTAGCGTTTCGATGAGGCTGCCTACGGCAGAGACATGACCAGAATAGGGGTGCGGCGCCAACACTAATCCGCCCTGTTTCCTTATCCGCAGGATGGTCTCCTCCGCGGATAGGTCCATGGGGATCTCCTCGGTCAGGAATAGCCCTATCACTTCCCCATCCCTGGTGCTCACCTCCTCACCAATAACGACCTCGATATCCGGGTCGTTCTTAGCATACTCCTTAGCCTTCAAAGCGCCCGCGATGCTATTGTGATCGGTTATGCAGAGAACCGACAACCCGACCTGCTTGGCAGTCTTTACCACATCCTCCGGGTTTGATGAAGACTCGGGGAATTTAAGGTACTTATAATGCGCCAGTCCCGAGTACTTGGTATGGACATGGACATCCGCCTTGCTGAGCATTGCCGGGTTCAACGAGCTTCTGTATTTTAAAGGATTCGGGATGGAGGTCGTCCATTTCTAAGGCCGCCAGTCAATCCTCATGCAACGCTTCGATGATATCTTCAGATCATGGTGGAGGAGTGACATCCGTCGTCATTTAAGAGTTTAAAGTTCAAGTGCTGAGGATCTTCATGGCGATCTGTTTACCATATTCGCGGCATTTGATTCTCGCCGTCTCGTCCGGGGCGAATTGGACCTGCAGATCCTCGAACGGCAGTTCCATCCCGCTTCCGTTTAGCAGGTCCCTCATCTGCTTTGTCGTGCCCGATCCCCATCCATAAGAGTTGAAGACAGCAGCGTAATGGCCTTTTGGCTTCAGACCTTTGATATAGGTGCCTATGTCTGCCACCGAAGGGAATATGCCATTGTTCAATGTGGGTGAGCCCAGGACCAGTGCGCGGGACATCATCACTTCTCTCATGATCGTACTGCGGGGCGTATCCGTTACCCTATACACTTTGACCGGTACGCCCTCGGAGGAGATCCCTTCGGCGATCGCCTCTGCTATGATTTGGGTCGAACCCCACATGGTATCGTAAACGACGACAGCGCTTGGCTCGGTCCGATAGGTCGCATAGCCTACGTATTTCTCCAGTATCTTGGAGATGTTCTTGCGCCAAATTATGCCATGGGCGGTCGCAAGCATCTTCAGGTCGAGTTCCTTCAGCCTATCGAATGCCTTCATCACTTGCGGACCGTAAGGGAGAACGATATTGGCATAGTAGATCTCCGCCTCTTCGAAAAGGACCCCTTCATCCACTTCATCATCGAAGCGCTTGGACGAGGCGAAGTGTTGACCGAACGCGTCCATGGAGAATAATATCCCTTTTTCCGGGACATAGGTCATCATAGAGTCCGGCCAGTGCACCATCTGAGTATAGACGAACTTGAGGGTATGCTTTCCGATGTTCATCTCGGACCCGTCCTCCACCACCTTTACGTCCATGTCCCCGAAGTTCATCCTCAGGTTCTCCTTGCCCATCTTCGAGCAGAACACCTGGGCGCCCCCCGTGAGCGCCTGGGCCATCCTGAGGCCGGACGCATGATCGGGTTCGGAGTGGTTAGAGATGATATTTTCGATCTTGCGAGGATCGATGACTGACCTGATCCTCTGTGCAAGTTGGCTGAAGAACGGAGCCTTGACTGTATCGATCAGGGTGGGGTGCTCGTCAAGGATCAGGTAAGAGTTATAGGAGGTTCCCCTCGGTGTGTCGTATCCATGAAAGTTCCTTGAGTTCCAGTCTATCGCACCGACCCAATATATATCATCTGAGATCTTCACTGCTTCCATATGCTCTCCTTGCGAAATATTGCACGAGGGCATATCTATCGTTTTGCTATCCGAGATTGGTAGGGTCCCGATTCCAAGTCCCGCAGATGGTTTATATACGCATTCTATTGCCTGACCAATGGGTGTCATCGAATGGGCCATCGAGCTGATCAAACAGCTAATTCAACTCGGGGGCTATGGCGGTATCGCTCTGTTAATGGCCCTGGAGAGCATGTGCTTACCAATACCCAGCGAGATCGTTTTGCCCTTCGGCGGATGGCTCGCGTTCGATGGAAAGATGGATTGGATCCTCGTCTCATTGGCTGGCACAGCCGGTTGCATTATCGGTTCCGTCCTGGCATATTGGATCGGGATGAAGGGCGGCAGGGCGTTTGTGTGCCGGTACGGCAAGTATGTGTTCCTTAACGAGGGCCATCTGGTCTCTACCGAGAAGTGGTTCAAAAAGTACGGCCCGCCCATGATATTCCTGACCCGGATCATGCCCATCGTCCGTACCTTCATTTCCATACCAGCCGGGATGGCCCGTATGGATTTCAAGAAGTTCGTCATCCTGACGGGGATCGGGTCTGCCATCTGGTGCTTTGCCCTGACATACGTCGGCTATGCACTGGGGTCTAACTGGCAGACGATCCAGGTGTGGTTCAACCAGGCAGACATACTGATTGTTGTCTTCATCGCGGCGTTTCTGTCATGGTGGTTCATCCGCAGGAGAAAGAAGCTAAAGGCCAAGGAAGAATATTGCAAGGTCGAGTGACCTTGTACTAAAACACTGGTCCAGACCTCAATCTTTCTTTTGCAATTCCTTGAAGTAGTAGTACTCCCCGGCCGATTTCTGTTCCCGGTCCAATCTAGAACCGGGCTTGTTGATCCTCGGACGATTTGTATCGTTGTCACGCCGGAACGTCACGTCGACTTGCTTCAGGAACATGTTCATACCACCCCGCATATCGAACGGTCCTTCACCATGGCCGCTCAGACCGGGGACGCCATCGAATACCATCATCGAATCCGAGACCATGTCCAGGAAATAGATGTCGTGATCGACGACCATGGCTGACCGGCCCTTCTTCTCCATGACGCGGCGGATCGTCTTAGCCGCCTCCATCCTCTGGTTGGAATCGAGATAGGCCGATGGCTCGTCCAGCAGGTAAATATCAGCCTCCCTTGCCAGGCAAAGGGCGATGGATGTCCGCTGAAGTTCGCCTCCGGAGAGGTTCTTGACGTTCTTTTCCAACAGTGGCTTCAAGGTCAATGGGTGCTGGATCTCGGTCTGGAAGAAACCGGAATCGAAGAAGTCCTTGACGTAGGTGTTGAACAGGTCCGTGACCGTCCCGTCGAAATCAGGGGAGATATACTGTGGCTTGTAGCTGACCTTGACCTGCTGCTCGACCTTACCGGAGGTCGGTTCCTGCACTCCGGCCAGCATCTTCACGAACGTGGTCTTTCCGATACCGTTGGGGCCGACGATTCCTACGGTCTCTCCCACCTTGATAGCGCCGGGATCGACCTTGAGATCGAACGCCGGATAGCTCATCTCCAGATCTGGGTATTCCAGAAGATTGACCGACTGAAACGATTCGCGCGGAGGGTGTGACTCGAACCGTATCGGCGTGTCTCGGAACCGTATGTTCTCCTCTTTCGCATAACCATCCAAGTAGACATTGATCGCCGATCTGACCTGTCTCGGCTGGGCGAAGATACCGTAGGCGCCCTCCGAACCGAAGACCAAGTACACGTTGTCCGCAAGGAAATCGAGTATGGCCAGGTCGTGTTCGATGACGATGACCATCTTTTCTTCGGCCAACTTCTCGATGATCTTCGCCACTTTTATCCTCTGGTAGATGTCCAAATAGGATGATGGTTCATCGAAGAAGTAGATATCGGAATCCTTCATGATGGTGGCCGCGATAGCAACTCGCTGCAATTCGCCACCGGAAAGGTCGGTCATGTTGCGGGTGAGGGCCTCTTCAAGTTCGAGCAATTCGACCGCTTCGTCGAGCTTCATCCGTTCCTGGACCTTGGAAAGAAGGTCTCTGACCGGTCCCTTGACCACCGTAGGCAGTTTGTCAACATATTGTGGTTTCATTGAGGCCTTGAAACCTTTGGTATAGACCTTGACCAGATAGTCATGCAATTCCGTACCGGCGAAATGGGCCAAGACCTCCTCCTTGGATGGTGGGCTGTCGAACCGCCCCAGGTTGGGCACGATCTCACCTGACAATAATTTGAAAGACGTTGACTTACCAATTCCGTTCGGACCGAGGATACCAGTCACCTGTCCCATTTTCGGAGTCGGTAATCGGTATAGACGGAAAGCGTTCTCCCCATACTGGTGCACCATATCCTCCTTTAGCTCGTCCGGCAGGCCAATTATCTTGATGGCGGTGAATGGGCACTTATGGACGCAGATGCCGCAGCCGGCGCAGAGCTCTTCCGATATCTCGGCCTTGCCGGACTCGTTCAACCAGATTGCTTGGACTCCAGTCCTGACCTTGGGGCAATACTTGATGCACTCGGTATTGCACTTCTTGGTCTGGCAACGGTCCTTGAGGACGGCAGCTATCCGCATAGTACTCAGCAATAAGGAACCTTGATAAAAAGGTGTCCATGCAATGGTTCTATTAAAAAAGAGAATCTTGGCCATCCAACGGAAATATTGCTATAACTTCAAGGCTCGATCGCCACTATCTAGGGACCAACTCTCCTACAGGACAAAACCCCTAAGGTGGGATGGACAACCATTTATATTTTATATACTTCATTTAAACTGGTAATGAACGCAGCAAATCATCTCAATACTAATTCATATCAGATTGTCGTCGGAGTCGTTGAAGTATTGTTCCGTTAAATCCGTGATCAATCATTATTGCATGATGGTCGTAGATCAAGTAACCCAGATGTTCAATAGCGCCTGTTTTCCCATTTTTTCCGTTCATCGTTCAAGCGTGAATACAAAAGACTTATCCTTTCAGGCTTTCTGTCGCTGAAGACATGGCGATCATCGAGGATAACAAAGGACAATTGATGCTCCTGACCTCGATCGTCATCATTGTTACGATGGATGGGCTGGATGCTTCAATAGTTAATGTTGCTTTGCCATTCATCTCATCATCGTTCATGGTGGATACCAGCACATCAGCATGGGTATCGATCACTTACTTAATGATGATGGCGGGTCTGCTTTTGGTATTCAGTCGACTGGCCGATCGTGGTATTATCAAGAGGACACTGATCGTCGGGCTTGTCATTTTCTCCTTCTTTTCCTTGACTTGCGGCCTATCAACTAGTTTCGAGATGCTGCTGATCAGCCGTATCTTCCAAGGAATTGGTGCTGCCGCAATGGGTGCCTGTGCGCCTCTCTTGTGCGTAAGATACCTTCCCAGCAACAAGCTCGGTGTCGGCATGAGCATTGTTACAGTGGGAGGTTCCATCGGATATGCAATAGGTCCGGCATTGGGCGGTATGCTGACACAGTATCTGTCATGGCATTGGATATTCTTCATCAACATTCCGATAGGCATAGTAGGCCTACTATTCGCGATGCGGGCTATTCCAATGGACAAGGGATATGCCAGATCCTATTTCGATGTGCCAGGGGCAGTGCTAATGTTGATAGCAGTTGCCTCAGGAGTTTTCGCTTTAGAGCTCTATACGCATGTCGGCCTGGATAATACGCAGATGGTACTCACCTCAAGCGTTTGTATCCTGTCACTAATATCATTCATCATATTGGAACAGAGATGCAAGGATCCAATGCTGAACCTGAGATTATTTCGGTCTTGGGGGTTTGATTCAGTTTTTATAGCATTTCTGCTTATAAATATGACCGCAATGGGCATGACATACCTGTTGCCGTTCTATCTTAACCTAGGAATGGGGTTCGACTCCGCTATGAGCGGAATGTTCCTGTTCTTACCGCCCATCATCACACTCATCATATGCGTGCCGATCGGCAAGTGGTCAGACCACACAGGGCGAAGATGGTTCAGTGTCTTTGCATGTGCGGCATTGGCCATCTCCAGCGGTATCTATTTCGTAATCGACCCAAAGATGGGCTCGATTCCGCTGGTGATCTCCCTGATCTTCATGGGCATTACCTGGGGGGTTTGCGGAGGTCCGACCGCAAGTCGCATAGTGGAGACAGTCGATGATAAAGAGAAGGGAACGGGATCCGCCCTCATTGCCGTCTCAAGCTATCTCGGGGGAACAATAGGAATTACATTCTTTGCCGTTTTCTTTTCAATCATGGCAAACTCCGGCAACACACCCTTTGCGGAGATGGATCTTTCGACGTTCATGACCGGGTTCCATGCCGCCATGCTCCTGGGGGTCGTTCTGGCAATCATTGCCATGATGCTCTCGGCAGTGGTCAGGGACAAGGACAATGGATTGTCAGTCATTGACGACTGACGGGTTATGGGTTCGGTGATATGCCGTCCGCTAATAGCTTTTCAGATCCTATTTTGCCTCATCTGCATTGAAGCATCCTCAGAAATGTGTTAGGTGTTTTATTGTATCCTCGACGGATGAACATAATAGGTGTCGGGCATCAACGTATCTCAATCCAGACATCTAAGATCCTGCTCGTATCCCTGATCTTGTCGATCCTTTGCCTTTAGATTAGCTTCGCATCCGATGTTAACTGGCCCACTGAACGCTTAAATCCGTGTTCTAACATTCTGACCTTCGATATTATGGTAAAAGTACTGGTCTGCGTTGCTTGGCCCTATGCCAACAGCCCGCTTCATCTCGGACACGTGGCAGGTTCCCTCCTGCCCCCTGACATCTTCGCGAAATATCACGCACTGAAGGGCGATGAGGTGCTTATGGTGTCCGGATCTGACATGCATGGCACGCCCATCACCGTCCGCGCCGAGAAGGAGAAGACCACTCCCGAGGAGGTGGCGGAGCGATATCATCGCATGAATAAAAAAGCCATTGAGGATCTCGGCATCAATTTCTCATTGTTCACCAAGACCACGACGCAAAACCATTTCGACGTCACGCATGACGTCTTCAACAAGTTGATGGAGCACGGTTACCTCTATCGCCACGGAGCCATGCAATACTATTGTCCGAAGTGCGGCAAGTTCCTTCCGGACCGATATGTGGAGGGGCGTTGCAAGAAGTGCGGGGACGAGCGGGCCCGTGGAGACCAGTGCGAGAAGTGTGGGGCCACATTCGAGGCAGGAGAGTTGGGCAACCCCCAGTGCACCGTGTGCGGAACGACGCCGGAACTGCGTGAGACGGACCACTATTTCCTCAAGCTCTCCGCCTTCCAGCAGCCTTTGATCGGTTGGGTCAAGGACAAGGACTACTGGCGCCCAAATGTCAAACTCTTTACGCAGAACTGGCTCGAGACTGGGCTGAAGGACCGAGCGATCACCAGGGACATGTCGTGGGGGGTGACAGTTCCGGTTCCTGGGATGAACGAGAAGGTCATCTATGTATGGTTCGAGGCCGTGATCGGTTATCTGTCAGCCTCCAAGGAATACTCCAAGATCATCGGCAAGCCCGACTATTGGAGACAGTTCTGGGAGGACCCGGAGGTCAGATCGTACTATTTCATCGGGAAGGATAACATCCCGTTCCATACCATCATCTGGCCGGCGATGCTCATGGGCTATGGCGGGCTCAACCTCCCGTATGACATACCTGCCAACGAGTTCCTCAACTTCCAAGGTGAGAAGTTCTCCAAGAGCCGGGGCATCGGTATCGATGTACAGGATATCCTGAAGCAGTTCGACGCGGACGTGGTACGCTACTTCCTCGGGGCCAACATGCCGGAGCAGCGTGACGCTGACTTCAATTGGGAGGAGTTCGAGACCAAAGTGAACAATGAACTGGTGGCGACATATGGCAACTATGTGCACCGGGTGCTCTCATTCACCCAGAAGAACTTCGGCGAGATACCGGAGATGAGGCTCAAGGATACTGAGAAGGAGAGGAAGGAGGTCTATGATGCCATCATTCTGGCGAAGACCGAGGTCGACCTTTACCTTTCAACCTGCCAATTCAAGAGGGCGCTCAAATCGATCATGGACCTGGCGCAGTTCGGCAACCGGTTCTTCGATGCGGTGGCGCCATGGGCCCTGCTGAAGAGCGACAAGGCGAAATGCGGCTCGGTACTAAATCTGAACATGGAGATCGTCAAGGCCCTGGCGGTCCTGTCGTGGCCGTACCTGCCGAACAGCGCCCAAAATGTCTGGAAGATGCTCGGTAACGATGTTCCGCTGGGCCAGGGTTCCTGGACCATGATCGACGTCGTGCTGCAGCCGGGTACGAAGTTGGTGGAACCGAAGCCGCTCTTCTCCAAGGTCGTGCTCGAGAAGGGAACGACTAACCCGTTCGCCGCAATGACCAAGCTCAATCTGCGAGTGGCGAAGGTGGTCAGCGTGACCGATCATCCCAATGCCGAGAAGCTATATGTCGTCCAGCTGGATGCGGGAAAACCCGTCCAGTTGGTGGCCGGGCTCAAGGCCTACTACACGAAAGAGCAGTTGACCGGGAAGATGATCGTGTTCATCTCGAACCTCGAGCCGGCCAAGCTCCGTGGTGTGGAATCGCAGGGCATGATGCTCGCCGCCGAGGCGAACGGAAGGGTGCTTGTGCTCACACCGTCAGGTGAAGCAGAACCTGGAGAGGCGGTCGATTCGGGTATGGGCCATTCAGAAAAGACGATTTCGTTCGACGAGTTCAAAAAGCTCACCATCAAGGTGGGATCGGTGGATAATGGCATCGTGGATGTCGGCCGGAAGGTGCCCGTGAAGTTGCCCGAGAAGGCGGACGTCCCGGCACAGGCAGCAGTGCTCCTGCCCTCACCGGACGCGAAAGAGGCGTTGGCCTTGGCGACAGCCAAAGGCGTGGTGATAACCGTCGATGGGGAGATAGGGAACGGGGCTCAGGTCAAATGAAAGTAGACATGCATGTCCATACCATCTATTCGGGCGATTCCCGCAATTCGGTCCAGAACATCCTGGAAATATGCAGTAGGATAGGAATGGAAGGAGTGGTCGTACTGGACCATAACTCATTGCGAGGGGCCAAAGAGGCCATCGCCATGAAGAGCGATATCTTGGTCGTTCCAGGCGTCGAGGTTTCATCGGCGGAAGGGCACATCCTTGCATATAACGTTAATGAGGAGATTCCCCGAGATAGGACGGTCGAGGAGACCATTGACATGATCCATGCCCAGGGCGGGGTGGCGGTCGCTGCGCATCCCTATCGGGTCTGGTCCGGTTTAGGAGAGGCCAATATCATCGGCAAGCCATTCGATGCCATCGAGAGCCAGAACGGTCGTTCGACGAAACGCGGGAACCGCAAGGCGTTGGAACTGACCGAGAGAATGAGGAAGCCGCGCACCGGAGGGAGCGACTCACATGAGCCGGGAACGATCGGGAAATCTTACACCATCTTTCCGGACGATCTTACTGACGTTGACGGGCTATTGAAGGCCCTATTATCTGGGAAGACCACGACTGGGGGAACGGACCGGAACGCTCTTGGAACACTGAGATATGGCAAGAAGGCGATCGGAGAGTGGATTGGTCGCGGAATGAAAAGGATGTGATCCTAGGCCACAAATTCGTTCAATATCGCTTTCGCGTCCTTGACCATCTCATCAGGGTCTGCCTTATTGTCGGTAAGTATTCCCAGAAGATGCTTCGGCCCGGCCCCGATCACGATAAGTTTTCTCTCGCTCATGCTCAGAAGGACATAATCAAGGATCTCGTCCATCTCACTGGCCATCTGCTCGGCGGCACCGAGCATCATCGAAGTGATGGCCGAGTACATGCTACGATCTGTCATCTTAGGCGTTTCTCCGTATGCGAAAACGCCTGCCCGGGAAGAGATGAAAACGGTGACAACATGCTCCGTCTTCATGAGACGTTCAACTGCCAAATTAAACTGAACAATCTCTACCATATGGCTAACCTGGCATCATATGACCAGGTCTTATTAAATAACTTTTGACCTGAGAATGCAAAACGAAATCACTGATGGCCTTTTAAGCTGGCATAGAGTCACCCTGAGACTCGATCGGAATGGTCAAGGAAATGGATATAATCTGAGACGGACTTAACCTTTTACATGTCCCCGATCTCATTCAAAAGCCTGTTCACTGGTTACGATGACCAGAGATCAGAGTCAGCGAAGATTGAACCGGGATTGTATGATTCATTGGCGGCGCTCTTCCCCGGCGAGAGGAAGAGAACAGAGGCTCGCGTTCTCAAGATCGCCGAGACGGAACCCAGGCAGATTGTGACCGTCCTCCTGCGATACTATGACAATGAGAATGAGAAGGTCAGAGAGAGCATCAAGTACCTTCTGGGAGAGATATCGAAGACAGAGGTTGGCAGGGAAGCGGTCATCGATAACGTCTCCAACCCGAACCGGGACGTGCGCCGTGGGGTGAAACGAGCGATCCAAGACCTTTGGGGACCTCAGGCGGCGCCTTATGCGGCCCTGTACGAGCAGACGGTGATGCTGATGGGTTTCGCTCGCAAGCGCGACGTGCCTGTCGATGACATCGAGAGGCTCGCCGTGATTTCCAAGAGGACGTTCCTGGAAGGGGAAATGCTCAGGGCTATCTCGGACATTTCGCAATGTCTTGAGTTCGTAAAGCTACGATATCGCAACGTAGAGAACCTGAAGAATTACATGGCTGAGATGCTTCGGACTATTCCAGAGCTGAACAAGATGGGGGTTTCCACGAACTCGATGGAGGAATCTCTCAAGACCGCTCTCAGTGCGAGCCATAACCGCCAATACGATTACACGAACAACCTGTTCGAGGAACGCATGCGCGAACTCGAGATACGTGATGAACTGATCTCCATCGGAGAGATGATAAAGGAAAACATCCAGGTGCGACCGGAAATGCAATTGGCTGACCTTAATGGAATGGACGTCTGGGCCTTCGAGAAAATGAGCGAGATAATCCAAGAGATCACCGCTTCGAACCTGGCCGGTACAAGGTCGACGGCGATCAAAGGGCTCCATGCATTCCTGGTCAATGAGTTCTCGACATATTATGAGAACAACGCCAAGAAGAGAGTGGATGAGATGGACCCTTCAGCTTTGTTCACGGTGTATGTCATCGGGATAGTCTCGCTGAAGCTCATATCGGACCTAATCCCAGTTGCGGCCGAGGAGATATACCAGAAGTACTACCGCGGGTTGGAGCGGGATCCGAGCATTCTCATGGTGACATGGCCCGAGATCGTATTACGCATGGCGAAATAAACCTGAAAGTGCGATCTATTATCCGAAACTTCGCATTTTTTTCATTACCCAGTTAGTATTTTGGGACTCGCAATATTTATATTATGGATTAACGTTACAGATATCGAGGGATGCACTTATGCCAAGTTCATTGGTAAAAGAAGCGCTAGCTAACGCTGGTATCAAGCAACCAGCAAATGGAAGTGTAGGAAACCAACAGGCGGCACCGGCACAGCCGGCTGTCCAGCTCGCACCGGCTCCGGTGAGCGCGACGGACGAGGAATTGCTCCGTATCGCAGCCCAGCTGGATGTCTGTATCAAGATCATCGGATGCGGCGGTGGCGGCTGCAACACCATCAACAGATGCGTCGACGCCGGCATCAGCGGAGCACAACTCTGTGCGATAAACACCGACGCCAAGCACCTGCTTACCATCCGCGCCCCGAAGAAGATATTGATCGGAAAGTCAAAGACCAGGGGTCTGGGCGCAGGGGCGAGGCCGGAGGTCGGAGAGGAATCCGCCCGCGAGAACGACAGCGAGATCAGGGACTTCCTCAACGGTGCAAACATCGTGTTCGTCACCGCAGGAATGGGGGGCGGGACAGGAACTGGCTCGGCCCACTATGTCGCCGGAATCGCCAAGGAGCAGATCCGGGCTCTGACCCTTGGTATCGTGACGTTGCCGTTCAAGGCCGAAGGGACCGTGCGCATGGAGAACGCCCTATCCGGATTGAACAAGCTGAGACAGGTCTGCGACACAACCATCGTGGTGCCGAACGACAAGCTTTTGGAGCTCGTCCCGAAGCTGCCAGTCGATGCCGCCTTCAAGGTCGCAGACGAGGTCCTGATGCAGACCATTAAGGGTCTGACCGAGATCATCACCAAGCCGGGTCTGGTCAACCTGGACTATGCCGATATCCAGACCGTCATGAACGAGGGCGGTGTGGCATTCGTCGGTATAGGAGAGGCCAACACGGACGCGGACGACCGCGTCAAGGCAGCCGTGCATGAAGCGCTCACCTCTCCAATGCTGGGAGAGGTTGACCTGAGACAGGCCAAGGGTGCTTTGATCCGTGTCGTCGGTGGACCGGACATGACCGTCGGAGAGGCCCAGAAGGCTGCCGAGATCGTGACCCAGTCTGTCAGTGAAAGGGCCCGGATCATATGGGGATGTTCGATCGATCCGGAGCTAGAGGGAACGATCAAAATCCTGTTGATAGTCACTGGCGCCAAGAGCAAGTACATGCTCGACGCCCGCGGCACCGGCGGGATGAACACTCAGGCAGCACCGAGAGCGGCGCCCCAGTACGCACCGAACCCGGCACCGCAGCAATATCAGCAGCCGAGACAACAGCGCAACGATGATGATATCGATTTCGTGCGCTGATCTTGTGGAGGTAAACGAGCTGCGTCGGCAGGACGCCTCCCTCCTTTCTTAGGAAAGGGGTCGCGTTCAAAAATCGAAGGTGGTGTCGCCAAAACTGATGGCAGGACAGGGCTCCATGCATCCACCGCAATGGATGCATTTAGCGGTTATCACATGAACCCGGTCCTGCTCCAGTAGAAGTGCACCCTCTTTGCATCTGGCGACGCACACCCCACAACCGACGCATTCCTCGGCCTTAACCACTGCTCTGCGCACCCTTTCCACTTTTTCTCTGATCGCTTTCTGATCATTGCCCTTGGCGATGAGCGCCCCTTCCTCGAAGAGCGTCACGCCATCGATCGAGCACCAGCCCTCCTCATCGTTCAGGCTGACCTCGCCGACCATGTTGAGCAGGTTCGCGGCACGTTGCAGATCCAATTTCCTAGAGAACGCACCTTCGATGCTGAATCCGAGCACGCAGGGCGAGAAACCATCCTGCATTCTCAGTGTCAGTAGCCTCGATGCGGTCTCATCCAATTCCATTCTCTGTCGCTCAGGAATTACGATGCCAGTGCGGGCCAGTTCCTCTTTCACCGATGCAGGAACGCGCTTCCAGCGCCACA
Source organism: uncultured Methanomassiliicoccales archaeon (assembly GCA_963755265.1). Lineage (GTDB taxonomy): Archaea > Thermoplasmatota > Thermoplasmata > Methanomassiliicoccales > UBA472 > DASXVU01. The sequence goes on along the minus strand of CAVWKV010000077.1, from coordinate 4,215 downwards.
GGCCTAATTCAACCCATTCCTTTGGCTGGCCGATCGATTCAGCGTACTTGTGTAAGTACGCGTCCCATTCTTTCGAGCGGGCAGACTCCTCCTTGACCAGCTCCAGTTCCGCCAGGTCCGAGGCCGGACAGAGGAAGCAGCCGATGCGGTCCAGGCCATGCTCGTACCAGGGGTTAAACGGAGCCTTTCTCATGAAAATGTATATCCAGACATGCAGTGCGGTCCAATGCTGTATCGGAGAGGCACCCACCTGTCCAGGCGTCCAGGGGTTCCGCCATATGTGGGGCTTGTCAGCCCGCTGTTCTGATTCGTACTTACGCTGGCCAATGAATGAGAGAACTCCGTTCGGGAAATGTTCCATGATCGCCTTTACGGTCGGGCCGAGCTTGTTGGTCTTGCAACACCAGCGGAAATCGCGTCCTGGCGGCCCGAAATAGTTAAGGTTGCCGAAAAAGGCGTGTTCCGGCGCATGCTCGACGATCATCTTCAGATTATATCGTTCTGCCATTTCGTTCACGTATTGGACCGTCTCGGGGAACTCTAATCCAGTGTCGATGAAGAAAGCAGGCAGGTCCAGTCCCGCGTCCCTGGTCAACAGCATCGTGGCTAGACTGTCCTTGCCGCCAGAGAACGAGACCACCGCCGGGACCTTGAATTGAGATGCCGTCTCCTTAATGAACTTGACCGCGTCCCAGATCCTGCGCTCCATCACTGGAGCGTTGGCCCTGATGACCATCTCCCAATCCTGGACTCCCGTCCTGGGAACGTACTCCGACGGTAGGTCAGCCCATCGGGTTTTGACCGCCGCGCCCTTTTCCAACTGTGACATCTCCTCGGTGGTCATACGAGCGGTCCCTGTGGCGAAAGCGAAGTGCCTGGAATCGACGACTATCACTTCGTCCCCCTTCCTGATCCCGCTGACCGCAGAGACGACCCCAGGGACCATCAGGTTAGTGCTCTTCTGCATGGGGGCGACGGCTCCATCATCTGCCACGACCACTCCCTTGATGGCGATGTTCTGCAGCATCCTCGCCGCTGAGACCCGTAGTAGTAGCTTCCAGCCGAATCCTATGTCGTACCGGGCCGCTGCGACGACCGTCCCGTCGACGATAATCTCTTCCATTCGGTCCAATCCGGGGACCTTATTCAATAGTATGATCCTTCCATCTGGCAAAAGCGTTGTGCCGCACTCGGGCCCGAAATCCCGTTCGGCGAGGGATCGCATGAAATCGATATCGTGGGCAAAGGCTGGCCTGACATCCCCAGGCGGGGTTAGGCTCACCGGGGCCGTCCTTCCGTGGCAGATGCCGCATTCCGTAGATTCCAGGACTGGCACGTTGCACTGTTTGCACCAGCGGAGGTGAAGCTCTCCAAGCCTGACTATGCCCATGCTCGCCGAGTCCGCATACCCATATTTGAAAGTATTCTCAAACGAACATGCCGAGGAGGATAGATCGTAGCGCTCCAGGCCAGAAAACGGCTGGACGGGAATCGGTGACCCTTTATCGAATCTTGAAATAGTAGCACACTAATTTGGGCATGATTTCCATGAAGCCAACGAAGCGCACGCTGGGCATCGAATACGCCATCCGCGACATCCTTCTGCCGGCCAGGGAGCTGGAGAAGAAGGGGGTCGAGGTCCTGAAGCTGCACATCGGGGATCCCAACAAATTCGATTTTAGGACCCCGAAGCACGTAAGGGACGCCCTCTGCGCTGCCGTGGAAAAATGCGACAACGGTTACGAGGAGTCCGAGGGCAACTTTGAACTGAGGAGCGCCATCGTCGACAAGGAACGTAAAAAGAACAAGATCGACGTCGACGAAAACGACGTGATCATCACGAACGGCGTCACCGAATCGATCCAAATGATCACCGCCGCCACGGTCGAGGCGGGGGATGAGGTTCTGGCCCCCGGACCGAGCTATCCTTCGTATGTCGAGTTCACCAAGTTCTTCGGCGGTGTGCCGGTATCCTACCGGACCATTGAGGAAGAGAACTGGCAGCCGGATATCGATGACCTTAGGAAGAAGATAACGCCGCGGACGAAATACATCGTCGCCATCAACCCGAACAACCCGACCGGCGCCCTGTATTCGGACAAGGTGCTTAAACAGGTGGCGGATCTGGCCGGGGAGTACAACCTATTTCTCCTCTCGGACGAGATATACGACCTGATGACCTACGATGGCGGAGTGCACCACTCTCCCGCAACATTGGCCCCGGACGTACCGATGATCCTGGTGAATGGGTTCTCCAAGGTGGACCTGCTGCCCGGCTGGCGGCTCGGTTATTCCGTGTTCCGCGACCCGAACGGCGAGCTGAAGGAGATAAAGGACGCTGTCGGAAAGCAACTCAGGCTGAGGCTCAGCGCCAATGCCCCCTGCCAGATGGCGGTCATAGAGGCGTTGAAACACCCCAAGGACCACCTGAAGGGCATGATGGAAAAGCTGGAGGACCGGCGCAACTTCGCCTATAAGAGGTTCAATGAGATCCCCGGCCTTAGCACTAAGAAGCCGCAGGGAGCGTTCTACATCTTCCCTAGGATTGAGTCGAAGAAGTGGAAGACCGACAAGCAGTTCGTCCTGGACGTCCTTAACAACGCCCACGTCCTGTTTGTACCCGGATCCGGCTTCTGTCCCATCTATGGTAAGGGTCACTTCCGTGCCGTGTTTCTGCCCGACAGGGAGATCCTGGGAAAGGCTTTCGACCAACTCGAGGACTACATGAACAAGGTGGCTTAGGCACACTTTTTCATATTCGGGGTTCATGACCCCAATATTTTCCATTTCCCTTTGCTAATTCGTCATGGAGGGCTTTGAATGTAGCCATTTCAAGGCTTTCGAATCAGAGAAATAAGAAGAGATGATGGTCGGTCAAATCGGCCATCACCTCAAGATTTTGGCTGGCACTATCAAATTCAGTCTTCGAGCCGCTTCAGCATCTTGACGACGCTCTCGACCGCGTCACGACCCTTCTCGATGCGATCCTCCGCCTGGAGCCTGCTCATGCCCGGTCCAGTTATGCCCAGGGCCACCGGCTTGTTATACTCTACCGACAGATCAGCGATCTTCCTTGCGGCGTTCGTAATGACGATATCATCGTGCTCTGTCTCGCCTTCGATGACACACCCCAAGGTGACGACAGCATCGATCCCTTTGTCCAGGCACATCTTCTTGATCGCCAGGGGCATATCGAATACACCCGGGACCTTTATGACCTTGACCACATTCACATCCAGGAATTCGGCGTGTGACTTCGCCCTCTCCAGCATCATCTGGGTTATGTCAAAGTTGAACTCCGATACCACTATTCCGATGTTGTACTTCTTCATCTTCATCTCTCCTTCAGCGAACCAACGTCCGCATATCCCTGTCTCTTGCCAGTCCCTGCCTGAGCGACCAGCGCCTCGGGCTTGAACAGCATGTTGTAAGCGTTTCTGGCATGGTCCCTTGACCTATGCTCCATCAAGAATGCCAGTTCCTTCTCGTCGGCCGCCTCGCCCTCATGGACGAACACCTCGATGATGTGCTTGTTCGTCATCAGCTGGGCAGCGATGATGCCAGTGGAGGCCTCGTGCGCGCATTGTTTGTCGATGGCCTGGGCGCCGGGCATTCCGAGCGCGATCACGATATCGCACTTATCCTCCTCGATCAGCTTTTTCGCCTCTACTGGAAGGTCTTTGATCCCAGGAACTGTCCTTCTAATGACCTTGAAACCGGTGCCCATGTGCTTCAGCTCATCGATGGCCGCCCCGCCCATATCCAGCCGGGCGAACATCGTGTCCACCACTAGCAATACACGAACTGAACCAGGTAGGCAACAGAACAAGGTCACATCTCGTCCAATCCCCTGATCAAGCGCCAGATCGTTCCCCACCATCGACACGTGCTTCAGCGCCTCCGGCCCGTTCCCACCAGCGTCGACATCCGTACCGGCGCCGTCACTTTCCCGTCTTCGATGAGGTACGCATCCGACGCCGAGAACACAAACTTACCGCTCGTGATGCTCACCTGCCCGCCACCGAAATTCACCGCATACAGTCCCCGCTTCACGCTGCGGATAATGTCGCGAGTCCTGCACCCTTCTCGCCAACATATAGGTGTTTGTCATCCGCGGCATTGGAATTCTGCCGGCAGCTCTTGCGCCGCCCATTCAGCAATACGAACTGAGCCAGGCAGCAACAAAACCATTGCTGTAAACAGTAGTAAATGATG
>CAVWKV010000076.1:0-11713 GCA_963755265.1 uncultured Methanomassiliicoccales archaeon | reverse complement strand
CGCCGCCGCTGCTCCTCCCAGCCTTCCCCCCAGGCCGCTGGATCAGCTGATCGCGCGCGCTAGAAAATTCGCGGAGAATCCTGTCCGGCTCTATGCCGCAGCCGGTATCGGCCTCGGCCTGTTTCTGGGTTTCATTGTTCTCGCCATCTTCTTGTTGACAGGCCCTCAGGACATCCGCTCCGATATTGCCCCTTTCATTTTTTCGTTGTTTTTCTTTCTCTTGAATGGAACAAACATCTCCTCTATCGCGTCTCCCTTGAACCCAGCGACCCCGGAGGTGAAACCAGGATTTGCTCTGGCTGTGGCTAGTTCGCCGCGTCCACTTTCCATCGGAATCCAATTGAATGACAACCAGGGTTTTGCGCTCTGCTCCAAAAACATCCTCTTGAAGTATGACGCAGCAGCGCTTCCCCTTGACGCTCCCCTTCCGGATTCAGCGCCAGAAAATACGGCTGGAAGCACTCCCGCAGTTGCCCCGCCCGCCGTCGATTTCGGGAAGCTCGATGCCCAGGAAGCCGCCAGAGAGCAAGGCAACGACCTCTTCCAGACTCAGATCGGACCGGATGGTCAGGCTGCCGCCCTCAGCGCGCAAGGGCAAATCCCCTGCTCCAAAAAAGCCTTTGAAGACGCGGCCTCCTGGTCTTGGTGCCCAACTTTCCCTCCCTCGCCGAACAGGATGCATTGCTGAAGCGTAAGGGAGTTGCAGGAGTTGGCCACGCCCCGCGCCCGTCGTCCATCAGAAGGCATTCCCGGGTAAGCGCTGGCCTTGGCCACCGGAGGCGACGAGCTATCGTCGATCTGGATCTGTATCACGGTGTCATTGAAACGCAGCCGACAAGAAGTCAATCAATTGTTAATCCAATAAATTCATTAATCAATCGAGTGAATAATAATGTCTCAAAAAAGTACTGAAATCTCTATAATTATTATGATGCTGGCAATTATTAATTGTGATTTATTTCTAAATTTCCTTCTTTATATACTATTATCTGACAACTATAATTGATTTTTATAACAATAACAGATTGATTTTGATAATCAAGAATCATTTCAGATTTAGTATTGAGCAAAATATGGGCCAGATGAAAAATGGAGGGGACTTGAAATTTGCCTAGTCCGGAATCACCCTCAAAAGAATAATCGGAGTACTTTTGGAATATGTTTTTGTGTGATTGATTCCTCTAGGCGCTTGTTCGAAAGCTGTCTGCAAATATGTTCCTACTTAATGCCAGATAATATTTTGAAAACGCAGAAGTCCGGAACGAGCAGGCAGCCATTTCCAGAATAATAAAAGCCAGCAATATTCCGAATAGAGGTCAAGAAAAATAGAGGCATAATTGGGACACATTTTCTATTCATATCCTGAATTATTGAATGGAACATAGTATAGAAATACTCAACTATTGTTACGAATTCTATTAACTATTGTTCAAGATAACACGATAATATCGCGCTAAACAGAGGGAGACGAGAAGGAGTCTGTTGATCGGTTGATATCTTCGACATTCCGAACCCGCGCAAGCGGTTCTTTGATCCCTTCCTCCTAAATAGGCCGGAGGATCGTCCCGAGCCTTCCTCCGGCAGTTCCCTGTCAAGCATAGGTCGAGGACCCAACACTATCCATCAATACGTGTCACTTATCTTTTTTTTCAACGGTCTCGACCGTCTTAACACGACGTAGATAACGTGCCGTGAATATCAAGACAGCGCTTAGTGCGAGCGGAATCATCAGGACCGCAACTAGGACCACCCATTCGTTCCCCACGTCGACCTGGCCTAGTTCAAATAACCCGGTAGAAGAACCGAAAACCACCGTTCCGTTCATGGCAATGGCGGGGGATCCGACTACACCCGTGCTAATGTGGTACGTCCAACGGACCCTACCATCCGCTTGAACGGAATATATGGTTGTATCTGACCCGACGTAGCATATCCCCTTAGAATCGATGGCCAGCGACCGGGTTACGTTAAATCCGTCAAGCTTTAAGGCCCAGTTCAGCCGGCCATTTCGGTCGAGCGAGATCAGGCTGCCGTTGCCGGTCAATAGCATCGACCCATTTTCATTTGTGATCCCTATCGAGGATCGAACAGGTTCCCCGGTGTTGTACCGCCACAATAAATTTCCATTGGGGTTGACGCAATACAGATACCCGTCATCCGATCCGAAATGGATGTTGCCAGCACCATCGATCGAAGGCGAGGAGCGAATAGCGCCTGCGGTCTTAAAGCTCCAAAGTACATTACCGTTCGAATCGACCGCATATAGGCTGCCATCCTCTGCGCCGAAGTAGATGTTGCCGTTGATGGACACCGCCGGCGATGATCGTGAAGAGATGTTCTGCAACACCCTCCAATTGAGCTTGCCGTCGAGCGTGAATGACATCAGGCCAGCCGATGTGATGAATAGAGTGTTATTGTTCACTATAGTAGGCGAGGACCAAACGGGTGCGCTGGTATTGTACATCCACCATATTGTACCGTTTCCGTTCAGACTGTAAATGTACATGTCCATACTGCCAACGTATGCGGAATCATTCCATCCCACCGCCGGGGTCCCTTCCAGGCTGTCGTTCCCAACATATCGGTTCATGGCAGCGTGGTCCGAGCCTAGACGGTACAGGATATTGCCTGAGCTGGCAAAGAACGTGCCCCTGGCTGATATGACCACGGAAGCGTTGCCGGTGGCCCAATAAGATGCCCAATTGACCGCATCACCGGGATTGGCGGTGGTATCGACTGTTGATCGGCTGGTATGATCCGGATCAGCCATGAACATCGGCCATGGAGCTGAACCTGTGCCCACGGCCAAGCTCTGACCGACTATCGACGACATAGTCAGGGTCAACAAAGCTACCGTGATCAACAATGTCCTTAACTTCATCCCAATCCTGATACTCACATGGATATTTGGAGATAATACTTTCCACGATGTGCTCATGTCGACTTTCCACTTTGAGGAAGAGCGTCGGAATAGAGCATACGGGCCTGCCTAGCCGACACGGTACTACCACCAAGTTCTTATCCTCGCAGGGCTAAACAGTGTGGCCCTAGTAGCGCGTGTGCCTGGGGAGATTATCATGGTAGACTACGAAGCGCTGTTGGCAAAGTTCCGGTCTTGGACGGACGGTCTCGACTCGATCGAGAGCAGGATCGCTCTCTTTGAGCGTGTGCGAGATATACCATTCCGGCCGACAGTGAAGCTTTACAGCGACATCGACGCTCCGGAAAGGACCATCGCCCAGAACTTCGGCGGCAGCGAGGCAAAGAGCATCCTCCTTGGTACGTTTTTCGAGATGCTCGACATCAAGATCATGTACGTCACCTATTCCTTCCGCTGGGAGAACCTACGGGTCGAGTACCCCTCGAGCCTTAGGCAATATGTTCGAGCCATCCCGGTCTCGTTTCACACCGCTTTCAAGGCCAATATCGACGGCGAATGGGTACTGGTAGACCCAACCTACGACCTTCCGCTCGGAAAGGCTGCGTTCCGGGTGAATCGTTCTTGGAACGGTAACTCGGACATGATGCTGGGCGTCGTGGAACGGGAAGAGATCGTCCACACCGACCCGCCAGAGAGGACGAAATACGCCAAACTACGCCACGATCATTACGATGAAGAGCAGATGGCATCACTAATCGAGTTCTACGAAAAGCTCAACGAATGGTTGGAGACGTTGAGAATCGAGAGGTGAAATGGAGCAGGGACCGCGATTTGAACACGGGTATGCGGATATCCGCCATTGAAGGCTGCAGTCCGCCACATGGCCGCTCTGTCATCCCTGCGTAATCGGGCTAATTCTGTTCAACATATATTAGTTTATCTCATGCTGGATTGGCCCAAAACGCTCCGAATTCCGAAGCGATACGATCACTTCTTGCGGGCGGGTGCCTTCTTTGGGCTGGGCACTTTTTCAGGCTTCTTGACCGCTCTCGCTTTCCTTTCCTTCTGTTCCGGTTTCGTATCAACGACCGGAGACTCGAGCGAACGTACAAGAATGTCTCCGAGCGCCTCTGACATCTTCCTCAGTTCGAGTACGCGCGATTCGAGTTCTCTTCTTGATATTATCTTGGGGCGGTCCTTGTTGACGCTGTAGGCGACCGACCCATCCGTGAACGCCACGAACTCGACGTGTGCGATGCTGTTGCGTAACTGCCGGTCGCACGCTCGGGTGACGACGTCGAACCCATTGTCCTGCAGGAAGCGGAGCTTGTTAGCCAGGCTGTCCTCTGCGATGGCCTCCATCTCCGACATCCCGGGACGGCATGAACCTATGTCATAATGATGACCGGACGCACAGAGCAGGATCGTGAGGATGTTCAGCTGGGTTGTATAGATGCCTTCCACCAACATCAAGTAGTAATGGAGCATCAGGCGTGTCTCCTCCTCCGGGGTACGGCTCTCGATATCGTTACCGTACTTCGTCATCAGGATGTAGTACTCAGTGGTGTTATGCATCTTGGCCTGCATCTGAGGAAGCATCTGCCCCCGGATGTGCACGAGCACCTGCGGCTCCCTGACCTTGGCGAAGAGACCGCTGACCATGGGGGATAGGACTTTCTTTGTCTCCGGATCGACGGGAGGTATTACCCGGTCCCAACTGGACTCTATAGCCAAGTCCTTCTGCTCGCCATCCAACAACAAGTAACGCTGGTAGTCCGCCGGGTTAATGGCCTTGAGCCTGGCCTCGAAGAGCCGCTTCCTGAGCGATGCGATGCTGACGCTAAGACCGTTGCTTGATTGCATCCCAATCCTTGGGGGTTATCGGCCATCGGGATTATGATTCTATCTGGTCCTACCCGTGAAGTTAATGTTATGCCTTACGATTATCATCAACCTCTTGGGATGCATTCGAAATGAGGATAGGAACGAAGATCTTGCTCGTCATCATCTGACTGGCCCTTCCTTATTTCTTGTCCAGAGTCAGACGATGATAATGCTGTAAAGACGAGTTACACCAAAGTCAAAGACGTGAGGTTATCCGGGATCCGAATGGGTTATTACCGCAAGAAATTTTCGACCTTTTCCTACGGTCAAGATTATTAGTGGCACGACCATTCAAGAACCGGATGAACCCGGACCATTGCAAGGATGTCTCGTTACGCCATGTCGATTTCTCCCTCACCGTGGATAATATCGCCAGGAACATCGCTGGAAAAAAGGCTTACACTCGCACCGGTTACATGATCCTAAGGCACGGCGAGGAAATAGCAGTGATCAAGGTGATCAAGCAGGGCGGTAAGGACCTCTTCCGCCCGATATCCGGTCACGAGATCGTTTCCCTACCAGAGGACACTGTTTTCATCAGGGACGAAGCAATCGACGTTCTGAACGCATCACAAATGGCGCGCAAGGCGCGGGAGCACTCGGGAAAGACCGTCGTAGTCTCTGGCATGTTCAATCACGTTTCGTTCTTGCAGGAGGAGAACCTCCTTGACCTTTTCGTAGTGGATGTCGTCCCGCCTTCTCCTTCAAAGCTGTCAGTCCTGGTGGAAAGGGCTTTCTCGACCGGAATGGTTGAACTGCCGATCGTGCCCCATTACCATGACATCGACCTGGACGAACTGGGGAAGCATGTCAGAACGAAAAAGGTCATGTTCCCCTGTCGCGCCTCCGGCTTAGAATCATCAACAGATATTCTCTTCCTTGATGAGACACCTGTGCTGGAGGAGGAGATAACGCTCATAGGATGTGACCTCTCACGCCGCATCTTCCATTCTGTATATCATAGAGATGTCGCCTCCTTGGACATGTGCCCAAAGAATCTGGCCAAAGCCAAGGGCAAGACATTGGTCAAATGCTGTAGTGTCAAGGAAGGGTTCGTAATCGACGGGGATGTTGCATCAGTGCCGTGGGGGGCGACGGTGCTTGACGTGGTCGGTGCCATCAATTCTCTTTTCGGACGCAGTCCATTCGGCCCGCTTGTGCTCGGATGGACGGACCCCTGAGAGCTGCCTGGCCTTCTTCAAGGCGGCGAAACCCTCCTCGTTCTTGCCGATCTTCATCAGCACTTCACCGTAAACATACCAAGCATCGGCGTCGTCCGGTACCAGTAGGAAATGGCCTTCCAGCCATGAGATCGCACCCTGTAAATTGCCCTGAGTGATCATGTCCCGTGCCCTCTGGGCGGCGGTCTTTTCCGATAATATCTTCGCCTTCATTGCGTCCATGATTTCTTCCTTGATCACGTCAAGGGCATGGACAGAAAGCCATGGGTACCGGTTCGAGAGGTTCTGGCGTAACTCCTTCCATTTCTCCGGGATAAGATGATAAGTTCTATTGCGGAAGACCGAATATGGAACGTTAATGACCATCTTGCCATGGCTGACCGGCAGGAAGTTCGGATTCTCCAGGGGCCGGTCGTCAGTCTTACTAGGGATGGCCATGCCTCCATAAATCGATGACAGAATATTAGGGCTTTCTGAAAGGTCAGAGTGTTATGGGGAAAGAATAATTAACACAGCCGAAATAACGACTCATATGGACATGATCGCCCTCGGGCCGCACAACCCCATACTGGACATCAAGGACGTTGTCATCTATGACTCTACCTTGAGGGACGGGGAACAGACTCCAGGGATCGCCTTCAGCGCAGAGCAGAAGCTCACCATCGCCTGCAAGTTGGATGAAATACACGTCCCCGAGATAGAGGCGGGATTCCCGGCGGTCTCGGAGAACGAGCAGAAATCGGTCAAAGCGATCACGGAGCTTGGCCTGAATGCAAGAATCCTCACATTATCACGAATCACCAGGTCTGACATCGATGCATGCGTCGATTCCGGCTCGGACATGGTGTTGCTGTTCATCGGGACATCGGACATCCACCTGAAGTACAAGTTCAACAAGCCCAGGGAGTTTGTCCTGGAGAAGGTCGCAGAGGGATTGGACTATTGTCATGAGCGGGGCATATCGGCCGCTCTTTCGGCCGAGGATTCGACCCGCACGGAAATGGACTTCCTGCTTGAGGTCTACCGGAAGGCCGAAGAGTGCCATGCTTCCCGCATCGGTATCACAGACACGCTTGGCTGCGCCTCGCCTGAGGCCATATCCAAAATAGTGACCGCGGTCAAGGAACGATTGAAAACCCCAATCTCGATACATCTGCACAACGACTTCGGACTGGCCCTGGCCAACGCTATTGCTGGTATCAAGGCCGGGGCGAAGGCGGTCACCACAACCGTCAACGGCATCGGCGAACGCGCCGGGAACGTTCCCCTGGAGCAGTTCGTGGCATCGATGAAGTACGTCTACCGGTGTGACCTTGGCATCGATACTACCAAGCTGAAGGAGCTTTCCGACATCGTCGCTGAGTATTCTGGTCTAGGTCTGCCCAAGAACCAGCCACTCGTCGGGCAGAACGTGTTCTCGCACGAATCGGGCATACATGTCGCGGCTGTCCTGAACTGCCCCATGACCTACGAGCCGATCCCACCCGAGGAGATCGGGAACAAGAGGCACCTGATCATGGGAAAGAAAACCGGGCTGAACTACGTCAGGAAGCGTGTGGAAGACCTTAGCATGATCGCCTCGGAGGCGCAGCTGGCCAAGATCCTGTGCGAAGTGAAAAAGCTAGGTGAGGAGAAAGGGCGTGTCTCCGATGACGAGTTCAAACATATTGTCTCGACGATCATGCGGGATTGAGCGCCCAACTCATACCTTTATTTTCTGGCCGGCCTCGTTCCTGCGGAACTTCCCGAACTCGTTCATCCGCTGAACCTGCTCTCCGGTGAAGACCGGCCCGTCCACGCAGACCCTCTTGTCGTCCAGCGCGCATGAGCCGCAGAGCCCTGCGCCGCATTTCATGTAACGTTCGAGGGACAGTTCACACCGGACGTCATGCCTCTGCAATAATGCGAGCAGATAAAACAGCATCTTTTCCGGCCCACATGCCAACACAACATCGTAACGTTCCTTTGACAACATGTCGGCCACCAGGTCGACCGCTGTTCCCTTGAGCCCGTTCGTCCCGTCGTCGGTAGATGTGCGCACATTGTTCGAAGCGGCCCTTGCCCTGTCGGCGAACAATAGCTCCGACACGTTCCTGGCACCTATCGCCACGTCGACCCTGGAGGCGTCTCCAATCGCCTCGGCCGCCGGCAACAATGAAGCCATTCCAGTCCCTCCGCCCACAACTAGTATCTTGCCGTCGTGCAACGTATATCCATGACCGTAAGGACCGCGCACTCCGATCTTGTCTCCTGACCTGAGGGTACAAAGTGCCTTGGTGGCTAGACCTATCTCCTTGACTGTTATCCCCTTGCGTCCACCGCAGTACGAAGCGGACATCGGGACCTCGTCGACTCCCGGTAACCAGACCATGAAGAACTGGCCCGGTTCGACCTTATGATCGTATTCGAATCGGAGCGTCCTTACTCCCTTACCGACCTCCTCAGACTGCAGGATGTCCACTATCTCAGGCATGTTGATGTGCTACCCCCACGAGTCCCTGAATACCGCCGCAGCGCTCCTGTTCGACATATTTCTCCAGACCGGCGGTGATTTCGGAGAAGACCCCGATACCATGCCGACCGATCGCGCTGCCCACCTGGACTGCACTGGCACCGGCCATGATGTATTCCAGCGCATCCCTCCATGTCTCGATGCCGCCGACACCGATGACCGGTATGTCCAGCACGGCATAAAGATCGAAGACGCAGCGAAGCCCGACCGGTTTGATTGCCGGGCCAGAAAGACCGCCGAAACGGTTACTGAGGACCGGACGTCTGAACTCCACCGATATGGCGATCGCCTTTAATGTATTGATGGCGACCACGGCGTCACCGCCCGCCTTCTCCACCGACCTACCGACCTCAGCCAACCGATGCGTGTTCGGCGTCAGCTTCGCGAAGACCGGTATGGTGATAGCGTCCTTGCATTCCTTGACGATGCCACCCACGATATCCGGGTCGATGCCCATCTCCATGCCGAAACCCTGAGCGTGCGGGCAGGACAGGTTCAGTTCGACCGCTGATGCACCGTATTCCTCCATCTTGGAACTTAGTATGGCAAAATCCTTCGCACTTGATGCGAAGATCGAGCCGATGATAGGGACGTTGCCTTTCTTGGCAACCTCCATCTCGGTCCGGAACTCCTCTATCCCCGGACCAGGCAACCCCATGGCGTTGATGTATCCTTCCCCGAGCTCGACAAGCGTGGGGTTCCCGTAACCGTTCCGTGGTTCCATTCCGATGGACTTGGTGACCAGGGCACCAGCTCCGGCGTGGGCTGCACTGAGGAGCGACCCCCCAGTCTCCCCGACCATTCCGGAAGCGAGCATCGTCGGGTTCTTCATATGGAGGCCGGCCACACTCACCTGCAAGGAAGTCATGTTCATGCTCATACTCTCTGGACTAATAATTTCTTCGCAGTCGACAGAACTCTAGCCGTCGATGCAGTGATCATACAAGCCGGTTGAATCGAAAGCGGATCGCACTAGGCGCTGTTAACGATGGTCTCCTTCCTCGCCGTGGCCTTGATCGACACATGCTGGTGCTGATCTCTAAGAAGATGTAGAATTCGCAAACCCCATTTTGATATTCTTAACCTATCTTATCCCAACGTTCCTTGGGTTAGTGAAATGGTCCAGGACCTTACGAGAATAACCCATATTAGCACACCTTCCCCTTGTATATTGGGGACATCTCCCTTAACTTACTTACCACACCTGGTGCCACATCGAGGAAGCGCCCGATCTCCTGCATTGTGTTAAACTTAGATAGGCTCGCACGAAGGGAACCGTGCATCTGATCGTTCCTCAGACCCAAGGCTGATAACACATGTGAAGGTCCGGTCGCCCCGGAGGAACACGCCGATCCGGTCGACACACAGAATCCCTGCTGGTCTAGGTAGATCAGAAGAGATTCGCCCTTGACCCCATCGAAACGAAAGCGGGCGTTGTTGCACAGACGTGCGGTGGGGTGCCCGTTCAGATGACTGTCCGGTATCCCCGACATCACGCCCTTGATGAGACTGTCCCTCATCTCGGTCATCTTCGCTACGTCGTCCTCAAATTCGGCCATGCCCAGTTCGAGCGCCTTACCCATGCCGACGATGCCTGGGATGTTTTCGGTGGACGAACGCAGACCGCGTTCCTGACCGCCGCCGTACACCAGCGGCCTTATCTTCACGCCTTTCCGTAAATACAATGCACCGATCCCTTTCGGTGCATGGAACTTGTGGCCCGACATGGAGAGCATGTCGATATGGTCTTTGACCACATTGGTACGAACCTTCGTGATCGACTGGACGGCATCGGTATGGAAGACCGCCCCCTTATCATGGGCGATCTCCGCAATCGCCCTGATGGGTTCTGATCGTGCCAATCTCGTTATTGGCCGTCATGACGGAAACGATCAATGTCTCAGCGGTCACGGCTTCCTTGTCCTTCTCCAGATCGACGAGCCCGAACTCGTCCACCGGCAGGTAGGTAATCTTGAAACCCTCGCGCTCCAGGAACTCGCAGGTGTTAAGAATCGCATGATGCTCGATCCGAGTGGTTATGATAGATTACCCCTTTTACGGTTGGCATAGGCATAGCCCTGCAGGGCCATATTATCAGATTCTGTGCCTCCAGCCGTGAAAATTACCTCTTCCGGGTCGTGTTGATCGCCTCGGCGACATTTCCCCTAGTGGCGGTCATGGCCTCTTCAGCAATTCTACCAAGGCTGTGCAAGCTCGACGCGTTGCCATACTTCTCCAGGAAGAAGGGAATCATTGCTTCCAGGACTCTGGGGTCGACATTTGATGTCGCGCTATTGTCGAAATAGGCCATCTTCATCATTCGAGGACTCCTTTTAAGATGTTTAACAATTGATGAGAATAGACTCTTGATATAATAATTTGAGCCGCTTATAATAACTAAATATGAATGGCTACAGGGACCAAAGCTTACATAAGAGCTTCACAGATTCACCGGACCGATGGACGTTGAAAAGATAAGGGCCGATTTTCCTATCCTATCGAAGGGGGACAAGAGCCCAATCTACCTTGACACGGCATGCCAAAGCCTTAGGCCCAGGCAAGTTGTTGAGGCGATGGATTCCTACTATAACGACTATCCAGCCTGTGGAGGAAGGAGCGTCCACCGACTTGCCACCCAGGTCTCGATCAAGGTCGATGAAGCAAGGGAAAAGATCTCCGATTTCATTGGTTCAGACTCGTACGATCAGGTCATCTTCACTAAGAACGCCACAGAATCCCTCAACCTCATCGCCAAAGGTCTCGGACTGAAGCGCGGCGAGGCGGTGCTTACCACTGACATGGAACATAATAGCAACCATGTACCTTGGCTCCAGTTGAAGAAGTCCGCTGGAGTCGACCGCGTCATTGTCGCCACCCCAAGGGACGGTTCGTTCGATATCGAGGCGTTTAAAAGATCGCTGACCAAGAAGGTCAAGTTGGTCAGTGTGGTCCAGACTAATAACGTGACGGGCACGACCATCCCGATTAAGGAGATGTGCGAGATTTCGCATGACAACGGCTCGTTGGTCATGGTGGACGGAGCTCAATCAACGCCTCATTTGAAGGTCGACGTGAAAGACATGGATGTTGACTTCTTTGCCTTCTCGATGCATAAGATGCTCGGCCCATCCGGCGTCGGAGTCCTTTTCGGTAAGAAGGACCTGCTGAATAACGTTGAACCGCTGATCGTCGGAGGCGGGGGGGTCAGCCTCACGACCTATGACAAGGTGGACCTACTCCCGACACCGGAGCGGT
>CAVWKV010000075.1:0-15906 GCA_963755265.1 uncultured Methanomassiliicoccales archaeon | reverse complement strand
TTCCTCTTATATTGTTTTGGATAACGAAATCTATTGAGACATATTATTCTATATAGATTATCGTTTTATATTAATTTCTCATCCTTTCTAATCAGTACTATCAGGAAAGATTGTGAATATTATGCGACAAAAAATAGTCATCATATTGCTATCGTTTTTGCTAATATCTACGACCGCCGTCGCGATATTAGACAATTCGGTTAGCACCGTATCAGCCTCGAGCATCCAGCTCAAGATGAATGGAAGTACCACCGTGACCGACCTAATGAATGTCATGGTGCCGGCTTTCGAGCAGAATAACAGTGGTTATCAAGTCAGTGTTAGCGGAACCGGAAGCGGAGCTGGTTTGACAGCCATTGAAAGCGGGACTGTTGACATGGGCATGATTTCCTTGCCCGAAGATGAGATAACACCCGGTACAAGCACCACATATCCCAATCTGGTTCAACATATCGTGGCGTATGACGGCGTTAGCATTTTCATGGCCGCAAGCACCTTGGCTGCACATGGAATCACTGTGGACTCAGGTAAGAGCATCAACATGAACCAGACACTGGCCGATGCGATATACCAAGATTATAAGGATAACGCATTAGGGACATCAGCGGGATTCACAACTGTTAACCTCGGGTATTTCAACAATAATGTAACATCCCTGCCCTCATGGGGAAACGCAACACACGGTTTCATCAACACGTGGGCTGACCTGGAGGCAGTTCTGGGGGTATACGGTCAGAATTCCATTAGAGTCAGTTCGGACAGCAACGCCGACAAAGCACTGAACGTCTACCACCGGTCAGACAGTTCAGGTACTCAGGACGCATTCTCGATAGAAGGGCTAGGCAGTTCGGCGAGCGCAAAGTTCCTGCCCTCACATGCCCCCTCAAGTGAGATCGGCGCGAACGGTAACCCTGCAATGGTCACCGCAGTGATGGGCGACGGCAACGGTATTGGCTTCGCCACCACTGGCATTGTTTCGACAACAACAGGAGCTGTATCCTGTATCTGGGACGGAATCACCCCCACTTACCAGCACATCCTTGAAGCGGTTAACAACGTGGGCAACTCTCAGTACACCCTGTGGCACCCGCTGATCATTGTGACTAACGGCGCTCCGTCTGCCTCAGCCGCGGTTTTCCTGAACTGGATAACAACCCCGGCCAATAATATCGCCTTATGCCATCAAGCGGGATTCGCCAGCATATACGATACAACGCAAAGCACCATTCCTTCAGCCCCGTCAGGACTGCAGGGAGTCGCTGGCTATCGTCAAGTGTCGCTTTCCTGGAATGCCCCGGCAAACGGTGGTTCTCCAATCACCGGATATAAGATCTATCGCGAGATCGTCCCTGGTGCATTCGTTTACTTGACCACGATAAATGCGACTTCGTATACAGCAAAAGCCTCACCAACGGCCAGGCTTATTCATATACGGTCTCCGCGGTTAATTCAGTGGGCGAGGGCCCCCAGAGCAGTAGCGTAACGGTGACACCAAGCATAATAACTGCCTGGTCCCCGACCGGCAGCGGCGTTTCGACGAGTTCGTTGATCAAGGTCACGTTCTCCGAAGCAATGAACACATCATCGGTTATAATCGATGTCAACGCCTCTAGCGCAACTATTAGTGGTTCAGTTACTTGGAGCGGCAATAACGCCACCTTCACGCCCTCCTCGGCTCTGGCATACAACACGGCCTATTCGGTATATGTCAGCGGCAAAGATCCCACCAATAACTCCGCCACAGAGAATTGGAGCTTCACAACCATGAAGAACGAAGGCATCATTTCCGGGACGATCCTTGATGCGAATGGTCAGCCGATAGCGGGTGCAACGGTCAACCTGAGCAGCGGCATGACGACGACAACAGATCAGAACGGAACCTTCCTCTTCAACAACGTTACATCCGGTCTGGATACGTTGACGATTGCGAAGGACGGCTATGTCACCTTCACGGAGAACGCAACCATCGTTGCAGGCTCGACAAGTGCATTGGGGGATCTGACGATGGTCTCGTCAAGCTCTTCAAGCAGCACTAGCTCCGATAACACCTGGATAATAGTCCTGGTCGTGATCATAGCAATTGTCGTTATCGCGGCTGTTGTAATGGTATACATGAAGAAGAAGCCGAAGACGCCGTAAGGCTCCAAACCATTTTCCCTTTTTTTTATTTCTTTTAACATTTCACCCAATCGCATATTTCCCCTGCGTTTATGATTACACTATTTGACGTCATTCATTACGAAGGCTATAGAAGAGAGAAGATTGAAAATGCTCGAAACTAAAGATGGATTAAGCGTATCGTTGGTATTGCCAGGTTGTGTTATTAAAAGAAAGTCGCCAACCTTTAAATTAATTTACCCGTTAGGTATCCACTGGTATTGATGGAGTGAAAGTAGATGGGACCTAAGATAACTGTCAAGGGGCTTAGGCTCTGGTATGGAGAAAAGCTAGCGCTAGACGACATCTCCATCGACATACCAGAGAAGGCCGTAACTGCCATAATCGGTCCTTCAGGTTGCGGAAAATCGACGCTCATCAAATGTCTTAACCGAATGAACGACCTAATAAAAGAATGCAAAGTGGAGGGGGAGGTCTATCTTGATGGTAAGAACATTTATGATAAAGGCGCGGATGTAATCGACTTGAGAAGGAAGGTAGGAATGGTTTTCCAACGGGCCACACCCTTTCCATTCTCTATTGCTGACAACGTTTCATACGGTTGCAGGATGGCAGGCCTTAAGGACCGAAAAAATATTGACGCGATAGTTGAACGGTCCCTGAAGAAGGCGGCGCTCTATGAGGAGCTCAAAGGAAGACTGAATGAGTCAGCGATGAACTTATCAGGTGGACAGCAGCAGAGACTTTGTATCGCAAGAGCAATAGCAATGGAGCCCGAGATTATATTGATGGACGAGCCCTGTTCAGCCCTCGATCCAATCGCCACCAAAAAGATCGAAGACCTAATAAAGGAAATCAGGAAAGAATACACTGTCGTAATCGTGACCCACAGCATGCAGCAGGCGGCAAGAATTTCAGACTTTACTGCCTTCATGTTTATGGGAAAAATGATCGAATTCAATAAAACGGTCAAAATATTCGAGAAACCGGACAAGGAAGAAACAGAACGATATGTTACCGGTAAGTTCGGTTAATTGGACAATCCAAGGCTGTGTTATGGCACAGCAAAGTGAAGGTAACAATTACAGAATTGAATATTCTGAATAATTGTAGAGAATCCGAATGTGGGATTCCCTGACCAATGGCGTCCAAACATGCAGGATTCAGCGCTGAAATTTATCGCATGGAAATGGCAGAAAAATCCCTAGGATAAGATAATTCTTGGCCAAAAACACGTTTGAGAACAGGTATTTCCTTCAATTTCACCAGGGTGTCCGTTATGTGCCAGACGATAAAATACACAAGACTTTCATGGTCATTAGTACGCGTATCGCTTTCCTTGTGAATCAAAATAAAAGGCATGCCAAAGGATGAAGCTCAATGCGGACGTCGAATCGTTACAATAATATGAGACCTAAAGCGGTTTTTTGCGGTTCTGAAATGTAACCTGAGTTAGACAGTTGAAACGACAATTTCGCTACTTTTATGATTTGACAGTTGCGTTCGAGGCGTAGCGACCTCCTCGAAATCGCCCGAAAACGGGCGATTTTCGCTAAGGTCGGATCCGTATATCCGGCCAAAATGGCCTTGTTGGATGAGTTGGAAGCACAAAGAACTGATCATGCCTACCACCATGGGCAAATAATGCGCTAAGTGTCAAATTTCTCATTAGGCTAAACGTCAATTTTCTACATAATGATGTTAGCTGGCTACATTCGAACGAACTGTCAAATTTGATGTCGATCAAAGTGCGAATAATTGAATGTTGGTTTCGAAATTGTAGGAGATTCTCTTGAAAAGCGGTCCTTAGCTCGATCATTTTCAAACCAATTCGTCCAAGATCGCTGAGGACAGTAGTGATGAGGAAGGAGAGGGATCCTCAATGATGGCCTACCGCTAAAACGATGACAAAACTATGTAATCCGAACAAAAATAGAACGACCGTTAATGCATGTCATAAATTGCCTAAAGATGCTTAGAATGACAACAGCCAATCAAGCATACGACGCTAAAAGTCTCAAAATACCGATTAAGTACCTGTCAAAGTTAGGTTATAAATAATCAGATGTTGAAGTATATGTTTCTATGGTCAGTTCCTGAAAGGCAGTGACTGAGTCACCAGGTTCTGGTTCCAGAATCGAGATTCGATACCATAATGCGCGTATTTTTAGGATATTTATATTTACAGTTTCCGATTTCTCATTTCTTGAAATAACACGCCATAGGCCTACAACTGCCAAGGATCTGCTGCTTTGTTCCTACGATGACCACGTTCTCAGCCCGGCACTTTTATTTATAGCGCAATATCCCACCGATTTTGACCGTTGAGTCAAACGTCTTGCCAAAATCCTCGTCCTCACCGATCATGAGCACATCGGTATCGTATTGGTCCGCGATGTGTTTCAGGCTCTCGATCGTTTCGATGTCCAGAGAATCGCTTAAGATCAGGGTCTGCACCTGCCCATCACTCAGTCTTTTCAAGGTGTCGGCCATTCCGGACACCTGCAGGCCGCCACTCCCGGCCTCTGACCAGAAGCGGTCCAGTATTCTCTTCTCCTGAAAAACAGAGCAGGTGGTCAATTGACCTTCTGCCGCGGCTACGGCCTCCTTCAGGCCGTTTTCGTTTGTGTGATCAACATCATAGACCCCTGTCACCATCTTCCGGAGCTCGTGATGAAGATAGCCCCTGGCCATGAAATCGTTCTTGGTCATCGCCGGGCCGCCTATGATCACTCCCCTGAGTCCTTGTCCCACGAATGCCTCGGTGCATCTTTCGGAGATCTTCTTGAAGAATTCATTGATGGCGTCATCCCTCAAACGTTCGAACCTCAGGCTGGACATGCCACCGTGATGGTGTTTGTTCGGCACCCGGGATTTGATTTCCGTGTAGACCCGGACGTTCGATCCATTGAGATATCCGATGGTCGCCTCTGCCAGGTCCATTACTAGGATGCCGTAGGTCTCTTCGGCAGCTATCATTTGGTAAAGTGGATCAAGGTAGAATCCCCGCTCGCACTTGTAGATGAAAGACTGAACAGGATGAGGCGGTTCCAACGCCTGGCGATGGAGCGTGCCGTTGACTTCCCCGAACAAGAGAACCATCCCATTTCTTTTCGCAACCGAGTCCATGGTACTTATATGCGTTAGGATCGCGGAGATGGTGAGCCTGATCGACCTTGCAATTTGGTTAGACGATTCATCATGGATGCTCTCAATGAGACCTTGGAGCTATTCCCTAACCTCATCGATCGGCTTCCCTGGGGGAACATACAGGGAGATCAGTACGGCATGCGGTGTGTTGACGCTGCTGGCATGATCCAACTTTTTCCGGAAAAGGCAAAGGTTGAACTCCATGTCATGGCATTGGAACTACCTTATTAAATAAATGACGATTGACTTATCGCAAGAGAACGGATCTAGAGGAAGTTATCAGCATATTTAGGCTATCCTTGCCACGGGCCTTGAACCATCAGGGATCTGCTGCTTGATTCCTAAGATGACCACATTCTTAGCCCCGCGCTTGGGGCAGGTTTGAATTTATACAAGGATACAAATCCAAGTAAGGCATTGGAAGCAAGCAATATCGGGATTCAGGATGATCGACACTGAGAACCTGACTAAGAAATTTAATGACAAGACCGCAGTTGATGGTCTGACCCTTCACGTGAATGACGGAGAGGTCTTCGGCTTCCTGGGTCCGAACGGGGCGGGAAAAACGACCACCGTTAGGATGCTTTGCTGCCTAATTTCAAATACGAGCGGGGAAGCCAGGATAGGCGATTATCAGGTCGGGAATAAGAACGATCAGGTAAAGATAAGAAAGATGGTCGGACTGCTGCCGGAGAATGCTGGCCTCTACGAAGATCTGAGCGCCTATGAGAACTTGGACTTCTTCGCCCGATTGTATAAAGTTCCCGAAACGCAACGAAAGGAAAGCATCGAACGTTTCCTCAGGATGCTGGACCTTTGGGACAAGAGAGATCTGACCGCCGGCACATTCTCAAAAGGAATGAAGCAAAAACTGGCAATAGCACGCGCCTTGATCCACGACCCGCAGGTTCTTTTCCTTGACGAACCAACCGCGAACCTTGACCCCGAGGCATCGAAAACCGTCAGGGATTTCATCCTGGAACTGAAGAAAGAGAAAAAGACGATCTTCCTCAACACTCACAATCTCGACGAAGCCCAACGGATCTGCGACCGGATCGGCATACTGAACACGAAGCTGATGGCGGTCGGAGCGCCAGAAACGTTGATGGAGTCCCTCCGAGGAAGAAGAATATCGGTCAAGCTCGTCCAAGTCAACGAAGCCATCGTGGCGGCGTTGGCAAGAATCGGGTTCGAAAAGGTGGTCATCGAAGGGAACAATCTGGTCATTGACGTTAAGGACCCGGAAAAGGAGAACCCCGGCATAGTGGAAACCATCATCAAAGCTGGCGGTAGGGTGCAGTTCGTCAATGATCTGCGCCCGAGCTTGGAGGATGTGTATCTAAAACTGGTGAGGAGCGGATAGAATGGACCTTGAGACGGTGTGGACGATCGCCAGGAAGGACCTGAGACTTTTCCGGAGGAAGAAGAGCATATTCTATACGACGATCATTTTTCCACTGATCATTTCCATCGCTTTGCCGGGAGTGATCGCGTATGTATCGACCAAAGCAACGACGTCGACCAGCGTATTGGTAAGGCTGCTCGATTCCTTCTCATTCTTCTTCGTCATTATCGCCGCCATCGTTCCGACGGCCATATCATCCTATAGCATAGTCGGAGAGAAGGTCGAGAAGAGCCTGGAACCGCTCTTGGCGACGCCGGCGACGGACGATGAGATACTTCTGGGAAAGAGCCTGGCCTCGTTCATTCCCGCCATCCTGGCCGTCTTCCTCGGTGCCTCGATCTTCATGATACTCATAGATGCGGTGACCTATGGCAAGCTGGGATATCTTTACTATCCGAACTGGACCGAGGCGTTGGTCCTTCTGATAGTAACACCACTCGCTGCGGTATTTGCCGTGGAAGGTAACGTCCTCGTATCCGCACGTGTAAATGACGTTCGGACCGCCACCCAGCTCGGAAGTTTGGTCGTGGTGCCCCTTTTCGCTATCTACCTTCTTTCCGAGATAAGGCTGATATCGATCGATACAACCATTCTGTCCATCGTATCGGCGATACTTCTGGTCGTGGATGTGGTTCTATTTTATCTGAGCCGGGCTAGGTTCCGCAGAGAGGAGATATTGACGAAATGGAAGTAGCGGTTTGGGGGTGTAAAATATGCAAACATTGAGACAGACGATGAAGATCGGGCTCATAGCAATGGGGTGCATCCTATCGGCCTTGAGCGGGGTTCTGATCGTCGTCAGGGGCCTCGGGACGCCGTTTCTTGGACTGCTCACCATTGGTATAGTAATTCTGGTGGTCGGCCTACTTTGGAAGTCACCGAAGAAAAGTACGTAAGTTCAGCCGTGGCGGATGATGCCTTCACCGACTCTGGAATGTGTCACCACTTTTAGCTACTCCGTACCTCGGCCGATTTTCCGGCTTGACCGTACCAGCTGTACTAGGCGTTGGCTTGGGAAGTACCGGGAAGGAACTGCCGAAAGATCAAGCTTCCTCTGAGCCAGTGTGTTCGGGATCCTGCAGGCCTCAGTCAGTCTGAGTCTTTCGGGTGATTTCGGGCCCTTTAAGACAGTGATACACCGGACCATAACCTGGCGGATCATGGCGATAAGCCAGTCATACATGACATCATCGAACCGCCTAGATAATTGTTTTTTAAGATCGTAGTAATGAGCAAATGGAAAATTAATTTAGAATATTGAGCTATGTCAATAAAACTTTTTTCAATAATTTTGTTATTTACTCACCTGGTAGAATCGGTCAGGGCAGGGGGCAATGAGTATCCGTGTCAGATGGTGATAATGGCAACCGGTGTGAGAGCTAATTTGGAGTTGCCGAACATGATGGGGCTGGAGATCGGTCCGCTCGGAGCGGTACGGACCGGTCCGACTTTGCAACCGTACAAAAAAGGTCGCTTGGTGAAAGATGTCTATCTGGCTGGGGATGTGGTAATGTGCCAAAGTGCAGCCACTCCCGGTCCCACCCTGAGCCAGCTTGGATCGAGCGCAGTAAGGCAAGGACTGGTGGCCGGCATCAATGCTGCAGGAGGGTACGCTGCATATCCAGCAGTATTGTTTCCCTGGGTCGCCTATATCGGCGATCTGCAGGTGGCGGGGACGGGGTTGTCGAGAGCGCTGGCGGATTATTACGGAATCAATACCGTCGAAGGCAAGGCGGTCGGGCTCACGAGAGCGCGATACTTTCCCGGGGGAAAGAGCATAACCGTCAAGATCATCGCTGACAGGGAGACACAACGGTTATTGGGGGCTCAGATAGTGGGTGGAGAAGAGGTCACCGGGCGCATCAATTGGCTGACGGGGGCGATCCTTAAGGGGACGACAGCAGAAGAGTTCGTAAGTTCATTCGAGAACGCGTATACTCCACCGGCCTCCATGGTAAAGGACGTGGTCAATCAGGCTGCCGAAGTGTTGACGGCCCATTTCAAGGGAGATCAGTGACAGAATTAAAGATAATATGACCCTGCGTATGGCAAACTCATCGTTGCCATGGAGTATTTGGATGAATCTCATCACACTTTCTAATGGTTGACTCTCAAATACTCGTGTTTCGGGCAACTTGTTTTGGTCATCAGACCTCGGAACAAGATATATACTGGCAGCACCCACATAGAAAACGATCCAAAGGGAGGTGACATCACGGCCACTACATCACAGTTGCAGTCTAAGACCGACGAAGCGTTCGCTCGTCTATCTGACGAAGAGATAATCGAACGGTACTTCGAGAAGGATTTCAATTATGATGGCTTCGCCGGGCTCACAGACAACGAACTAGACGAATGGATAGACCACTATGTGAGCCACTTACCGGAGACTCACGATCTGAAGAAGTACGAAGTTCCTTGCCTGCTGAAAAAGAAGCTGAAGAAGATCATTAGGAACCGTATCTGAGGTCATAATCAATGATCATCTAGCCTACCGCGAGTGAAAGCGAATGGAGGAATTTCAATAAATGATCGGGGTCAAAATGTCTGAAAATAAAGATAAACATGAAAGTGAAGATGATAAGAGGAACGACGAGTGGTTCAAGGAAAACTACATCGATCTGATTCAGAAACACGCCCGGGATTGGATCGCGGTCATGGACCGGAAGATCATTGCGATCAGTTCTACCGAGACGGAGGTCCAGCAAAAGGCCAAGAATATCGCGGGTGGCAAAGAATTCTCGGTGTATTTCGTTGCCCCCACCGCCTCCTCAACAGACTCTGATTATGCGCAAAGGTGAGCGACAGGGCCCGAGTGGGGTTCCGACCGGTAAAATAGATTTTTGTTTGGTGAAAGTGTTCTTAAAGTTGGCCACCGACAGCTCTCAGCCTGCATTTGTTGGTGAGGAGGCCCTGAAAGGATGCTGTCCAGGTGGATTGACGCACTTGGGTTTGATCAAAGCCCCCGGCGGTCTAAAGTATTTCGTATCGACTGGTGATCCCTCCTTTCTGGGAGGAGAGGCCGAGTATTGAGGAAGACACCTCAGATGGTAGAGGAGTCGAATCGGATCTCAGGTAAAATAACCCCGTTGGCCAAGAACATCGTGTTCCGACCCTGTGCGGACCTGGAAGAAAACGATCCTGGAGTAGTCAGCGTGATATGCTTAGGCACTGCTGAGCAGATCAGGAACATCTTCGCGTTGAACTATTTCACTTCCATGGACATATTTGGCTCCATCATTGTGCCTTCCGGCTCAGCTTGTGCGACGCTAGTGACCTACCCAAGCGGAAATGTCAGCCAATGCTCCTCGCGAAAAGTTGTTCGCAGGTCCGACAGATCCGACCGTCAACCGTTATTTCCCACCCGACTTCATGGGCGTGGGCATTCCCATCAAGGTCGCCAAAAGGATGTGCGAGCCCATCGAGAAATCGTTCGTTGTCAAGCGACCTCAAGTCGCCTATCCAGAAAGGCGGGACGTTTTGGAAGGAATTGGGTGAATCTGGTCCCAACCTGTCTAGGTTTGGACGGTCTGAGAGACAAAGATCCAGTCCATTGTTCATGAGTGGCATAGTACTTGGCTTACGAACCCAGATGTGATCTCCGTGATCGCCTAGAATATTTGGCCCAAAATCAAACACTTTGAAATATCCCTGAATTGGTGTTATTGATCATGGACGAAAAAAGATTTAGAGCGGCTTTTATTGCTATGACTCCTGACGCAGATCCGTCAAAGCACCGAACAAGTATCAGAACACCGCTCTATGAATTAACGAGCATCCTGGTCAAGAATGAAGATGAGGCGATACGGATCTGCAAGGAGCTGGTCCAGAAAGATGGTGTCCAATCGTTCCTTTTGTGTCCGGGATTCACCAACATAGGAGTGGCCCGAGTATCGCAAGCGGTAGGCGACGGGATATCGGTAAATGTGGCCAGGGGAGATGGGCCGAGCAACGCGATCGCTCACAGGATAATGAGCGATGTCGGCTTCTTCTGCGGTCATAAGGCATGAAACGGGCCCCAGTAAATATGCTCTGACATCGTCTCACAGGGCCTTTGCCTCTTTCTCAATTGCCTGCAATTTCTCCTGGTCGCCCAAGACGAGCAATACATCATTTTCCTCGATTGTGAAGGATGGGTCGAAAATACCTGACACCACGGTATCGTCCCGCACAACTCCGATGATGGTTGCGAACTTCGAGACCTCCTGTAAGCCCTTCCCGATAAGCTTGGAGGTCTTGAAGATCGAGAACTCTGCGATCTCCTTCGTTCCGATCTTTTCAGAATACACCACTCCGACCAGATTCTTAGTCACCGCCGACAATGCCAGCAGACGGCCGACGGTGATGGAAGCGGGTATGACCACATCTGCCCCTGCGGTCTTGGCGGTTTCAATCAGATCCTGATCGTTGATGACACTGACTATTCTGATGTCTGGACGCATCTTTCTCACGGCGAGGATGATCAGCATGTTTCTGGAATCCTCGTCCTGAGCGGCTATAATGATGGATGCCTTGTCCAATCCAGCCTCCTTTAGTGCCATGATCGGGTGGTTTTCGTTTTCTAGTACAACGAAGGCGTTTTGCTTTAGCAGTTCCTTGTATATTTCTGGATCTCTAGTCACGATAGCATTATCGAAACCTAATTCGTCCAATTTCTCGGTCACATATCTGCCGAGATGACTGTACCCCATTATGATGGCGTGACCTTTCAACTTTTTTATCATACGTTCCTCTGCCGCGCCTTTGGCAAGGTCGCCGTCCCTCAGTGCGTTAAAGCTACTTTGTATCAAAGATGTACCTGCCCCTACGGATATGATTATCATTATGATTAAGAGCACCGCTTCAGTGGAGTTCATTGTGAAGAAATTACCGCCGTTCGGAACATACAGCCCGATGGTAGTGATGGTAGACACCGAAGCGAGAAATGCGCTGATCATAGGAAGATGCTCAAAATAGGCGAAGATCGCGGCTCCGATGATGATCATCACAGTTAGCACCATGAGTTGCCGATACGCCGCCTTTACGAAAACGATTGGACCATAAAGTACCTGGTAGAACCTGAAACTAAACTTGCGGCTTTGTTTCCCTCTTTTCTTCCTTATAGGACTGTTATCGAGGATGGAATCGGTGGGGTTCGTCAAGAATCTGCTCCTTTAATCAAGATTGTGATTGCCCTAGTTAATTTATTTCGCTCTACGTATACGTGCGAATTAGGAGTACAAATTATTACCACCGGGCATGTATAGAAAATAAGTCCGCCTTCTCGTTGATTGGTTGTTACATAATGCAACTAAAGGTAACATAGGTTACATCGAGATATTATTTTGTAACATGATTTCTAAATGGCGGGAATTTGTCACTGTTATTGCAGTCTATTTGATCATAGTTCATTAAAAAAGAAAAACCACACCGGGATGCCCATGTATTTCCATTCCTCGACCATTTCGGGTCAGCATCTCGAAATGATTTTACGAATTTGGACCAGGATACTACCCCTCCAGTCAGAAAGGTCTGCGATTTATTTGTCAATAAGTTCGGATGGGTTCATTAGCGATTCCGACCATAATAGGTGTGTCTTATTCTTAAATAAATATGGAAATTGGAAGTACTGCAACGCTCCAAGCAACCCGTAGCAATAGATTGAACATAGCGATTTTCGCCTGGACTTCATTTTTCCGACCGTCAGACCTGGAATTCAAAAGATTGAGTTTTGCACCAAGCCGAGACTGAATAATACATGCCATTTCGACCCGAGATGGAAAGAAACATCTAGCTATCACTACGATTTGATATAGTAACAAGGCCCTTTCCGAACTAGCGGCATGTCCCCAAGATTGAGGTCACGATGTCGGGCAAGTCCATATACAATTGCCGGCTGAGCAGTCGTTAGAGGGTTGTCATGATCTGGTCTCTTTTTCTTCCAGCTTTTTTAGCTTCTGTGGTCGAGTGCGTCGAAGCCCTGACAATCGTACTGGCCATCGGTACATCGATCAACTGGAAGAGCAGCCTATCGGGCGTCGCCGCTGGCTTTGCCGTATTAGCGGCGCTGATTGCTGTGCTTGGCAGCACTATCCTGTATGTCCCTATCAACATATTGCGTATGGTGATAGGAGTCCTTTTGGTGCTAATGGGAGTCCAGTGGTTAGAAAAAGCGATCTTGCGTTATACTGGGCTCAAGGCCAAGCACGATGAAGCCATAATATACGAGAATCGCAAACATGAACTTGATGCCATACAGGAAGATCGTTCCAGATTCAGCAAATTCGGTTTTCTGACCTCCTTCAAAGGGGTGCTTCTTGAGGGATTGGAAGTCGCTGTGATTGTCATCACCTTCGGCTCGACCGGCGATGTGAATCGATCACAGGGGATTTTAACCGCCAGTCTCGGTGCCGCTATAGCGCTTCTCGTCGTGACGGCGCTGGGAGTGATGGTGCGCAAGCCGCTTGCCAATATTCCGGAAAATACATTCAAGTTTCTTGTGGGCATCATGCTGGTGACATTTGGAACGTTCTGGAGTGGGGAAGGATTCGGTATCGAATGGCCGTTTGCCGATGTGTTTCTCGTCGTGCTAGGCGTGGTCTATCTGTCGTTGTGCCTGTTGCTGATCAGCTGGATAAGTCGGCGTACGCTGAATCCGAAAATAAAAGAAATGGACCCGAAAAAGTATCCGGTTCCGTTTCGCATCCTATGGGAGTTGTTTGACTTTTTCTGCGGGGATTGGACGGTCCTTTTGGGCGTGGCCATTACCTTGACTGTTGTGAATTTTATCATCAGCATCAGCACATTCACCGGTGCTCCGCTTCCAGGCACATTGCTTGTCGCCGGCATCGCTATAAGTTTGGGGGCCGCTATGGGAAGGCGTTCACAACCTCTGAAGAATTAACAATCCGAGTAAATCGAAATGGATTGGTGCAAAACTCAATCTTTGCGATAGGCATAATTTTCCGGCTTTTGAAGCCGATCATGAAGAGCAAACCGGTACCAGTAGACGTACGACTTAACCTGAGTTCGACAGTTGAAGCGACAATTTCGCTACTTTTATGATTTGACAGTTGTGTTTGAGGCGTAGCTACCTCCTCGAAATTGCCCGAAAACGGCGATTTTCGTTAAGGTCGGATCCGTATATCCGGCCAAAATGGCCTTGTTGGATGAGTTGGAAGCACAAAGAACTGATCATGCCTACCACCATGGGCAAATAATGCGCTAAGTGTCAAATTTCTCATTAGGCTAAACGTCAATTTTCTACATAATGATGTTAGCTGGCTACATTCGAACGAACTGTCAAATTTGATGTCGATCAAAGTGCGAATAATTGAATGTTGGTTTCGAAATTGTAGGAGATTCTCTTGAAAAGCGGTCCTTAGCTCGATCATTTTCAAACCAATTCGTCCAAGATCGCTGAGGACAGTAGTGATGAGGAAGGAGAGGGATCCTCAATGATGGCCTACCGCTAAAACGATGACAAAACTATGTAATCCGAACAAAAATAGAACGACCGTTAATGCATGTCATAAATTGCCTAAAGATGCTTAGAATGACAACAGCCAATCAAGCATACGACGCTAAAAGTCTCAAAATACCGATTAAGTACCTGTCAAAGTTAGGACTTAAGGATGGAGACACCGTGGATGCGTTGGCGGCCTAAGGGTTGTTGGTCTTTCTGGGCACCCGCCATTCAAAGGCAGCATCGATAAAAGCGACATCAACGACCATTTGACCCTCGGAACAACGAAGACAGAGCTATTGTTCGTGGAGAGGATGATCCGGCTGCGCATGGACCCGCCGTGGACGGGATATCGAGTCTGGGAGCCGCTCAAAGACCTGGGTCGCGGTAGTTCTTCTCGTCTGGAGTGTACTCACGCGGAGGCTGGCCCTGCAGCATCACCTTGGAGTATTTTTCGGCGCCCTTCAGCAGACGGTTGAGGAACGCACCCCCGATCGCCCTGGAGATGGGATTGCCGGGCAGGATCTGATTCTTCAGGTTCCGGCCAAGATCGATATCGTGCCGCAAGCACTGTCCGAACAGGACCCAATGGGCTGGGGTCATCAAATTTGATAATAATATATATAAATAATGAATAATAATCATATAATGAAAGTGTCAGATTCTTATTTCAACAGAACCAACGATTAACCATATTAGATTCTACTAAGTTCTTATGACAGACTATATCAACTCAGATTATGATTAACAGGTGGTGACGTTTTGGATTTTCCTAGATGCGATAAATGTGGCGACGCAGGTTGCAAGGTCGGTGAACCAGGCAAATTCAAGGACTGCCCGACCAATATCTCTGAAATAACACGGGAAGAGATAATTGCCCGATACCACGATCCAGAGACCCTCAAGCTTATGCACACCGCCTCCAAGGTGGAGCGGGGCACCCTCCAGCCGGTAAATGGGGTCCTGACCCCAATCAGGCCGCGAATATCAGAGATCATGGCATTCGCTGATCAGATGGGATGGAAAAAGATCGGCGTGGCATTCTGCCTGGCCGCTCGGGACGAAGGGATAAAGCTTACCAAGGTCCTGGAGGCAAGGGGTTTCGAGGTGTGCTCGGTCATCTGCCGTAACTTCTCAATGAAGAAGGGAGAGTTCGATATTCCTAAAGAGGACTGCATAAAGAGCGAGAACGAGTCGGTATGCAACCCAGTTTATCAGGCCGAGCTGCTCAACGAGGCTGGAACCCAGCTGAATATTGTCCTTGGTCTGTGCGTCGGTCATGATATGCTGTTCACCAAGAACTCCAAGGCCTACGTGACCACCCTGTCTGTCAAGGACCGCATGACAGGTAATAATGCCATCGCGCCTCTGTACTCAGGATTCTTTTCCGAGATTTTAAAGAAATACTAATGTTGGGGCATCGCCCCATACTTCTATTTTTAATAGCTCCAAATCTAGCTCAAGAATAATAAACGCCCCATGATGGCATTACGTAACTGGTGGGGGCGTTGTCCCTTTAGGCAATTCGTTCGATTTCAATGACCGTGATGACTTCCTCGTCCAGCTCTACTCCCCAATCCATAAGTTCTCCTTCGGACTAACTTTGGCAATCCCGAGGCTGCGTTCTAAGGATATAATGCAATTATGAGTAATAATTATCGTACTGATTATGGCAAGGAATCTCCAATGAAATGGATACGAGAAGTATGCAATGGTCATCGGATTCTGATATCCCAGTGTGTTCGACCGATGTGATAAGTTGTATCTGTAAAGTGTTCAATCCCTGTGT
>CAVWKV010000074.1:0-6362 GCA_963755265.1 uncultured Methanomassiliicoccales archaeon | reverse complement strand
ATGAAGTCCAGACATTATGGGATTCCAGTCCTCTCGTGTCAGAACAAGGGTGAATCTAGTTTGCGGGTTATATAATGGTTCCTAGATAGGACATCGAACATGGTAATGTTAAATATTCAAGACCGTTGCCGATTCCTATCTGGGACATAAGGTGGATGAAAAATATCTAGAAGGCGTCGGATTCTTCAATGAGCCCAGCGCGATCGATCTCATACTTCTTATAAATCGCAAGAAGCAAATCACCACTACCGCCATCCGTGAGCTGTCCGGGAACTACGACCGCTTGAAAGATCTGGTCTGGGGCATGAGGGACATGGGGCTCGCCGAGATCGAACGAATCGATAAACCTAGACTGAAATACATTATCCGGTTGACAGACAAAGGAAAGAAGATAGCGGAGCTGCTGGAACAGATAGATAATGTTATTAGGACATAGTATCGATGAATAGTAATTCGATTAAAGGATATACAAACATCTGACCCTTTGGATTTTGAGAGCGGTCGAACTCATGTTGTATAGAGACTCATTATTCATTTCTGACTTTGGTGCAAAACTAAGTTTCCACTTGAAATCCTGGTCGAGCCATCACTAATAATCTGAATATACAATCTCTGTCCTTTTCCTCATTTTCCGATCTAGGCTGATTTCTCATCTAACAGGATCATATTAGATCACGGATCTTTCTGAAGGTCTATCCAGCGAGATAGATATGTAACTTCATTCACGTCCTAAAGAGATTCTTTTGAAGGCAAAAAGCAAGATCTCGATTAACATAGACTATGTTCTCTTCGTCGAGCTGGCCGGTCCAAGAATTTGTCAAAGGGACTTTTACACCAAGGCAACTCCTGATAACGATTATATCCATCGATCCATCCCATTCCCGTTGATCCGTAAGATTTGGTCGATCCACGATTTTTTAGACAGCTCAAATATAATTATTACAAGTGGCTATATGCTATATCATGTCCACAGAACTACCGCAATCTGTTGCAACATTTTTCCGTATTGTCAATGAACCAGATCCAAAAAGCGTTCCTCACCGTTTTTTCCGATAATGCCATTGTCTGGGATGCGGGTCATGAGTATCATGGCACCAAAGCGATTAAGGAGTGGGGCGATCGCCAACTCTTTGGGGCCCATGTGACATTCGAGGTCAGAAACGCCGTGCAGAGTAAGAATGAGACTGTAGTCACCACAAAAGTCGATGGCACTTATGATAAAACCGGGCTCCCAGATCCCTTATTACTCGATTTGCGCTTCGACCTCAAGAATAACAAAATAGCTGCGCTGACTTTCGGAAGAGCTGTCCGGTCGTGAAAATTGGGTCTCGACGCTACAGACGCCCGACAGCCAATTTTTTTAATCCAAACGTCGAAAAATGTACGAATTGGCTCTGGTGTAAAACTCATCCAGTATGTCCAATAGGCAACGTTGACCCGTAATAGCAACTAGATTGCGATGATAACGACCCAAATTATATGGGCGTGTGCTCCGCATGGGCTCGACATCCTCATTTTACGCGAAAGAAAAATGGCGATCTAAAAAATGAGCTTCATTTACAATTGCACCATCTGGCTAACCTGCATTTCGCTTGGAACTGAGTTTTGAACCAAAGCCATTTCTATTGCTTCTTAGAAGCATGACCCAATAAATCTCTTCATCGCTTACGGCCCGGTCAAGGAAAGAACGGACAATCGAGGCACCGAGATTTCCCGGAACTTTCCGGGTGCAGATTTTAGGGATGCGACCCGAATTTCTGCGTATTTTCCTTGTCAGATTTCCGGGCAATTCCGGGGGGATTTTCCGGGAATATTTCGCTCAAATTCCGGGGAAAAGGCCTATCCAGTGTTCGGGGTGAAATCGACCCAATCAACTCTCTCTTCCTTTTGGTAGGTTTGCGGACTCCTTTGCCTGCAAACGGAACAGAGAACGATGATCTCTCTAGTAGCCCGCAAGTAGAAAAGTATGAAGAGATGGATACCATTCTCAGGGCTTAGTGGCGAGACAAACATCCGTTTGACCCATAGGGGCAGGAAGGTCGCCGAGTGCTTGAGCGCCTAAAGCGGGCGCTTGGCGAATGATTATGAAGAGATTCCCCCTCGCATGGCCCTTCAAATAAACTTGCATGAAGGGGCCATTTTCTTCGAAATTCGTTGGTAATATTGACATTACCAGCGAACTTATAATCCATGGGTTATAAGCTTAAATCGTCCTTAACTCTGGACATATCTGACTTGCTGACTAATGTGTTTGAATTTTACAAGGCATCAGCTATTTTTTCTTAATATTGCTCCCAATTCCCTCCAATAAGCAATTATGGATCCTGATTGATCCGAGATCCAATCCTTCTCTGCCGATTCGGCGAGGGTGTCGGGATCAATGAGAAGGTTCCACATGATATCCCTGGCAGTCGGTTGACCATAATTCTCCGTGAGATACTCCCTTACTGGATTTAACGTGCTCAGCTCATCCAGCAATTCTAACATTCGCTCCGTCAGCATTCTATAGTGTCCCAACTTATTTTCTCTCAGCATATTCGTCCCAAGGTCGGCGGAGGCCAAGGTCTGGAGATTCATGGAATAGAACGCGTTCTCCTTCTTCTTGCCCTTTTTGGACCTCGGGTTCACAACAACTTTTCCGGTCTTCCTCAGTAAACCCAATTCTTCCAGGTCTTTCAGGAGCCGGTCAAGCTGGGTCGGATGTCTCCGGGGCAGGCTTTTCACTTCGACCGATTCTCTTTCGATTTTTCTTTGGGTATCATTCCAGTCATCGATCAGGACTTGCAGTAATTTTTTCCTGGACACTTTGGAATCCTCATCCGAACTGTTGTCGATTACCAGTTCGATCAGCTCCAGCAAGAGAATCTTTGTTTTTAAACTTCGGCGACTGGAATAATAAATATGATATTTGGGATTGGTTTCGATGATCATGCGCCCGAGATAATGGGATTTCAAGACTGATTCATCGTCTGAGGATTCGCCAGACACTGTTGTTTTCGGTGGCATCTGATCAATTGTATAACATGTTGTACACATATTAGTGTGTTTGTTGTATTGATATTCACATTTCTCCTTTTGGAATAATCATGCCTTGGAAGAATACCGACCGGGTACGGAATCGTCCTGAAAAATCGGGGTGAGGCCAGACATGAAAAAGATATCGTCCAGCAACGAGGCTACAAAAACGGACGATAAGTTTACAAATACCACTCAGAACATTCTATCCTCCGAAGGCACTTCCAATGCGAAGAGCAAGAAGTGCCCTGGACGCCCAAGTATCGACGCCAGGCGGGAGGGCAACAACGTGAATGGCTGCAAGCCCTTCCTAGCCCAGGCGAATAGGTTGCTAGAGAAGAAAAGAGGGTCTATAGCAGATACAACAGTTGCAGAATCTGGAAGGAAGTACAAGATGCTCAATGCATGGTTGACTGATTTGAAACGGGAGGGGAAGATCGCAACGACCAGCCCTGACTTGATTTCAGAGGAGGATGTTCGGAGCATCATGGAATTTCTTAGAGTGAGAGCCCCAGACCTGGGATATCGGGCAAACCTCGTCGGATTGATCGAACAAGTCCTAATCAGTGCAGACAATGCGACGATTGGAAAGATGCGCAATGAGGGCTATCGATTCCCCAAAGCACCGCTCAAGCCTATCAGGGCGCTATCCGAGACCAATCTGGAAGCTCTGCAGGCAGCGACGAGGACAATGGAAGGCTGGAGGGGTGACATAGCCAGGTTCATGGTATGGATCTACCCGTACACCGGGCTCAGGCTATCGGAGCTTCGCCTTGCCCATCTTGAAGACCTTGACACGAAGGAATGGAAGTTCTTCGTGCGCTACCCAAAGGGATTGGAGGCAGGTTATGGCATACCTCAATGGATAGCCATCTTACCTCCTGCTCGTCCCTATGTTTTCGTATACCTGGACGCAAGGAAGGCCTACCTGGAGTCCAAAGGACTGCCAGTGAGCTCATGGCCACTCATCCCAAGCATCCACATCGGAGAGGTCAAGGAGCATTCAAGCAACAATTTCCGGGACATCAAGAAGAAGATCGAGGAACGTGCCGAGATGGACTTCAAGCTGAAAGACTTCCGGTCGACATGCGCCCAGATGATCAAAGACCGCAATAAAGGACCAACAGAGATAGCAACCAAACAGCTTAGGCATTCAGGGCCGGATACGACATATCGCTCCTACGCACAGATCAAGAGCGATACAGCCAATGAGGAAGTGAATAATCTGTTTTCGCAAGAAAAGATGGCCAGCATATCAAAATCAACCTCTTGCGAAGATATCCAGACAGGATAAAATTTTTAGTTCCGGGGAAAAATAAATGTACTGGATAAGAGAAGTGGTGGGTCTGCCCGAATTTGAATCGGGGTCTCAGGCTCCCAAAGCCAGAAGGATGGACCAAACTACCCCACAGACCCTTTGCAGGGCGCTAAACGCACAACTAATCAATAAAGGTTGCTGGTGTTTGCCAACCTCTGCAAGTCGCTTTGTTCAACAAAATGAAAGAATAATATAGCGGTCTGGGCGTCCCATCGAAGCATGCGTAGGCTGGTAATTCTAGCGGTCACGGTGGTGATCGTGCTGGCCCTGGTCATGACAGGATCGTTCGTCATGTTCGTCAATTCGAGGACATCTTCAGGATTCAATGTCGATTCGCTACGCGCTCCTTCGATCGTCATCGATTCTCCAGTCGAACGCATATACCGCAACTCCTCTTCGTCCAGTCCCAGTTTGAGCCTGGAAATGAGCTGGACCCTGACGCCGATCTATTCGGGCTATGGTGGGGTCATAAACATCACGGTCACCAATAACGACCCGACCGCGATCTACATCTACGGATTTGGCGTTGTGTGGGAGAACTCTACGGTCCAAACCTATCGGAACACGTCGGTCCTGATCCCAGCCGGCCATCAAAGCACGTTGGGATTCCTCTTCTTCGATGCCCCGGCCAATAAAACTGATGGCTACTACACCATCATGCTGAAGGTGGAGATACAGAACATCCTGGGTACGGGTTGGGAGGACATTGGGACTTACGGGATGACCGGCACCAAGCACGTCATACTTGAATCTCCGCTCAGCTACCTGAACCATTCCACGACCACCAACAATCCGGCATACTATTCCAAGGTCAACGAACGCATCGAGATGGACGCAACCAAGGTCATCGTTTCCAACATCCTGGCAAACAATTCCGGCGTCTACAGCATCCAGGCAGTGGCGGATGCTTTCGATTGGGTGAGCGGACCATATCGTCTACACCGATGATCCCAATGATTATTGGCAATCGGCCAGCGAGACATTATCCTGGCGCACCGGCGATTGCGAGGACTATGCGATATTGTTGGCGTCAATGATCGATGAGATGGGCGGGAACGCCCGGGTGAATGTCATCGACGGCCATGCCTTCCCATCGGTCTTTGTCGGAACGAACTCCAATATCACGGACAGTGTGGCCAAAGCAATTTCCTCGCATTACCAAACCCAGGTACCGGTATACTTCCTGAACGACACGACAGGTTACTGGATGGTTATCGATCCGACCGGATTCCCGTATACGGGTGGATTGCCCACGCTTTCCGGCCCGGTACTGAACGACGCGGCCCACACGTGGTCATTCGAGTCCAGCACCTGGTTGTCCCAGGTGGATGCCACCGGATCCACATAAGGAACTGGGATCCTTCTGTTCTAGGACTAAGATCAAGGATGCCTGGAGGCCAGGATCTCGTGGACCGCCATTTGGATGGCCCGACCTGAGTTCATCTGCGGTGACCATCCCTTTGACTTCAGGTGCTCCACGTCCAAACGCATGAGTTTAACGTCCCCGATCCAGCCACGACCGCCCTGGACCCCGCCGGTCCAATCGTATCGTACGTTCTGGAGCCTCATGCCGTTCACGACGGAATCGGCGATGCCCTTGACATCAAGCGTGTCCTCCGAACCGATGTTGTATATCTCGAGCCTGGAGGTCGCTTTTTCTGCCCCAACGAGCATTCCCTGCACACAATCAGATACGTGAACGTATGACTTGTTCGTGCCTGGCTCAGCCCCTAGGATCTCGAGCCTGGTACAGTCCTTTTCGAGCTTGTGAATGAAATCATGGATCACGTTGTGGGTGCTCCTTGAACCGACCACGTTGGCGAACCTATACACTACCGCATCCATGTCGAAGGTGTAGGCGTAGGAAGAGATCAGCGCCTCGCATGCTAGCTTTGACGCCCCATAAATGCTGATGGGCATCAATGGGCCATAGTCCTCCTTGGTGGGGATCTGGGTGGCCTCGCCGTACACCGTCGAGGTGGAAGGGAACGCGATGTTCTTGACCTTAAGGTCCTTCATCGCCTCCAAC
>CAVWKV010000073.1:0-4694 GCA_963755265.1 uncultured Methanomassiliicoccales archaeon | reverse complement strand
TTGCCAGCGGTGCACTGACGCCGAACAGGGCGGCCGATACGATGATGATCACTACCGGACGAAGGTTCTCCCTCATGCTGATCGACACGACCGTCATCCTGTCGTTAATCCTTTTCTTCATTCTCGTAAGACCCTGACAGGGATCGTATGGAGCCGGAATTAAGTGATGACATCATCCCGAGGCATTTGATGTGATTCCTGTTGATCAGGCGGAAAAAGTATATGGAGCGGGAGCTTCCGGTAATACTGCGACCATCAAACGAAGAGCATTCCGCGCACATCCGTTTGTCGGGTTTAGAGCGAGTGCCTAATAACTGCTGGTGTCGCTATAAATGATGTACAATAATAGCGCATTCGGGACACCAATAGTTATTTAAGGCGAACTACATTAGGGCGAGATACTCACAGGTGTTAGTATGGTTGAATTTAAAGCCGTTATTAATGATGGAAAGAACGGTAAGTCGTACCAGGTGTCCGTATCCGGGCACCACGCCAACTCCCTGATCGGGAAGAAGATCGGGGATGTCGTTGACGGCATCTTCGTTGGACTTCCAGGCTACAAGCTCGCGATCACAGGTGGAAGCGACAAGGACGGCTTCCCGATGAGGAAGGACCTCCCCGGACCAAGGAGAAAGAGGCTGCTCACCGCCACAAGCACTGGGTTCCAGTCGACAGAGGGCGGATTGAGGAGAAGGAAGTCCATGAGGGGAAACACGATCGCTCCGGACACCATCCAGCTCAATATGAAGATCTCGACCCAGGGTTCCAAGCCCATTGAGGACCTCATCAAGAAAGAGGAGCCTAAGGCATGAAGGTGCCCCACCAGCCCGAGATCAACATCGGAATGATCGGTCACGTTGACCACGGCAAGACCACGCTGACCAAAGCGCTCAGCGGGGAGTGGACGGACCGTCATTCGGAAGAGATCAAGAGAGGAATCTCGATCAGGCTGGGATACGCTGACGTGGCGTTCTATAAATGCCCCAAGTGCGGCGATACGAAGGCATATTCGAACAAGCCAGAATGCAAGGAGTGCGGCGGTAAGGCCGAGTTCCTGCGGTCGGTCTCGTTCGTCGATGCCCCGGGTCACGAGACTCTCATGGCAACGATGCTTTCAGGCGCGGCCATGATGAATGGGGCACTCTTGCTGGTAGCAGCCAACGAGGAATGCCCGCAACCGCAAACGAAAGAACATCTAATGGCGCTGTCCATCATCGGCGTCGAGAACATCATCATCGTCCAGAACAAGATTGACATCGTCACCAAGGAAGAGGCGCTGGACAACTATAAGCAGATCAAAGCGTTCGTTAAAGGTACCATCGCGGAGAACGCCCCGATCATACCTGTATCCGCGCACCACGACGTCAACATCGATAAGCTCATAGAGGCCATCGAGAAGTACATCCCCACCCCAAAACACGAAGGCAAGGGGCCGGCCAGGATGTATGTGGCCCGTTCATTCGATATCAACCAGCCAGGAAGTGGCCCGGAAGAGCTGAAGGGCGGTGTACTCGGAGGCTCCATCATCCATGGGAAGCTGGAGATCGGCGAGGAGATCGAGATAGCTCCAGGCCGCAAGATCGAGCTTCCAGGCGGCAAAGTTACCTGGGAAAAGATCATAACAACCATCGAGTCCCTTCACGCCGGAGGCACCGAGCTGCAGAAGGCGAAACCGGGCGGACTCATCGCCATCGGGACCAAGCTGGATCCGGCCATGACCAAGTCCGACGGGCTCACCGGAAGAGTCGTCGGGAAACCTGGCACGTTGC
Organism: uncultured Methanomassiliicoccales archaeon; assembly: GCA_963755265.1. Classification (GTDB taxonomy): domain Archaea; phylum Thermoplasmatota; class Thermoplasmata; order Methanomassiliicoccales; family UBA472; genus DASXVU01. The sequence goes on along the minus strand of CAVWKV010000073.1, from coordinate 2,925 downwards.
CACCAGTGTTGCACAAGATCGTCATGACAACCACTCTCTTGGAGCGTGTGGTCGGTACGGCAGAGAACCTGGCAGTGGAGAACATCAAGACCAACGAACCTCTAATGCTGAGCGTCGGGACGGCCACCACGGTCGGTGTCGTCACGTCCGCCCGGGGAAGCGAGTCCGAGGTTGCATTGAAGATTCCGGTCTGCGCCGAGAAAGGCCAGCGCGTAGCTGTTTCGAGGAAGATCACAGGCAAGTGGCGCCTCATCGGATTCGGCATCATCCAGTAGGTCTTCATGCAGAAAGTGGTCCTGGACACAAATGCGCTCCTCATGCCCTTCGAGTTCAAGATCAACGTCGACCTTGAGCTGAAAGGTCTTTTAGGTGATTACGAGGCGTATGTGCCTGGACCGGCCATCGGCGAGCTGAAACGTTCTAAGAGTAAGTTCGCCAACGTCGCGCTCAAACTTGCTGGCAAGTACAAGCGTTACGAGACTGCGATTCAGGGCGACGAGGGAATCATGGCGGCGGCAATCGCATTAGACGCCTATGTGGTAACGAACGATGCACTGATGCGGGCGAAGCTGCGCCGGGAAGGCATCAAGTGCATCTTCCTCAGGTCGCGCAGCCATCTCTATCTGGAAGACGATCAGCTTTAGATCAACGGCTTGGGCGGGTCTTCCGGCTCGGTCCTAAGCGGCGTCTTTGTCTGTTCAAGCCTGGTGGTCATGATTTTCTTGCCGATCTCTGATACAGCATAGATGGGTACTTTGTTGCCATATCTCACGACATCAAGCTCGGCCATAAGCGAACGCACTTCCTTTGAAGCGCATGCCGTGACGATGTCGCAATTCTTCAGGAACTTGATCGCGTCGCTCGCGGACACCTTACTGGTATGCACAGCGAATATAACCGCGGAATCCTCCAATTTCTTGCGTATGGTCTCGGCATCTTTGCCAGTCGCCACAGAGACCCCTATTCTCCTAAATCCGAGGGTAACGGCCTTGGTCACTCCTTGAACCTGGTCTATCTTGGCCGTCTTAGGGTCTAGGACCCGCTCCTTTCCGATAGCTTTTATGACGCTCTCGATCGGTGAAGTTTCCAGTATCCCGGAGATCCTTCCTCCGATTCCCTGTGCCAGTTCTGGGTCTGTGACAATGACCGTGCCTGCGCCCTCACAGACGATCACCGTGCAATCGATGATGCCTTTCGTCAGGGCCATGCCCATTAGCTCTGACACCCCGAATGAAAGGAAGTCCTTCATGCGCATCTTTCGGGATTCAGTGCACATGCCGAAATCCCGGATGCGAAACTCGACGTTCTCTCGGACGATGTCCGGCGTGATTTTCTGGATGCCTCGGTGCTTGGCGAATAGGGGACAATAGTCCACCTGTGGCTCCCCTACCTCTGTCACCTTTCCTTCCTCAATAACCACGCGCGTTTTGCCAAGAGCTTCGATCACATGCTTTCCCATTCTCTCACCGGACACGCATTAAGCCTGCCGGTAATAAACTGTCCCCTTAACACATCGCTAAACCATTCTCATAAGGTACCTTGAGAACAACAAGATTGATTAGCTACACAATTTATTGGTGGTTGTCCCGTTAATGCTGCCGGCCCTAGGTCCAGCATGATTTCGGAGTGGATAGTGTGGAAGAAGAGACCGACGAGAAGTTCATACTCGCTCTCAGGCGGATCGCCCTCATGGGCGGAATGCACGACTACGTTGCGATATCGTCGCGAGAACTAGGTGAGATGTTGGACATGAGCCAGCAATCTGCGTCCAAACGGATTCTGGAACTCTTGGATGGCGGATTCATCAGTCGAGACCTAGGTGCGCGCAGGCAGCGCATCCGACTGACGGATAAGGGCGTTGATATGCTGCGCAAGGAATTCACCGAGTATCAACGCATATTCGAGATGAAGGATGAATTGGTCATCAAAGGCACCGTCATCACCGGCATGGGGGAAGGCCAGTATTATGTGACGCAGCCTGGCTACCAGGAGCAGTTCACAGATAAATTGGGATTCACGCCCTACGAGGGCACACTGAACGTAAAGGTCAACCCGTCGGAGGTGCACAAGGTGGATACTCTGAGACAGACCAAGGCCATCATCGTCAAGGGTTTCGAGCGGAATGGCCGCACCTTCGGCGATGTCCAGTGCCATCTAGCTACGATACAAAATGTCGAGTGTGCGGTGGTCATCCCGTCACGGTCGCACTACAGCGATGTGCTCGAGATCCTGTGCAAATATCATCTGCGCCGAACCCTTGGGCTAAACGATAGTGACCAGATCGAGGTCAGGGTGTCGCTGATCTGATGTTCAGTTCGTTTTCAGTACGTTCTTGAGCGCCGACTCGAAGATCACGCGGCCATCGCCTGGCGCCACGGGGTTGTCTCCGGTCCTGGTCCAGTCGGGATGTGTCAAACGTTCGAACACACGCTCGGGATGCGGCATCAGACCGAACACGTTGCCATGCACGTTGCATATCCCGGAGATGTTATGTACCGAACCATTGGGGCACCATGGATAGCCGGCGTACTCACCGTTCTCGTCGACGTACTTGAACACGATCTGGTCGTTATGCTCCATATGGTCCAGTATGGAATCCTCGGATTCTCTGGGGAACATAAGCTTGCCTTCGGCATGGGCGCAGGGAACATGACCACATCGTGCTTTCGCAGGTCGGTGGTGAACACGCATTTGCCCCGGTTCTCGTGCTTTAGCAATGTCGGTATGCATTCGAAGCGTCCAGAAGAGTTGGTATACAGCGCCGCCTCCGGTTGATGTGAAAGTGCTTCCCCATCCAATGCAGGAAGCGCCCCCAGTTCGACCAGGATCTGGAACCCGTTGCATATGCCGATGACCGGCTTCCCTGACTCGATGAACTTGACCAAATCCTTGGCCAGGCCGGATTTCATACGCGTGAACATCGCC
>CAVWKV010000072.1:0-16967 GCA_963755265.1 uncultured Methanomassiliicoccales archaeon | reverse complement strand
CAATCGCCCCATTTAACAATTTATTTTTCTTCTTCATTCCGCAGCGTCTTCTTGCGTTTCTCTCTTCTTCGGGGCGATCTGAGTCTCATTTCCGCTTTGGTCGCCTGCTGTCATCGAGATCGGATATCGAGTCCAAAAAACTACCTCCTTCTATTCTAGTGTTACCAGTCTGTGGCAGCCATTCGTCCACAACTTAAGCCAACTTTAACTACATAATCTATTTGATTAGGTGTTTATCCAGACAAATGTCCATTTCTATACACGCTAAGGCATTCTTCGAATTATTGTTACGGAAACGAACGAAATAGATGTCATATCCATCGGAGACTCAATCGACCTCTGACCGATGTAATGGGGCCGTCCAAGTGGTCGAAGACCACACTGTAAAATCTGCAATCAGCATTACTCTTGTTTCTCACAGTCGAACCAATCCATTGGGATGGGCGCCATAAAGAACCTAAGACAAGAGTATCCGTTGCTAACCTGCAACTATATCAGAGAGATAAGTAGATGGGCGAAAAGCAATATGTTTTGGGATATCTAATTGAGCGCCCCCTTGACTGAAATTGTTATCCTGTTATTCCACGACCTCGAGTAGCATTCTAAGAGGCGGATAAAGGAATGCCCCTCGGATCTATCTTCTTCTTGGGTTGATGTTCTGGACCTTGTGGCGTTTGTCGAAATTCTTTTTCTTATACTTGACCCGTTTCTCCTTGACTTGTTTGACCTCGACCATCGGCGCGTCCGTCGCTATTAGTTCGACATCTACCATAGGAAACCTCCATCAGGAATCAATTCGCGCCGGAATCTTATAACCTTTTCGTGTATGTATTATCCCAAAGAGGAGTATATTACAATAGATCGCCTTGTCAGGCACTATATCCATCTAGGAGTAGAGGACATTGCAAACCATAACCGTTCGAAGGTTGCAGAAACTCTCTATTCTGAAGGTATGAATGGCTCATTAACATATTAATCGTGCGAAAACGCCATTTGTATCAATCCTCCATTTTGACAGAGCAATGTGTTTATATCCAATCCGCTCAAATCGCTATTCCCGGTGATTATGAAAGGACTTAAGGAAGGGGACAAAGCTCCTGTATTCAAGTTGCTGGACCAGGAAGGAATAGAGATCGACATGGCCGAACATATCGGCAAGAAGGTATTGGTCATCTACTTCTATCCAAAGGATTTCACTTCCGGCTGCACTATGGAGGCACATGCCTTCCGTGAGATGCATGAGGCTTTCCAGAAGGAAGGGGCGGAGATCTTTGGTATCAGCGGCGATAGCGTGGAATCGCATAAAAAATTCGCCGTAGAGCACGAATTGCCATTCACTTTGCTCTCTGATCCAGGGAACAAAGTCAGGGACATGTTCGGGGCTTATGGTCTCGGCCACATCATCGGAAGAGTGACGTACGTGGTGGACAAGAAGGGTGTGATCAAGATGGTCTTCTCCTCCAATATGCAGCCTAAGCAGCACGTGGAAGAATCGATCAAGTCGGTCAGGGAGTTGTCTAAGGAGTAGGCAACTTCCGTACCAGCATGACTCCGTCCCTCACTGTTAGGAAGACATTCTCAACCCTTTTATCGCGGTTTATCTTCTCGTTCATGGCAACGATGGCGCTGGCGTCCTTGTCGTCCACAGGAGGGTCGAGCACTTTTCCGTACCAGAGCATGTTGTCCATTACTATGATCCCGCCTGGCCGGAGGATCTTCAACGTGGCCTCATAGTAAAGGTCGTAAGCCTCCTTGTCAGCGTCGATGAAAGCAAGGTCGACAGGGCCCGCTATACTATGCACCGTTACCTTGGCGTTCCCCATGATGACCTTTATCTTCTTTCCATAGGGGACCCGAGCAAAGTACTTCTTAGCTATCTCCACAGCCTCTGGATCACGGTCCAGGGTAATGAGGACGCCCCGGGGCGGCAAGGCCGAGGCCATCATCATCGCCGAATAGCCCGTGAAGGTCCCGAACTCGAGTACCCTCCTGGCTCTGGTCATCGCCACCAGAAACCGGAGGAATCTACCTTCCACCTCGCCGACCTGCATCCCAGGGTTGGACATCTTAGCATATGTCTCATCCTTCAAGTCACGGAACACCTGGTCGACGGAGCGGGTGTTCTTGGAGGAGTAGTCCTCAATGGCCTTATCATAGGGGTTCATAATGAGCTATCTGGCACGGGGGAATTAATAACCCTTTCGAGAGACGGTGAATTCGATACGTCCAAGAAAGAGGACCGACCACCATTTATCTACTCGCTCCTTCAATCTTAATCTGTCGAGGATGTCTGAACAGAATGCCCGATGAAGCGCTGGAAAAGAGATCGACAGTGCTACGCAAGAAGCGATACACCGGAGGTCCGGTCATCTATTGGATGGAGCGGGACCAGCGCGCGAATGACAACTGGGCGCTCATCTATGCGCTCCAGGAGGCGAATGAGAGAAACGTTCCGCTTTGCGTGGTCTTCTGCCTGGTCCCGGATCATCTTGGGGCGACGCAAAGACAATATGTATTCATGGTCGATGGGCTTCGTCAATTGGATATCGAACTAAAGAAACGTGGTATCGGATTTCATCTCTTGCGGGGCCTGCCAGGTATCGAGCTTCCGTCTTTCTTACACCAGGAAGGAGCAGGTTTGCTTATCACCGATTTTAACCCACTGAAGCCAAGCATGGAATGGAAGCAAAGGGTGGGAGGGACCTTAGATATCCCGGCCGTCGAGGTGGACGCCCATAATGTCGTACCATGCCGGGTCGTGTCGAAACGCCGGATCATGTCTTTCGCCAACTTTCGTTCCAAGGTGATGCCGCTTCTTACCGAATACCTCACCGAATATCCCGAATCTGAAATGCCAGACACTGCGTGGGACAGAACAATGTCACCGATAGATTGGGACCAGGCCTTGGCTGAGCTTCATCTGGACCAGAGCGTCAAACCATTGACATGGATAGGTCCCGGAGAGAAGGAGGCAAGGGTGGCGCTGAGGAGGTTCTGCCAGGAACGTATGTCCAAGTATCCAGAAGGGATGGCCGATCCCTCGAAGAACGCTCAGTCGGACCTTTCACCTTACCTGCATTTCGGCCAACTTTCCTCGCAAAGGGCGGTGTTGGAAGTATTGGAAACTGGAGGTGAGGAATCGGTCAAGTCGCTCTTCATCGACCAGATCATTATAAAGAAAGAGATTGCCGACAACTTCTGCCTCCATACTCCGATTTATGACTCTGTAGGGGCATTCCCTGAATGGGCCAGGCGATCGATCAATAGACACCGGTCCGACGTGAGGGAGCACCTGTACGCTCTACAACAGTTTGATGAGGGCCTGACCCACGATCCTCTCTGGAACGCCGCCCAGATGGAATTGGTCAAACGGGGGAAGATACACGGCTACTTAAGGGAGTACTGGGCGAACAAGATACTTGAGTGGACCAGGAATCCCGAAGAGGCATTCAACTTCGCCATTCACCTGAACGACCGATACTCGCTGGACGGCAGGGACCCGAGCGGATACACCGGCATCGCCATGGTCATAGGAGGGTTGTACGGCCGGCCATGGCAATCAAAGGAAGTACTGGGAAAGGTGAGGCGTATGACCTACACCGGGGCCAGGCTAAGGTTCGATATTCATGCCTATGAGCAAAAGGTCAAGAATCTATAGGGGGACCGCTGGCCCGATCTCGATGTACCCAATGATCTGGCCCATGTCCTCATTGGATGCCCGATCACTTACTTGGTCAATTCCCATGAGTGCTCTTCTACCTTCTCTATTGGAAGCATTGAATCGTACAGCCGGTCTGATGCACTTGACTCGATGTGCGACATGATGTAAACATCCCTTACGCCCACATTCGCTAGGCGTCTCATGCTTTCGGCTAAACAGACCCGGGCAAAGTCCTTCGACTGGTAGTCAGGGTCGATTGCTATCGGGGCAATCCCCGCATAGTTCTGCTTCCAATCAATGCGAGCCTCTGCATAAGAGACACACCTGCCTTCTGGAGACAGGACCCGCACGACCATGTTGGCCAGGTAACCAGGTGCTTTCTTCTTGCATTCGAACCATTCCTTGTCGATTAACGGCCTAACGAGCGCCTTGCTCAGCACGTCGATGCAACTTGCCTCATCATTCGAAGACGCAGGATTAGAAAGTGAGAATCCCTTTTCCAACGGCACTTCGTGGGGCGAAATCGCGGTATCGTACCGCCTGAGGAACCCGCAAGACCCTACCATACGGTATCCTCGCTTTTTCAGGATGTTCTGCCTCCAGGCGTCGTCGGCGAGCGCCCGTACGAGGATCCTGTCCGCTCCCTTCCCCCATTCTTTCTCGGTCCATTTGAGCATCCGTTCCTCGAGGAGGCGCTGGTCCCTGCCGACCTGCAAGGTCATGTCCTCTCCACTTTCACTGACAGCAAAGCTCAAAAGCCGGGGCCCTTCCCACCACATGTGAAGGTTACGGGAGAAGAAGCCTGGATCGGTCCTGTTATCCAGATTGTTCCATCCATATTTCCAGTCACCCATCATTGTTAGCGACCAGGTTCTCAGATTACGGAACGACCCATACGCGTCGCTCAGATAAGACAGGACCTGGGAGAACTCACGCTCCGAATTGTCGAAGGCCGAATCGATTATGGCCACACCTCATTCCTCCAGCTCCGGCAACGCACTTCACTATTAAAGAATTAGGGCACGATTCACGACTGGACCTCGTTAGAAAAAGATGATTGGGGTGATTTAAACCCCATAGACGTGCTTGCACTTGCGCTCCAGATATCCGATGAATGGCGCTATGTCCAGGTCCTGTCCGGTCACGTTCTTGACCAGGTCCGCCGGGTCATACAGGTTGCCCTTGGAGTGGATGTTCTGCGCCAACCAATCCTTCACGGACTGGTATTTGCCGCCCTTGATGTCACCCCTCCAAGAAGGTATGTCCTTGTCCATTTTCTTTAGGAACATGCCTCCATATATGTTGCCTAGGGCATAGCTTGGAAAATAACCGAGCGAACCGCCTGACCAATGCACATCCTGCATGACCCCTTCTGAGTCGTTATCAATCTTCATGCCGAGATATTTGTCATAACGCTCGTTCCAGGCCCCTGGCAGATCATTGATCGCCAGTTTACCGGACATGATGTCCTTCTCCATCTCGAACCGGATGATGATGTGCAGCCCATATGTCGCCTCGTCTGCCTCTATGCGTATTTTCGAGGGCTCGATCACATTGACCGCGGAAACGAAGTCGGCGGTCTTGATTCCGGTGAGAGTCTTGCCAGTGATCTTTCTCAACCGGGGCAGCATGAACGAAAGGAACTCGGGACTGCGCCCGATCATGTTCTCTACGTACCGGCTCTGCGATTCGTGGATACCGTAGCTGCAGGGCGACCCGATTGGTTGGTACATCCACTCTTGGGGGATTCCTTGCTCATAGAGCGCATGACCACCTTCGTGCATGACGCTATAAAGGCTGGAAGAGAATTTGTTAGGATAATAATGCGTGGTGATGCGAACATCGGTGTAATAACCGGTTGTGAAAGGGTGCTCGCACTCATCCAGGCGACCACCTGCGTTCTCTCCGACAGTCTCGAAACCAATGAACTTCATCGCCTCTGCACTAATCTTCTTCTGCGCTTCGACCGGGACGTTGCGGGCCAAGAAAGTATCATCAGGCTTTACCCCCGAGGATTCCACCTTTTTTATGATCCTGACCAGGCCGTCCCTCATCCCAGAAAATACTTCGTCGATCTTCTCTGCCGTTATTCCTGGTTCATAGGAGTCTAGGAGGGCGTCATAGGTAGTTTTCGTCCCTTTGACGTCCATCAATATCTGGGCTGCTTCCTTCTTCAGATCGATCATCTTGGAGAGCTCGGGCGCGTAGGCCTTGTAGTCCTTGGTCGCTTTTGCCTTACGCCAAGCATCAAATGTGACGGTCTCCTGTTTGGACATCTCGGCGACCAATGCCTCCGGGATCTTGGATGTCTCGTCATACGCCTTCCGCATCAGGTGGACGTTCCTCTTCTGTTCCTGGCTTAGATCCGCGTAATCCTTCGAGTTCTCGATATTATCCAACAGTTCGGCGACCTTTGGGTCGGTCAGTGCCTGGTGATATAGTATGCTCATCAAGGACAACTGTTCGCTGCGGAGACTGATACCCCTGGCAGGCATGTAAGTCTGCATGTCCCAGCCTGCCAAAGCGGCGGTCGTCCCGAGGACAACCAATCTTTTGGACCTTTCGAGCAATTGATCGTAGGAATCCTGAATCGCAGAAGACATGATGATCGGTCCAGCATAGACGATGATAGATTAATCATTAACGTTGGCTCGTTCGCCTGGATACGAACTTCCGGTCAAACGCGGGAAGGACCGGGAAAGAACAAAGCCGTAAAAAAGATTCTCTTCGGATTCACAATCTTAACGTACGTCCCTATAGTACTCGCCAACATCCCTCGGGACGAAATGCTGAAGCTCTTCCTCTGGCCGAGGGTATCACCTGATGCCGTGCGAATATCCGAGAATGATCTGCACAGCGCCTTCTTGGCATTCGAGGTCGTATCCTTGATTGCGGTGGTCGTCACGGCTTTCAATCTGAAGCAGATCTCCAGAGATATCCGATTCACAATGGCAGTCATGCTTCATTCAGGCTCGGCGGATCCTCCGACGCAAGGCATGTTTGCATATATCTAGGGGATAAGTAATTCATGACCCGTGGACGTTCAATCCATAAACCCGGGCACCGGCGCGGTAATAGCCGAGTTCAGGTCGGCCAAGGAGAGCGATGTCAGCGACGCCTTGGCCCGATCCGGGTCATGCCAAAGAAAATGGTATCAGGAGACAAGCAGAGCTGATCGGGAGAGTTGCATTAGGCGGCTAGGCTCGGTCCTGGCAAGGGAGAAGGACCACATCGCGGACCTGGTCCATGAGGAATGCGGATTCCCTCGAAATGCGGTCCTAGGCGAATGCAACAGCGCACTGACAGGCGTTGAATACTACATAAAAGAGTATTCCCGGTTCCAGGACGAGACCTTCCCGCTCGATACTACGTGGGCCGACACAAAGGCAACGATCCAATACGTTCCTCACGGCGTGATTGGACACATCGGCATCTGGAACTTTCCAATATGGCAAACAATGATCACTATCATTCCCGGATTGATGGCCGGCAATGCGATAGTCTTCAAGCCTTCCGAACTGTCTACTATGTCGGGGCTGAAGGTCGCCGAGATGGTGCACGAGGCCGGTTTCCCAGAGGACCTCTTCATACCGCTAATCGGTGGAGCCGACGTCGGAAAGGAAATGGTCAGGTCTGGATTCGATGCGCTAGTATTCACCGGAGGAATCAAGACTGGCATAGAAATCGCACATAACGCTGGGATCAAACCGATGATTCTGGAACTATCCGGCAACGACGCCGGGATAGTTTGCTCCGATGCGGACATCGAAACTGCCGCAAGAGGAGTATGCTCTGGCACGTTCGGGCGGGCTGGCCAGATATGTATCAGGATAAAACGGGTTTACGTTCATAAAGATGCCGCGGACCAATTCATCCATCGAGTGGTTGATATCGCCTCCCGAATCGATTCTAGGATGAGCCTAGGTCCACTTATCCGAGAGAGCTCCAGGGACAACGTCGATCGAGTCGTCAAGAGCGCGGTAGCTGACGGGGCGAAACTGCTCCTGGGGGGAAAGAAGGTCGAAGGTCCGGGATTCTTCTATGAACCGACCGTTCTCCTGGTAGATCGGGACGATCTCGAAGTGACCCGAAAGGAAACGTTCGGCCCAGTGTGTCCGATCAGGATCGTCGACGACGAAGATCAGGCCGTGATGAAAGCCAACGACTCCAGTTATGGCTTGGGGGCGACCATTTGGACCCGGGACCAATCCAAGGCGATGAAATTGGCATCGTCGCTTGAGGCCGGTAATGTGTGGATCAACGACTGCGGCCGTTCGCTCACTTGTGGCGAATTCTTCCAGGGGTGGAAACAGAGCGGCATCGCCAGTAGCCAACGTCGTATCCAGATGTTCCTGAAGAAAAGGTCGGTCATAGACCATCTGAAATGCGAGGCGAGACCGAGCTGGTTCAAATGATTATTTTCTCCTCCATACTCTTTTCAATTTTGGCAACGAGAGCAGGGATCGGGCCTTGTTCTTCCCGAAGCACATCTCTAGCATAATCTTGTTCGCCTCGAACTTTTCCTTGTCATATGGATACCACCACAGCTCTTGATCGAACTTGCCCTTGTCGATGTGGACATGATGCGGCTCCATCAGCTCTGCGAATCCGAGCGTTCCGTGCGTGCGCCCGAAACCGCTCTGACCCTTTCCGCCCCACGGTGTCGATGCCAGTCCATACGTGTAGGCGACGTTATTGACAGATGTCGTGCCCCCGGATATCCTTTCTGCGATATTCCTCCCGCGGACCAAGTCCCTGGTCCAGACGCACCCGGTCAACGCGTACTTACAATCGTTGGCCAGGGCGATCCCCTCCGCCTCATCATGGAATTGGTTGATCGAGACGATCGGTCCGAAGATTTCTTCCTGGAGCACCTTCGACGCCTGAGGGAGGTCTGCGATGACGGTAGGCTCAAAGAAGCACCCATTGAGTCCAGGTGTCCTTTTTCCCCCGCAGAGCACTTTTCCCCCGTCCGCCAACGCGACCCGCACCCATTCCTCCATCTCGCTGACCGCCTCAGCGTTGATCATCGGACCGACGGATACTTCAGGATCATCCCAGCCCCATCCCTGCTTCAATGAACGAACCCTTTTTACCATGCGCTCCGTGAACTCGGAATAGGCTACGCTCTGAACGTAGATCCTCTTGACACAGCAGCAGGTCTGGCCTGAGTTGACAAAAGCGCCCCAGGCGGCAGCCTCGGCAGCCCTAGTCAAATCCGCATCATCCATGACGATGAAGGGATCCTTACCGCCCAATTCTAGGGTCACTGGGGTGAACCTTTGGCAGGCATTCTCCATCACCTTCCTGCCCGCTTCCGTGCCTCCTGTGAAGATGATCCGGTCCACTCCCGATTGGGCGAAGGCCCGACCGATCCTGTCCCCGTGTCCCACGATCACCTGGACCAAACCTTTAGGGACGCCGGCCAACTCCAGTATCTCGACGATCTTCATGGCGGTGAAGGGCGTATGAGAGGATGGCTTCAGCAGGACCGCGTTCCCTGCGGCGATTGCCATGATGGTCTGCGAATAAGTCATACCAAATGGATAGTTCCATGGGGCGATGATCCCGACCACCCCTATCGGCCTTGGTACAATGTAAGAGGACCGCCTCATGTACCGCATAGCCATGCCCATGCTACCGAAGTCGATCCGATCGGGACGGAATATCTGTTCCATCTCGCGCATTGAGAAGTCACCAGCACTTAATGCACAACCGATGTCTGCATTGATCGCTTCCATCCTGGGCTTTCCTGTTTCCTGGCTTACAATCTTTGCAATGACATCGATCTGATCGAAAATGATGTTTTGGGCTATCTCAATGACCTTCTTCTTCTGCGAAATAGACATCTTCATCCATGCCGCCTGAGCCTTTAGGGCGCCTTGCCTCAGGGCTGGCAATGAATCCGAATCGCAAGATTCGATCTCGCCCACGACTTGAAGGGTGGCTGGATTCGAGATTCTCAGCTTGACGTTGGACTTAGAATCGGCTCTTATCTCCTCGAACATGATTATGCACTCGACGGGCGACGAATCGAGTTGAGAGATAATAACCTTGACATTTGAAGAGCCAGCAACGTCGATATAACCCGTAAACAGTGAATATCGAAAACCCGATTCGGGTCTGGACGTATTATTCATAACAGCTTTAGACGCTCGATGGAAACGGCAACGCTATCAAGATAACGCCTTGTCATCATCTGGCTGTCCTTATGATACTACTACACCTCATTGAAACGCTTATGAGGTGTTGTTCATCATATCGTTCTCGGTTATGAACTATGGATGGGCTGATGAATAAGTTTGGGTGGAAAATGTAATAAGATGAAAAAAGAGGGGATTGATATGGATTATCTATATCCCCAATTGCACTAAGAGGACAGGCTAAATTTATGTGTATTACTTTGCCCCACCGTTGATTGGCTTGTCCGTTATTGTTATTGGCTTTTTGCAGTCAAACGGGTCGCACTTGTCCTTCAGCTTTGCTGGGAACAGGACATAACTGAAGACGGCCGCTGCCGATAGAGCACCCGCTACCTCCGCGATAATGAAGAACACCGCGCTCTCCGGAGCGATGCCGCAAATGGCATAAGTGAATATCCGGCTGAAGGTAACCATCGGGTTGGCGAACATGGTGCTCGACGTGGTCACAAGCATACCGCCGACGACCAGTGCCACACTGAGGCCGGTATGCTTCGAGCCTCCGCGCACGCATCCTATGATCACTCCGACCAGCAGGAATGTGCCAATGAATTCCGCGAAGTAGAGCGCAGGGACCTTAACATTCGAGGAGACCGTGATCAGTGTGTTCATATCCGAGTAATAGGTCGACGTCGTCCCGTAGAACATGAGGTGAGCAACAAGCATACCGATGAATCCGCCCGCGAACTGTACCGCGATATAAAACGCGGCCTTCCGCTTGTCGATATCCTTCGAGACCAACAACGCCAAGGTGACGGCGGGGTTGAAATGCGCACCCGATATGGACCCGAAAGTCTCGATCAACGCAAAAAGTACGAAGGCTACAGCCAAGGCGTTGATGAAGACTGCTAGCACGATGGTCGAACCGTTCAGGTTGAACGGTAGTATCGTCGATGCAATCGCCACGACCACCAGGAACATAGAGCCGAGGAACTCGGCCAACAAATTCTGCTTCAGAGTAGGCATCCAGTATCCCCCAAGATCAACTTCATTACAGAGGGTAGTAAATTTTCATTATAAATTATTGATTCATTTCTCAAATATTGAAGTAATAAAATTACTCTAATATTCTATTCTTCAATAACATATTTACATACAAACTAAAATTAGTCGCCGAGGATGTCGTTTTGACCACAAGAATCGTTCTCATAGGCGGATTCCTAGGCGCAGGAAAGACCACATTGATCAACAAGGCGGCTCGAAAGCTGAACGACTCGGGAAAGAGCATCGCCCTCATCACCAACGACCAGGGCGAGGAACTGGTGGACACACAGTTCAGCCGGGGCAACGGTTTCGAGACCGCCGAGGTCCTGCGTGGATGCTTCTGTTGCCGTTTCCCCGATTTCATGCAAGGTGCTAAAGGACTGGTCGGAAAGAGCAGACCGGACTTTATCATCGCAGAGCCGGTCGGCTCGTGCACGGACCTCCAGGCCACGGTGCTCGCCCCTCTGAGGGTGCTATACCACAATGAGTTCACCGTGGCCCCCCTAATGGTCCTGGTGGACAGCTCCCGTCTGTCCTCTGACGAACTTGAGGCCAAGTCCATCGGCGGTTACCTGAGGAAGCACCAGATCGAGGAGGCCGAGTATGTCGTGCTCTCCAAGGTGGATATGATCTCCAAGGCCAGGCTCCAGGAGATAATCAAAGCAATCGGAGAGCTTAATCCAAAGGCCAGAGTGCTACCCTACTCGGCGGTGACCGGCAACGGCCTTGAGGAAGTGATGAAAGTCATCAACTCCGACCTGAAGAGCACGGGCGTCCCGGTGGATGTCGATTACGACACTTATGCAGATGCCGAAGCGGAGCTGGGCTGGTACAACGGCCACGTCGCCTTCCACGCATCGAAAATGGACGCGTATGATCTGGGGAACAAGGTGCTCCGTTACATTGCCGAGAGCTACGACCCTCAGGACGTGGCCCACGTCAAGGTCATGCTCAAGTCCAAAAGCAACGCGGTGAAGATGAGCCTGATCTTCAGCAACCTTACCGTTGATGCAGTGAAAGGATCGAGATACGCCGAGGGCGACGTCGAGGTGTTCGTGAATGCCCGCGTTGTCTCATCGCCGGATGCTCTGAGAGCGAAGATTCAGAGCGCGATTAAGAAGGCGATGAGTGAGTCGCGAGTCGCCGACTACAAGTTCACCGATGATTGCTTCTCCCCTGGACGACCGAACCCAACATACAGGATGAAAGCTGCAACGGAGAACTAAATCCCTTCCATTCCACTTTCATCAATCTCTTGTCAAATGCAGTCTATGAAGTCGTTAGTTCCTTGATCATTGTTCAGGAGTGAGATGAAACCTCGTGGCTTCTAGGTCGGACGATGCAGTTAACGTTGCCACTACCATGTATGCTCTTCTAATGTTCACGTTCGTCCGAACGTTCATATGTTCGACCTCAGGATCGTGCCGAAGAGTAAATCTCTGTAGCTGCACTACAGAGCGCTACGCCAATCATGGTCCTGACCATACCTCCTGTAAGTCAATGAGATGGCCTAAAAGATAAATACGAGCCGCTGGGTGAAGAACGCCGATGGTGAAGAGAAAGATCATAAAGATCGACAAAGCGTTGTGCACTGGCTGCGGCAACTGTGTTACCGCCTGCGCCGAGGGCGCGATCGAGCTCAAGGGCGGGAAGGCAGAGGTGGTCAGTGAGACCTTCTGCGATGGCCTCGGGGCATGTCTAGGCGAATGCCCTACCGGAGCCTTGACCATCGAAGAGCGTGACGCCCTGGTGTTCAGCGATGCGGCGGTGAAGGAGCATCTTCTGCAAAAGAGAGATCTTACCCTCACACCCTGTGCCTGCCCCTCGTCCGGACCCCGCATGTTCAAGGTCAAGGAAGAATCGACAGAAGGAGCGTCAACAGCCTCTCAGCTTTCCACCTGGCCCATTCAATTGAGATTGGTCCCCACCAACGCATCGTACCTATGGAACGCCAGCCTCTTGATCGCCGCTGACTGCACCGCGTTCTCGTGTGGATCGATGCAACAGTTCATAAAGGGACGGGTCGTACTTATTGGCTGCCCAAAGCTGGACGATAATGACGCCTATGTCCAAAAGCTGAGCGACATCATTTCATCCAACCCTATCAAGGACATTACCCTAGTGCATATGGAGGTCCCTTGCTGCCGACAGTTAAAACGATTGGTCCTAACGGCATTGAAACAATCTGGCAGGATGGTACCTATGACCGAGTATGTGGTCAAGATAGAGGGCGGCGAGGCCACCCTGGTCCCTTAGTCAGTGCTGGGACCGCTTTCCGGTAACGCTCTCGATGTCCACACGAATCACGAGGACCAGTTCGAAACCTCTTTCCGCATACTCGAACGGCCCTTTTGTATAATGGGACATTATCAAGTTCAAGGCCTGCCTCTTGCCCTCTGCATCGTCCACCAAATGCGCTCTACCAACTCCTTCGACACTACGATAGCGCATGCTCCATTTGCAGGCCACGTCGCCCTTGACCAATTCGGTATCGAGATCGATCTCGAAACATACCTTGTCATTTCGGCGGAGGATGTCGATCTTCCTCCCTTCCTTGGCGCAGTGGAAGAATAGGCTTTTGCCATCGTATCCGAAGTTCATCGGGACGATGTATGGTTCGTCCCCATCGACCATCCCGAGACGGCAAACGATCGCCCTCTTCATCAGGTCATCGATCGAGCCCCGGTCCTTAATCTCCCTCTCTGCCTGTCTCATATAAGAGCCATCAACGCGCACAGAGATATCGATTATGCTGCCTTGCAGGCAGATTCGGTGACCAATAAGCATCGATACCCTGGAATCATGGTGATATTATCGATAGAACGGAGATATTCGAACTGCGGGACCGAAATGGACACCATCAAGAGTTCAACATATCGACCGCCTCTTCCATCGTGGCTGCGGCGGACAGGATATACATGGCCAAGCATGGGGCCCGCGTGATAACGTCCAAATGCGGTACAGTGAACATTGTGGAGGCACGGGGAGTAAACGTGGAATGCGATGCCTTTGTGGTCAAGCGCAGCATCGAGAACGCCGGCATCGGCATGTTCAACGGAATGAGCGGCAAGACCCATCCCCAAGAAGTCCCGGGAGGCTATACTGCTCCTCAAGCTTCTGTTCGGCAGGACAAGAGGTCACACTGTGATATCGTACTCGCCAACGCGGCGCCGATCATGGTGATCACCGGTCACGCGGCAGACCTCAAGGAAGGGATGGCCAAGTCGGCAGACATCATCGACATTGGCAGGGCGATAAAGAAGCTCAAGCAATGGGTCTCGGAGCAGAGCTCTGATCCCAAGACCAAAGCGGAACACCTTGATCTCATGATCGAATCCGCCCATACGATCTCCTAAACCCGTTAACAATTAAGGCGCCTGGACTACCGGAACGCTTTCTCTTCCTTTTCCAACATCTCATTCATGGCCTGAGCGCGCTCGTCCCTGGTCTTCTGTCTTTCCGTGTATTCATTCATCTCGGATTCGGCGCTGATAACTACCATGAACTTCTGGGCTATCCCTTCAAACTCCAAGGTCGGGTCCTTGGCAGCCTTGGTGATCTTCAGTACGAAGTGCTCGTAGAACTTCAGATCCTCCATGTCCGTGCCTTCTGGGAACTTTACATAGAAGATATGTACCTCCCTGATGGTATCGAACATGTAATTGACATCGGCCTTCTGGTTCAGCCCTAGGAACTTATCCTTGTCCTTCTTTCTTCCGGAGAGTTTGACCAATTGTTTCTGCCAGACATCTCCCGCTGCCACCAGGTTGGTGGCGACACCAAACACCTTCCACATGGAGCGGAAGTATGTGTAGCCGATAATGAATATTGCGGAATGACGATGTTCTCGATGTTGTTCGATTCAATATAATAAGAAGTTGTTGACCAGACCAAACCTTAGAGGATGTTGTCCTTTTCGTCGATGACCCCTTGGTCGATCAACTTGCCCCGGTCGAAATCGTCCGATAGGAGTATTCCCCTGACCCTGGAGATGTCCACCTTGCGCTTGATTAGCATCGAATAGACCCCGGCGTTGCCCACCTTTCCGACCAAGAGCGTGCCGATGATCCGGTCTTCCTTTAACGTGATGCACTTGTACTGCTCGCCGCTCCCGCTCCGCATGAAAGAGACGCCGCTGCGGTCCTTCGGCCGCACCGTACCCATGACCATCATCGGAAGACCGAAGACGTTCACTGAGTTCATCGCCATTCCTCCGGCGTATTCGACTTCCCCTCCCGCCATATTCTCGCCGGCTATGCGTCCCTCTTCGGATGCGTTCGGCCAGATGGCATAGTTGCTCCAGCCCCCGAAGATGATGTCAGGGGCATCGGCAACGTCGCCGGCGGCATAGATGTTGGGTATGTTAGTACGCATCCGGCTATCCACTCTAATGCCCCTGAGGACCTGGATTTCGGTGGCTTGGACGATGTCCTTGTTCGGGACGACACCCTTGCAGAACACGAGAAGGTCGCAGGGAACTTCGCTCCCATCCTCCAGTCTAATCCCCACGACCTTGTCCTTTCCCAGAATCTCCAAGGCGGTCGTGTTGAACTGAACCCTGATGCCGTTCCTCTCTATCCTTTCCCGAACGATCTCCGAACCCTCGTCGTCAAACAATTGAGACATGATCCTGCCAGATGAGATGAGGAGCGTTACATCTAGACCTCGGGTCTTGAGCGCCTGAATTGCCCCCATTCCGATTGGCCCGCCCCCCAGGACTGCCGCCTTCAAGTCAGGGGCGGCTGCCTCGCTGATGTCCTTGGCATCCTGTCGGTTATGCAGCGTGAACACGTTCTTCAATAGACTACCAGGCATGCCAGGTCGCTGTGCGTTCGCTCCAGTGGCGATCATGAGCTTTTCGAAGTATATCTCCTCGCCATCAGTTAGTTGCAGACAGTTCTTCGATGGGTCCACATGGGCCACCGCTTTTCCTAGGAAAGTGTCCACTCTGTTCCTTGCGTAAAAATCGTCCTGCCTAAAGCTCAACTTTTCCTCGGGGATCTTTCCCGAGAGAAAATGGGAGAGCATGGGCCTGGAATAGATACCTCCGCCCTCTTTGGAGATGATGGCAATCGTACCGTTCAGGTCGTGTTTCCGGATACCTTCCACGGTAGCTATTCCAGCCGCGCTATTGCCTATGATGGCGTAAGTGTAAAGCTGCAATCACTTACCCCCGCTGGGGCCAGATTCAAGATAAAGGGCGCCGACCTTGCATGCTTCGATGCAGGATAGTGCCTCCTTGCCGCCGCACAGATCGCATTTGACGACAGCCTTACCGACCGGGTCTCGGTACATCGCCCCATAGGGGCAAGCCATTATGCACACGAGACACCCGACGCAAATCTCTGGGTGATGACTGACCACACCGCCCGAGTCCTTGGTGAGGGCGCCTGCTATGCAGGCGCCGACACATTCTGGGTCGTCGCAATGCTGGCATAGTATCACAAAGTTCTTGCGCAGGTTCCCCCGAAAACACGGGTCATCGGAATCGCCGAAAGAGACCTGGGCCCGGTCCAACAATCCACATTCGACCTTTATCCTGGGAACCGCATTTGGCCTATCACAGGGGTCGTTGTTGTTCTCGCCGAGGTGATAGTGCATGCAGGCGATCTCGCAAGACCTGCAGCCAACGCACCTTTCTGAGCGCACCAACACCCTTCTCCTAATACCACCCCAAAATGGTCCAAGGCCTCGACCGAGATTCCAATAAGCCATTCAACCGCTTACCGACTATAAAACTTTGTAGGAATTATCCATTCATTTATGACTAAAGATAGGACTGCTGGATGATGCTACATGATAACGTTTATCAAGCGGCAGTTCATTCGAGCGTTTTGATGAACAGCGCTAATGCATACGGTCAATTCAGGGATCAGATGGGCGGATCGCTCTATCGGTGGCATTGCGAAGCAACGGTAATGGAGAAGATGGGCGCCGCGTTCTTCTTCGCAACCCTTACAGCTTTGGCTGCGCAGTTCCGGTTCTTCTTGCCGTTCACCCCGGTGCCTTTCACGGGACAAGTACTGGTAGTGCTGTTGGCGGCAATTGTTATGGAAATGGAATGAAATGGAATGAAATGAAATGAAATGAAATGGAAATGAAATGAAATGAAATGAAATGAA
>CAVWKV010000071.1:0-16304 GCA_963755265.1 uncultured Methanomassiliicoccales archaeon | reverse complement strand
CTTCGGAAATTTCTGGATTAATCTACCGTAAGTTGGCCTTAGTTTTTGGGCATCCAGCATTAGTCCGTTGAATAGCGGGTTATCTCTATCCAAAGCATCGTTTTGGGAAGGCTTTCGCCCTCCCAAACTATCCTAAATGAAATCTTATATCCACACGAAGTTGAAGATATCGCAAAAAAAAATTCAATCATGATTTTAGTGCCACTCAGCTCGCCCGTCTCTCATCATCGAATGATCAGTGCTGGGTTTATCATCACGGTGGCTGAAGCTCCATAGCACATTCTTTTCATAAACCTATCTAAGAATGCTCGGAACATGCACTGGAACGATGGATTCGCAATCACAAAATCAATACATACCTTGATTTGGGTAATCCTTCATTAGCCTTAACGATACACTAAGGTGCATTCCCGATGCACGTTCAGTTTCATCGTTGATCCTGGAACGACCATGATCATCAGTCCCATCCAAAACGTATTCACAAACCTAAATCAAACGACCTGGAGCTAAGCACCATGGCCAAGACGCAAAAGAGAACCATACTATTCATGTGCACGCACAATTCCTCGCGGTCCCAGATGGCCGAGGGATTGGTAAACCATTTCCACCGCAACCGGTGGGAGGCGTCCAGCGCTGGAACGTCGGTCACCAAGGTAAATCCCTACGCAATTACGGTGATGAAGGAGATCGGCATCGACATCTCCAATCAGGTATCGAAGGATGCGAACAAGATGTTCGGCAAGCACTTCGATATCGTCGCCACACTTTGCAGCGAGGCGGAGGACGAATGCCCCTTCTTCATCGAGGGAGACGAGTACGTCCACAGGTCGTTCGCCGACCCGTCGGAAGCGAAGGGAAGCGAGGAGCAGATCCTCCAGGTGTTTCGTAAGACCCGGGACGGCCTGCGCGTTTGGATCGATGAGATGCTTAGGAACCAGTGAACACAGTGGCGATATCACTTTTCGTCTACGACGAGCACCAATGCGACCCGAAGAAATGCACTTCCCGCAAGATGGTCAAGTTCAACCTGGTCCAAGAGCTGGCTTCGTTCAAGAACATACCCTACGGCAGCATCGTCCTTTGGCCGTTCGCCGAGAAGGCGCTCTCCAGGGAGGACCTTACCAGCGCCAAGGAGCATGGCGTGGTCGTATTGGACGTATCGTGGGGGAACATCGAAGCCGTGCCGAAGCTGAAGAAGAACGTGGTCCCGAGGGCGCTGCCTTACCTGCTGGCCGCCAATCCGGTCAACTGGGGTAAACCATTGATGCTCAGTTCGGTAGAAGCGCTTGCAGCAACGCTGTACATCCTTGGCGAAAAGGAACAGACCCGCTCGATCCTCTCCAAGTTCACCTGGGGGGAGCAGTTCATCACGTTGAACCAGGAACCCCTCGAGCGCTACTCGGAGTGCAAGACCAGCGCCGAGGTGGTCGCTGTTCAGGCCGACTATGTACCGGAAGAACGTAAGGATTGAGCAAACGTACCGGCACCCCTACCCCATTTCCAGCAATGGTTTCCGGTGCAACGTCCGAGTATGAAAAAGCCTTTTATGCTCCCGCCCAATCTGCCCCTTGCAAACAATCACGTGAGCAGACAAACGCCCTGTCAGGATTCTTTGCACCAAGAAGGTGTTCATTTTGCCGATCGATTATACCGATGAGGACCTCGCCGCGCGCTGGGAGGAGTTCTTCGAGTCCAGCGAGAACCGGGTCAGAGTAGCGGAGGTCGCCGACCTGTACCCGGAAGTGCGCTCTATTTACATAGCCTACGCCGAGCTGGACCAGTTTGACCCGGACATGGCGCAGTTCATGCTTGCAGAACCGCAGAGGGTGCTCGGCATCGGCGAGACCGTCGTGCGCAAGCAGGTGCAGCAGACCCGCGGCAATTATGAGATTCACCTAAGGTTCAAGGCGCTGGCCCCGGACTCGCGCGTGGACGTGAGAAAACTGCGCAGCGAACACCTGGGCAAGCTGATCGCCATAGAAGGGCTGGTCCGCAAGGCCACCGATGTAAGGCCGAAGCTGGTGGAGGCGGTGTTCCGTTGCTTCCGTTGTCCAGCCAAGATCGTGGAAGTGCAGGACGGACTGCAGTTCAAGGAGCCGTTAGAGTGTTACAAGGAGCAGAACGGTTGCGGTCGCTCCGGCGGCAGTACCAAGTTCACATTATTGACCGAGGAGTCCAGCTACGTGGACACCCAGAAGATCGAGATACAGGAGAATCCGGAAGGTCTCCGCGGCGGCGCCCAGCCCGAGCGTCTCACGGGCTATTTGGAGGACGACCTGGCCGGCACCGTGTCACCGGGAGACCGCATCGTCATCAACGGCATCCTTCGTTCAGTGCAGAAGGCCCAGGGAAACAACAAATCGACGCTGTTCGACATCAATCTGGAAGTGCACTCGGTGGAGTTCCAGGAGCATGAATATGAAGAGGTCAACATCACCGAGGAGGAGGAGGAACGGATCAAGCAGGAGGCGCGCTCCCCGGATGTATTCAGCAAGATCATCAAGTCCATCAGCCCCACCATCTACGGCTATGACGAAGTCAAGGAGTCGATGGCGCTGCAGCTGTTCGGTGGCTCGCACAAGCAGCTTGACGACGGCACACGCGTGAGGGGCGATATCCACATCCTCCTGGTTGGTGACCCAGGCGTCGCCAAGTGCGTAACCGGTGATGCCGAGGTGATGCTCGCGTCTGGCGAATGCATGAAGATCAAGGACATGGTGGAAGAAGCGCTGACCGAGTTCGGAAAAAAAGAGGTCGATGACGGGGTCTACGCCGAAATCGACGTCCCAGTCATGACCTTCACCGAAAGAGGTGTCGTTGAGCCGGGCCGGGCGGTCAGGGCATGGAAGAGGACCGCCCCAAAAATGCTGATCGAGTTCGTCACGGAGGGCGGCAGGAAGCTGACTGTAACTCCGACGCATCCGCTCTTCGTCCAGAACGGTTACTGGCTGGCGATAAGGAAGGCAGGACAGATATACTTGGGTCAGGAGCTGGCGGTAACTAGTGGTCAGGGGAATGACGGCCGGGAAGACTATGGCTGGAAGCGTGGCGTCCAATGGGATAAAGTGGTCTCAAAGACCGAGGTGCCGGCACCGGAACCGTATGTCTATGACCTGGAGGTCGAGAACACACACATCTTCGTGGCCAACGGCATCCTCTCTCACAACTCGCAGCTATTGCGCTATATGTCCGAACTGGCGCCCAGGGGGATCTACGCTTCCGGGAAGTCGTCATCCGCTGCCGGTCTATGTATCTCCGGCGACACCAAGATCGAGGTGAAAGGGAAGCTGGTCGGTATCGGTGAGTTCGTGGAGAGCAGGATCAGAACTCCAACGGAAGTCGAGAAAGGCGTATTCCGGCAGGAAGTAGGGGTCAATGGGCTCAAAACCCTGTCTGCCGATGGTCAGCCGGTCACAAGGCCAGTATCGGCGGTTTTTCGCATCGTAACCCCTTCATTTCTTGTGGAACTCAAAGAAGAGTCTGGACGGTCGATTACCCTGACCCCCGAGACACAGATCTTGAGCCGGATAGGGGAAGACCTAGCGTGGATCCGGTCGTCGGACATTGCGGCGGACGAAGAGGTCATGATGGTTGGGCCGGCCGGAGATTATTCTCAGGCTGACTGGTCCCGGGTGATAAGCGCCGAAAGGAAGGTCGACGGCATACCGGAGCACGTCTACGACCTGACGGTGGAGGACGCCCACAGCTTCATCGGGAACGGATTCGTGGTGCACAACACCGCCGCAGCCGTGAAGGACGAATTCGGGGACGGCCGGTGGACGCTGGAAGCGGGTGCACTTGTGCTCGCAGATAAAGGTCTCGCATGCATTGATGAGCTGGACAAGATGACCGAGCAGGACCGTTCTTCCATGCACGAGGCGATGGAGTCGCAGCGGATATCGGTCGCTAAGGCTGGTATCACAGCCACGCTCCAGTGCCGATGCTCCATGCTGGGCGCTGCCAACCCCAAGTACGGTCGCTTCGACGACAACGAGTCGCTCTCTGACCAGATCAACATGCCGCCGGCGCTGTTGTCCAGGTTCGACCTTATATTCGCTCTCACGGATCGCCCGAAGGCCGAAACCGATATGCGCATCGCCGAGCATATCATCATGGGCCACGTCCGGGGCGAAGTACGCCGTCACGAGGACATGAGCATACTGGACGATCTGGGAGTTGACTATAAGAAGATACTTGAGGACACGGACAAGCTGAAGCCGGTCTATGACCGGGAGTTCCTGAGGAAGTACGTGGCGCACGCTAAACGCTACGTTCCGGTCATGAGCAAGGAGGCGCGCAAGATAATCCAGGACAAGTACCTGGCGATACGCAAACTGGGTGAGGTGCAAGGAGCGTCGGTACCCATCACCGCGCGTCAGCTGGAGGCGTTCATACGGCTTTCCGAAGCGTCGGCCAGGATCAGGCTCAGTAACGTCGTCACGAAAGAAGACGCGGAGCGTGCGGTGCGCATCGTCGAGTTCTACCTTAACAAGATGGCGCGGGACTCAGGAAGCATGGACGTGGACAAGGTGATGACCGGGTTTTCCAAGACCGACCGGAACAAGATCGCGGTCGTGCGAACGCTCATCCATTCCAACTCCGAACCAGGCAAGGGCGTGTCGTTCAAGACGCTGCTGGAGCACGCGCCGGAGAAGAACCTGACCGAGCAGGAACTGCGCGACGCGCTGAAGAAGCTGCGCAACGCCGGTGATATCTATGAACCTAGCCACGACTTCTACAAGCTGTCCAGCGGGGACTGAGTAGGGGGAAACTCTCTTGACCCTAATTCGGTGGGAAACGTTACTGTGAATGAAGGTATGAAATGGTGTTCGTACGCTTCATTGCGTTTTATTTTTCTTCCTGCCTGATAATACAAGGGCGGTCACAATGGCGAAGAGCACCACAGAGATGACGAAGACTGGCATGACATCATATTGACCGGAGTAATCGGATGTTACCGTCACTGTGGTTGGTATTTCTTTAAAGAAAGTCCCTTTGTTTCCAAAGAATTGATTATCATTGCTTCCGCCTTCCAAGTAGATGCCGTAGCTGTTCCCGCTGCATGTGTTGTTCGATATAGTGTTGTTGTTGCTCAACATGGTCAGTTCAAGGCCGGTCCCGCCTAGGGCAATGTTGTTGTTGCTGCAGTTGTTATTGGATATGGTGTTATAGATTGAGCCTTCCAGTACGATGCCGCAATCGTTCTTGCTGCAGTTGTTGTTCGCAACGATATTGTTGTTGCTACAGTATCCCAATTCGATGCCATAGAGATTACCGTTGCAAGTGTTGTTCTCTATCAAAGCATTCGTCACATTGTACAATTGTATTCCTCCGAATGATTTGAACCCGGAGTCGGCATCAAGAATCTCACTGTACAGATGGCAGCGGTTTACAGTCAGATACCTGGACGTATTGCCGATAAAGATTGCGTAGCCATTTTCGGTGGCATTGATATTCAGGTTCTCGATGATGTAGGGGTCAGACACCGTTCCGCTGCCATTCCAATGATTGGCCGCAATCAACGACACCAGGTCGGTATCGTTGTTTACGCGGATGGCCGGACTTGATGTCAGTGTCGTCGAGTTCAAACTACCAGTATCCACATCGCCGATCACTCCTGAAGAAGTGTAGATCGAGGCGATCAATGAGATGGATATGAACAACAGAAGCGTCCTGCTCGTTACTTTCTTCACGTTCCTTCCCACATTTCCCCTTTGAGATCGAAGGCCTTAGGTCATTATAAAAGTAACTTATCAAAATCGAATCATAAGAAAGCCTGGAGACGGACCATTTAGTAAGGATAGAGTGCAAGATTTTCGCCGAAGGACAGAACAAGAGCTAATTTTAGGTTATTCCCGAAGGGGAAACTTGGAGTTGTATCTGGCTTGAATTGATGGATCGAACCATAAAAAACAGACTATTCCTTTAGTCAGCCAGCAGCATGCCTAGCCGTAACGATTATTTGCAAAAGTATAATAGCGTGTCCGGGTTTAGTTGAACTCCGTAAATTCAAGGATCGGGAATTGATTTGATAACCGTAAGGGTGTACAAACAGGGCAGTGACGTCGTCGTCGCGGCATGCGACAAGCACCTCCTGGGACAGACGTTCCGAGAGGGCGAGCTGAAGCTGACCGTCTCGCCCGGCTTCTACGAGGGAGAGGACGCCGATGAGGAAATGCTGGTGAATCGCCTGAGCGGTTGCACCGTGGCGAACCTGGTGGGCGAGAAGGTATGCCGCATTGCGGCGGAGCACGACTTCATCGAGGAAGAGTGCGTCATGATCATCGGCGGCGTTCCGCACGCCCAGATGGTAAGGTTCTGAGATGTTCTGCGTCAAGTGCGGCAAAGAGGGCGAGACCATCGACTCGGTGTGCCCAGAGTGCTTCATGGAGAACAAGCGCTTCACCACTATCCCGGACCACGTCAACCTGTTCCAATGCGTCCACTGCTCCGATTTCCAGATCAACAATAAGTGGCATGATTACAAGGTCGAGAACGCCGCCCAGGAGGCGGCGATATCCGGCATCTGCCTGATGAAGGGCGCTGAGATCGACAACATCCTTACGTCCGTCGTCGCCCGAGATAACGCCAACTATCGCGTTCACCTCGATGTCACCGTCACCTACCGCGGATTCACGACCGATGAGGAACTAGATACTATCGTGCGGTTGAAGACCAACGTCTGCGGCAAGTGCAGCAAGATCGCAGGGAACTACTACGAGGCGACGTTGCAGATACGTACCCGCGACAGGAAGTTCGACAAGAACGAGCTTGAGGAGGTGGTCGATCGCGTCTCCAAGATGGTCAAAGACGCCGGGGCCGAGAACCGGGAGATGTTCATCAGCAAGATCACCATGATACCCGGCGCCAACGGCGGAGCTGATATCAACCTGTCCAGTCAGGCGCTGGGCAAAACGGTCGCACACGATCTGGCCGACATGTACGGGGCGGAGGTCAAAGAGACGGCCAAGCTGCTCACCCAGAAGGACGGGCACGACGTGTTCCGTCTCACCTTCCTGGTGAGGCTTCCTGCGTACCGTTATGGCGACGTGGTCATGTTCCGCAAAAAGATGTACCTGGTCGGTGCGATCCGTACCACCAACACGAAGATCACCGAGCTGAAGTCCTCTGAATCGTTCACCGTCGGGAACAGTGACATGACCGAGGCACGCGTCATCGGCAAGCGGGAAGAGATGGTGGACGCGATCGTCCTCACTGAAACGGACCGAGAGGTCCAGATCATGCACCCTACCACTTTCAAGCCGGTGGAACTGCGCAAGCCGCAACGGTACAAGACGAAGGGCGACACCGTCAAGGTCTTCCAGCACGAGGAAGAGTTGTATCTGTTGCCGAAGTAAGGTCCCCAGGTTCCAGCCCTTCTTTCTTTATCTTACGTATTGATCCAGAACGTATATTGACCAGCGACATATTCCGGTGTAAGTCATAAGTCCTGATGGCCCTCCACGCCGTTCTACCTCCGGAGAAGTCATCCGATTCATTGAATTGAAGACGTCGAACGGCCTATCCACATTTCTTACGATAATTCAGAAATGTTCTTTTCGTCTCCTATTAAAGGGAGTAATTATTAAAACACACAATAAGAAAAAAAGGTAGAATTTGAAAGTGTTTTTGCCGGTCCGTTTCAACTGACCATTTCCCTACGTTTGAACGCTATATAACCAAGAGACGACGTCACGGCCAACCATGCAATCTCCACAAGTACGGAAATTCCGACGTTTGGAACATACTGGTGGAAGATGAATCTTCCACCTTCCGTCAGATTAGTTACGGAGTCCACCGGGTATGGAGTTTTCATGATGTCAGAGATGGTACCGCCAGCAAAGGTCAATTCGCCATCTGGCTTGATGCCAGCAAGTGTGAACACCGAAGAGACCAGGGTAAGTATCAAGAACAACATGAAGAACGTCAGCACCAATGACGCCGTCGAAGTCTTCAGTACTGAACTTATCAGGAATGCCACTCCGGTCGCAGCCGCACCGTATAAGATCGCCAATAGCATGGAATAGATGCTCAGGTCAGTGAAATTACCGGTATAGGCTAGCCCAATGACGATCGCCACCAGGTAATACGCTACGATGACTAACGACATTATTCCGACCGAGGCCAGGAACTTACCAGCATACAAACTTGATTTCTTCACCGGGTTGGGGAACAGCAGATAGCCGGTCCTGCCCTGGAACTCTGAGACTATGGCATCCCCTGCGAACAAGGTAACGCCTATGACGATCATTATGCTAACGAAGCCAGCATAGTTACCAATGAATTTGGCGGCGTCATGGGGATCAGGATTGTTGTATGTTCCCAGGAATGTGACCAACGCCAGCACCAAGGCGAGGATAATTCCAATTGCCAGCAGCCTCTTAGAACGGATGTGCTTCAATATATCATACTTCGCCACGAGGAGGACCTGGGTTGTGTCGGAAGGCACATCGATCTTCAGGTTCTTCTCGATGTTGTAGACATCTGCCATTAGATCACCTCGAATCCTTTATGAGAGACATGTACAGCGACTCCAGCGCCATCCCGCTCTCTTTGAACGTCACGATCTTCAGTCCTGTCGCTTGCAGATCCAGTAATAGCCGCGCCTGCTCTACGTCGCCACCGTTGAAGTCTAGGGTGAACGTGTTCTCCGCAAGGGCGTTGATGCCCTGCACACCAGATATCTTACCCACGTTGACGAAATCGGCCGGTTCCACCTTACCCATCGTCCGTACCTCGATCTTCTTGCCCCTGGACTCGCTCAGCAACGATTCCACGCTGCCAGATTTCAGCAGCTTGCCCCGGTTGATCAGCGCAACGTCCGAGCAGACTTCCTGCACTTCGTTCATGAGATGCGAGGACATGAAGACGGTATAGTCCCCCTTCTTCAGCTCACGCAGCACTTCGCGCATCTCGAACATGCCCCTCGGGTCCAGGCCTGAGGTGGGCTCGTCCAGGATGATAACGCTCGGCTCGTGCAGCAGTGCCTGAGCGATGGCCAGTCTTTGTTTCATACCCTTGGAGAACTTGCCGATGCGTTTGTCCTGCCATTCGGTCATCTTGACAACATCGAGCACCTCTTTGGAACGCCTCTGGATGTCCGTCATGGACATCCCGCGCAGCTGCCCGAGGTATTCCAGTGTCTCCAACGGCGTGAGGTACGGATAGAACTCAGGGGTCTCCACGACCGCGCCGACGTCCGCCAGGGCCATCTTCGGATCGGCCGTGACATCGATTCCGTTCAATGACGCCTTACCAGACGTCGCGACTAGCATGTTTGTCAGGACCTTGATGGTAGTGGTCTTTCCCGCACCGTTCGGTCCAAGGAAGCCCAGGAAGGCTTTATGGGGAACCTTGAGCGTGAGAGCGTCGACTGCCCTGAACCCTCCCCTGTAATCCTTCACTAGGTTCTCGATCTCTATAGGATACTCCATGGGATCATCCTTCGAGCCTCTCAGCAAGTTGCATCGCTATATTAACTTTGTGTATATATCGGAAAAGATAAAAATATGCTATGTTAGCACGGTAAACGTTATCACTACTGGCAACGATGTCGAGCCCCAATGCAGTACGATGACGAACTTATCGAGGAGGTCACGGTCCGCCTCCTGAAGACGGCCGCCACCACGCTGCCGACGGACGTGCTGGAAGCGCTGGAACGGGCCAGGCAGACCGAGACCGAGCAGGTCGCAAAGGTGCAGCTGGACACCATCCTCAGAAACGTCGAGCTAGGCGAGATGCGCATGCTGCCAATGTGCCAGGACACAGGACTTCCGTTATTCTACATCTCAGGCCATTGCGATGAGGCCATAATTCCCGCCATAAGAAGGGGGGTGGAGCGGGCTACCAGGACGATACATTTACGCCCCAATGTAGTTGACCCTCTGACCAGAATGAATGGGGGCAATAATCTGGGGGACATGATGCCGCTCATTCATTTCGAGCCCGCTGATCACGAGCATACCGATATCACACTGATGATGAAGGGTGCCGGTTCAGAGAACATGTCGGCATTGCGCATGCTGACCCCGACCCAGGGGATCAAAGGTATCAAGGAGTTCATACTGGACACTGTGGTGACCGCCGGCGGTAAGCCATGTCCTCCGGTCATCGTGGGCGTCGGCGTGGGAGGAACGGCCGACCTCGCTTGCCACCTGGCCAAGAAAGCGCTGCTTCGGCCGACAAATCGGCGCAGCGAAAACGACTCACTGCGCCACATCGAGATCGAGATGATCGAGGCATTGAACAGAACTGGCATCGGTCCGATGGGCCTGGGCGGCAGGAACACCGTCCTGGGCGTGAACATCGAATCTGCGTCATGCCACACTGCGTCATTGCCGGTCGCGGTCAGTCTGCAATGCTGGGCCGCCAGGAGGGCTTCGGTCAGGATATTTCCCGACGGCCATGTAGTATTCTCGACGGAGGGGTTCTGGTGAAGGCACTAGGAACCCCGTTATCGGAAGAGGCGGTTCGTTCCCTTCATGCCGGGGATGAGGTGACGATATCCGGTCCGGTCTACACCGCCCGCGACGAGGCGCACATGAGGGCGCTGGAGATGCATGAAAGGGGTGAACCGCTTCCGTTCGACCTGCATGGAATGGCGGTCTATCACTGCGGTCCGATCGTCGTTCAGGACGGGGATGGCTGGAAACTGGTGGCGGCAGGTCCTACGACCAGTTCGCGCATGAACTCGATCGAGCCATCGTTCATCAAGGCGTTCGGTGTTAGGGCCGTCATCGGCAAGGGCGGCATGTCGAAGCCCACAATCGAGGCCATGGAAGAATGCGGCTGTATCTATTTGGCCTTCACCGGTGGCGCCGCGGTCCTAGCATCCCAAGGAATAAAATGTGTGCGGAGGGTCGATTGGCTGGACCTGGGCATGCCGGAAGCGGTCTGGCAGCTCGAGGCTGACGGGTTTGGCCCCCTGATAGTCGCGATCGATGCCCACGGGCACAGCCTTTATGATGATGTGGACAAGAAGGTCTGTGCCAATTTGAAGGGGATCAGGAAAGACCTGGGACTCTGATCATTCTTCCTTCTTGTCTTCCTTCGGGTCCTTTCCCAGCAGTTCGGGTTTCTTGCGTACCCTGAAGTTGATGAACAATCCGACACAGATCGTGGCCAGAGAAAGGATCAGACCGATTACCATGAGGGAATGGGGCAGATCGAACCCGAACAGGTATGTGGCTGTATTGTTGTTCATGGACCTTGTTATTGATTCGTCGAGAAGACGGTTCTCGAAAGGGGCGAGGGATATTGATGCCTGTTTCGAATCGAAGCCCTTCTTGCTGAAGGTGACGGTATAGGAATCTGAAGTTAGCTGGAGGCTATAATTGCCATTGTTGTCGGTAGTGCCGACCACGACCTTGTCCGTTCCTTGGGCGGTGACGGTCACCCCCTCTTGCGGGTTACCGTTCTCGGTTACTTGGCCATACAACGTGCAGGGTTGCGCCTGCATCGATGCGTTCTGCTGCAAAGTGATCCCGCGGACTATCTCGATAGGCAGCGAGTTGGTCCGATCGTAACCATTCTTCTGGAAGGTTGCTACATAGACACCAGGTCTGATATTGCTGATGCGATATTCGCCCAGCGGTCCCTCCGTCGTTGTCGTGTAGTTCCTCTGGTCGTTTTCCAGCAGGACTGTCACACCACTAATCGGGGCGGTCCCGTCCGTCACGAAGCCGTGGAGCGAACCAAGAATCTCTAACATGGTGAAATTGAGTCTCGCCGATCCGCCCACTGGCAAGACCACATTGATGTAAGTGGTGTTAGAGTTATAGTTGACGAAGGTTGCAGAAACATTGTAGGTTCCCGACGGGGTCGTCAGTTGGTACACTCCAAGGCTGTTGGTGGTCGTGCTCATTGGGGAGTTCGTAGTAGTGTTCTGGACGGTGATGGTCACTCCGGACATGGGAGCGCCGGTATCGTTGAGGACGGTTCCATAGAATCCTTGAAGTCCAGGCGTCACCGACAATGCCGGTGAGGTCAGTACCGGAATTGCGCAAACAAGCAGCGCGACCGTCAGCAACAGCGTGACTATTCTTCTCATCTATTCAGCACATGAGCAATTCTACGTAAAACGTTTTGGAGCGAACCTAACATTCATTGCGGCGGTTCCGTGCTTTCCGCTTCACTTTATCCGGTCGCCATCAATAACACCATGATTATGGCATGGAGCGATGGCTTCATCAGCTCGAACTTCAACCCGGCGTTATTCCAGACCCGAACAACTTCAGCGACTTTCGAAAGACTGGGCAAAAGGTAGTAATACCTTGATGCGGGATTTATCTCGATTCAAGAGGGCATAAATGTCATTGGTAAGAGTTACCAAGAGGTTATCAAAGCGGGATTTCCTGAACTTGATGGATCCGCTGGTCGCCGAATGGTTCGATTCACGGTTCGAGGATCTCACCGAACCGCAATCATACGCGATTCCGCTGATACACGAAAGAAAGAACGTGCTAGTCTCATCGCCCACCGGGTCAGGCAAGACCTTGACGGCGTTCACATCGATCATCAACGAGCTTTTCAAGTACGCCAAAGACGGAAAGCTGGAGGACAAGATCTACGCCGTCTATATCTCACCGCTGAAGGCACTGGCCAACGACATCAACAAGAACCTGGAGGAGCCACTTCAGCAGATCAACGACCTTGCTGTGCAGAAGGGCATGGAATGCCCCAAGATCCGTGTGGGCGTTCGTTCCGGCGACACATCCCAGGCCGAACGGCAGAAACAGCTGCGCAAGCCCCCGCATATCTTCATCACAACCCCGGAATCCCTGGCCATGGTGCTCGCCGCACCGAAGTTCCGCGAGAAGTTCGCCGGGGTCGAGTATCTGATCATCGATGAGATCCACGAGGTGTGTGATTCCAAGCGCGGAGTGCATCTTTCGCTGACGATCGAGCGGCTGCAGTCGCTGTGCATCAAGCCCATGACCAGGATCGGGCTGTCCGCCACACTGGCCCCGATAGAGCACATCGCCTCTTACTTAGTCGGCTACGAGAATGGCCAGATGAGGGACTGTAACCTGATCGAGATCAAGACGAAGAAGAGCCTGGACCTTCAGGTCATCTGTCCCACCGAGGACATAACGACATTGCCTTACGAGATCGTTAATGCCAAGATGTACGACATGCTCCGGGACATGATCGAGAAGCACAAGACGACCTTGATCTTCACCAACACCAGGAGCGGAACCGAATCGGTCGTCTTCAAGCTAAAGGAGCGCGGCGTGGAGAGCATCGAGGCGCATCACGGATCGCTCAGCAAGGAGAGCAGGCTGGACGTCGAGGACCGCCTGAAGAACGGCGAGCTTCGCTGTGTGGTGTCGTCGACCTCGCTCGAGCTGGGCATAGACATCGGTTCGGTGGACCTGGTGTGCCAGATCGGTTCGCCAAAGAGCGTCGCCAAGGGTCTGCAGAGGATTGGACGCTCCGGTCATTCACACGGCAAGACGCCCAAGGGCCGCATGCTGGTGTTCGACCTGGATGACCTGGTGGAATGCGCGGTACTTTGTCGTGCGGCGCACAACCGGAACATCGATCGGGTAACGATACCGGAGAACTGCCTGGACGTTCTAGCTCAGAGCATCGTGGGCATGTCGTTGGAGAAGCGCTGGGACGTGGAGGAGGCGTTTGAGGCGATCAGGCGCTCGCACTGCTATCGCAACCTTCCCCGCCAGCAGTACATGGAAGTGCTGCGCTATCTGGGTTCGAGGGATGCGTTCGAGGGCGTGTACTCCAAGATCTGGTACGACGAGACGGAGATGCGCTTCGGCAAGAAAAAAGGGGCCCGGATGATCTATTTCATGAACCTGGGCACGATCCCGGAGGAAGCACATTACAAGGTCTTCACCGAGAAAGGCTCGCTAATCGGCGATCTCTCCGAGAAGTTCGTCGAGCGCCTGGCTACGAGGGACGTGTTCGTCCTCGGCGGCCGATCCTATGAGTTTGTCCGGGCCAAAGGAATGAAGGCGTTCGTGAAATCTGCGTCGGGGCGCAAGCCGACCGTCCCGTCATGGAGCGGTGAGATGCTCCCGCGCTCGTTCGATCTTTCAATGGAGATCGCCCGCTTCCGAAGGGAGATGTCTGGGCGGTTGGGCGACGAGGACGTGAAGACCATCGAATGGCTAGTGCAAGATTTTGACATCGATACCGGTTCTGCCCGCTCGATATTGTCATATTTCCGCGAACAGAAGAAGGCCGCGTTGATCCCGGACGACAGGGTCCTGGCGATCGAGGGATACCGGGACATGGCGGACAACTCCTCCCTCATCTTTCACTTTCCCTTCGGCCGAAGGGTGAACGACGCCCTGTCAAGGGCGTATGCCTTCGAACTGACGCAAAGAATGGGCGGGAACGTCTCCGTCTCCATCGTGGACGACGCTTTCATGGTAACGACGCAACGGGGCGTAGACCTCGAATCGGTTAAGGGCATGGTCTCCAGCCTGAACCTGGACAACGTGCTGCGCCGGGCGGTAAAGGACTCGGAACTGTTCAAGCAGCGGTTCCGGCACACCGCCGCACGCTCGTTCATGATCCTACGCAATTACAAGGGACGAGAGGTCTCCGTCAACCGCCAGCAGGTTCGCTCCCAATATCTGCTGGACTACCTGATCTCGGCGGAGGGGGTCCCGGTCATCGAGGAGACGTTCCGCGAGATATTGGAGGACGTGATGGATATCCAGAACGCCAAAGTCATCCTGGAGCAGCTGGAGCGCGGCGAGATGGCCTTGTCCTTCATACCTTACTCCGGAACTCCGTCGCCATTCGCTGCTAACGTCGTGCTGGCCGGGACCTCGGACATCGTCCTGATGGAGGACCGGAGCTCATTTGCTGAAGCAGCTTCATCGGAAGGTCCTGTCCAAGGTAATGGGGGACGAGGCCAAGGAGTTCGAGTTCGAGGAGGAGCAGGTGGCCGCCTACTTCCGACGTAAGGTTGGAACGGTGGAGGACAAGGCGGGTCTTCTCGAGCTCTTGCGTAGAGCCGGTCCGATGCACATCTTCCGCGAGAAGGGGAAGAGCGTGTATCCGTTCGCGACACCTTCCCGGGAACAGGTCGACCGCTGGGCGGAAGAGCTTCTGGCCGAGCGAAAGATAACTTCGGTGTTCAACGAGGACACGATGTTCGTCGCCGCAGAACAATTGCCCTACTATGCCGAGGTATTGCACAAGGAGCGTCCGTTCGGTGAGTTGGAACAGCGCATCCTCGGCTTCCTGTCAGAAGAGAGAACGCACAAACAGATCGAAGCGTTCGCTCAGGCTGAACCGACCAAACTGCAGCGCGCATTGCGCAATCTGGAGTCCTCTTTCCGGATCGAGCGCCCAAACTATTCCGAGGGTAATTGGACCTACCGGGCAAGAACGGTGGCAACTAAGCCCAGGCAGGAAGCGCTGGACCATGCGCTGACCACGTACCTGGAATTATGGGCCCCAGCCACCGTCGAGGAGCTGGCCTACGCCCTCAACCTGGACGAGGCGGAGACCAAGCGTGCTATCATGGATCTGGTGGAGGAAGGCATCGTCGACGAGGGCAGGTTCGTCATCGCCGAGGGTACGCAATACATGCTGAAGCGGGACCATCTGCGTTTGAGGAGCAGCAATCTCTCGTCCTATGACAACCGCACCGTCGAATCATATCGCCGTCAGAAGACCCACGGCCCCTTCGGTTCCATCGTGGAGTGCATGCGCATCATCGGCGAAGCGGGCATGCCCCTCGATGTCTTCAACCGCGTCGATGGATTCGATATCAAAGATTGGCAGGAGATGCGGAGGAACGGCGAGCTGTTGCTGGGCCGGTTCATGAGGGGCCGCGTCCGTTATGTGCTTGCGAACGACGGGCCGATGTACGCCTCCATGTTCCGCAACTCGGAACTGAGCGGCCTGGACAACACCATCCTGCGGGAGCTGGAGCTTTCCGATGGCATGAGCCTCAGACAACTCGCCAACTCCTTGAACATGGACAAGGAGGTCCTGAAGGAGGCGGTTGACCGCCTGGACCGGAACCTCTATCTTGTGCGAAAGTTCGAGGAGGGGGAGGACTGGGCCCGGGAGAACATATACATCCCCTATCATCCGGATGAATATCAGGGAGATGCCCCGGCTAAGCTTGTGGAACGGTATCTTCGGGCCTACGGACCGGTACAGCCCTATTCGATCGGAACGGCGCTGGACATGATGCCAACGGAGGTCCGCGATCGGCTGGGGAGGCTGGACATTGTGGCCATCTCAGTGGGGGAGACGCGCACCGAGATGGTCATGTTGGCGGACGAGCTTCCTGCCCTGGACCATTTCAAGCATTCGGA
>CAVWKV010000070.1:0-3918 GCA_963755265.1 uncultured Methanomassiliicoccales archaeon | reverse complement strand
GCGCACGACCTCGTAGTACTTCGGCGCCAGCGTGATCATCTCGCCGTCGACATCTACGGTGACATTCCCGTCCACGATCTTCGACGGTTCGGTCTGTTCCAGCGCGGTTGCGACCTTCTTCGCCTTCCCTTTGTATTCTGGGCCGAGCACTCCGAACTTGGCCTTTATGACGTCCTTCTCCACTTCCGTCGGCTCGTCGAACCGCTTGAACGCCGTCAGGTCGGCGTTAGAGAACTGGATATGCCTCGTCAGGTCCCAGGCACCGCGGTCAGCGATGCCTGTTATCTCGGTCCAACCGTAGCTCAGGAGCGCTTCCGCGTCCCAGCAGTCGCAGGCATAGTGCGCCATCTCGGTCTTCAGGTGCTGACGGAACCGCAGCCGTTCCTGGTCCACGCCCGCCTCGGTCAGGAACCGCTGGGTCACCCAAAGGAAATAGGCAATGGTCTGATGCGCGATGATCTTGTCCTTGACCGCCTTGCCGAAGGTGGTCTCGATAGTCACCTCGATCTTGTCGCTGGTGTCCACGTACGTGTTGGGGACGAGCCTGACCTTCACGTCCTTGATCGAGTCGAAGGTCGGCCAGCGTTTGTCCGTCGGGTCGACGAACAGCTCAGCCTCCATCATGTTGAATTCCCTCATCCGGATGACGCCCTGCCGCGGCGATATTTCGTTGCGGTAACCCCGCCCTATCTGGATGACCCCGAACGGCAACCGTTCGCGAGCGTGCCGATACAGGTTGGCGAAGTTGACGAATATACCCTGGGCGGTCTCGGGCCTCAGGTAACCGACCCGGCCCTTCCCCGGGCCGATCTTGGTTTTGAACATTAGGTTGAACTCTTCAACATGGGACAGCTCGCCGCCGCACAGCGGGCAGACCATGTTGTTCCTATGGAGAAGTTCTTCCAGCTCCTTCTTCGGCAGCGCCCCCAGGTTCGGGTGCAGTTCCTTGGCCAGATGGTCGGCCCGGAACGATTCCTCGCACTTGGTGCAGGAAATGAGCAGGTCCGCGAAGTTGTCCACGTGCCCGGACGCCTTGAACACCGTCTCAGGGCCGATGGTCTCGCCGTCGATCTCCAAGAAGCCTTCCTCCAGTGCGTAGATCCTGCGCCACTGGTTCATTACATTCGTCTTCATAGTGCAGCCCAGCGGGCCGTAATCGAACAGCCCGGCGATGCCGCCATATATCTCGTAGGATGGGTAGATGAAACCCCTCCGCTTGCACAGGGAGAGGATATCCCCTGAATTAACATCGACCATGTGATCTTCCTCCCATGATTCAACCGTTCTATCTTAATCTTCCGCCAATATCGAAATGACATCGTGGTCGTAGATCATCGCCTGGAGGTTGTCCTTGGAGTCCCTCACCGGCAACTGGCCGAAGTCGTTCTTGCGCATTATGCGCGCAGCCTCGGAGATCGATGTCTTCTTGAAGACGGTCATCGGGTTGCGTACCATTATGTCACGCACCGGCAGTCCGGGCAGGTCGATCTTGGAGACTTCGTACCACAGCTTCATGACGTTGCGAAGACCGTCCCAGGTCCACTCGTCCTCGTCCTGAGGTATGCCGAGCTCCTCCATCGCCACGGAACCATTCACATAGCTCTTGTTGAAAATGTCGCGGTCGGTCAATATTCCGATCAGGCGGCCGTTGTCGTCCAGGACGGCCAAGGCCGAGGCCTTGCTTACCATGAGCGTTACTGAGGCTACAGCCAGCGGTGCGCCGTGGTAGATCGGGATACAGGGTGAGCGTATCACTTTCTCGACCGGGGTTGAGATGTTCTTCTTCTCTACCACTGACAGCAGATCCGTCGGCGTCAGAATGCCTACCAGCCTGTCCCCGTCGATGACGGCCAGATGCCTGAGGTTCTGATGAAGCAGTATTTTCGCCGCCTCTTCCACTTCCGCCCTAGGGCCGATGGTGACCGGCTCGCGGTTCATGATCAACGCCGCCTGGTCCTCGTCCGGCTTGTCGAAGATGTCCTGCCTGGTGATGATCCCGGCCAGCGAACCATCGCTGCGCCTGACCACAGGCAGTCCGGTCAGGTTGTGTTTGACCATGACCTTTAGTACCTCGTTCCTGGAACCGGGCACCTGGGCCACAATGGGGTTTGACGTCATTACCTCGCCGACGGTGGTCAAGGTTCGACCTCCACTTCCGGCTTCACTACGAGAACGGGGCACTTGGCGAAGCGTATCACGCGCTCGGCCACCGAGCCCAGCAGCAACTTGGAGAAACCTGTCCGTCCCAGAGTGCCCATGACCACCAGGTCATGCTTCGATGACTCCTCAACGATCTTGCGCGCCGGTGCACCCTCGACGATCGAGGTGAAGACCTTGACGCCTAGCTTCTCGCCTTCTGACTTGACATACTCGACAGCGTCCTTCCCTTCCTTCTCCAGGAGCGAGTAGACGCTTACCACAGTCGAGTCCATCGGGAAATTGATGAACGAGGTCTGGTCTACCACATATAAAGCCGTCACGTCTGCTCCCATAAGCTTAGCCAGTTCCAGTCCTTTGATTATCGCGGCCCTGGTGTAATCGCTACCGTCCGTGGGTACCAGTATGTGCTTGAACATGTTCATTTTAGTTTCCTCCAAATGTGTTTTCCGTAGCAGACCATCGACGGGTCTTCCGGGCTGGACCTCAACACCAGATCGGTCAGGGGATCTCCCCCTTTGGACCGTAGGACCATGAGATCGCATAGTGACCCAGGTTGTATGTTAAATGAGTCGTTTCGATTTAAAAGTATTCGTGCATTTGCGAAAGCCATATCGATGAGGGGGTCAGTTCGCGCATTCCCTGTGAGCGTAGGAGCCGGGCCGTCGTCTCGATTTCTTGGAACATGTCCGGCATCGAAATCATGGCGTTATCGGTGCCTAATGCTATCCTGGCCCCGGCGTCCAGCATCATCCTCAGGGGCGGGACCGATCCGAAGAAAAGGTTCGAGCGGGGGCAGACCACGATCGGTACTTCCGACTCGGCACACGCGACCATGTCTTCCTTTTCCGCCATGGTCATGTGCACGACGAACCAGGGCTTTAGGTCCAGTACCTTACCGATGTCCTCCCTGATGCGTTCGGACGCGTGGATGGCGAAATGGCATCCCTTATTGTTCACGTGTCGCAGCGAGCGCGCTCAGCTCACCGTAGTCCCAATCGGTGATGGACGATACGGCAACGCCGTCCGCGACCTCGAGCAGCGCGTCGATTTCCTCCGGGATGTATCTCAGGCCAGACGGACGGGCCATGATCAATGGTTCTGCCCCGTTGCCACGGACCGAGGTCAGAGCCTTCGCCCCATCCACGCCCCCTTCGCGGAAGTCGACGTATCTGGAGATGCCTCGGGAGAACATGAACCTGGAAAGCTCGGCCATGGAGTCGGTCAGGTTCTTGGCCGGTATGCTCGACAGCATCCGGTGCTTCAGACCGCGCGGCGGAGCCACCAGTTCCTCCAGCGACAGGCTCGTGTCCACCGGTACGACAAAGTCGGCGATGTGCGTGTGGCCATTGACGAACGTGGGCACGATCACGCCTTCCGCCGTCGCGTGTTTGGCGAGCCCATCGCCGACACGTATGACCACGCCGTCCTCGAACTCCACGTGGGCCTCGGCGAATCCCTCGGTCGTCAGTAGTGTCCCTGAAACGAGCTCCACGGTGAATGTCATGCCTTCGTCATTATTTCAACATGCCCAGGCGACCAGTCCGCTAGATACTCGTACTTCCTCGGACTACGGATCGTATCGTCCGGCATTTCAGCATAGCGACCATATGTCAAAGGAAGCACCTCTGGATTAGATAAATAAACATCGCGGGGCGAAGATTCGTGGCAAACAAATTTATAATATGCTTTTTGTTCAGGCCCTAAAGGTGCTTCAAATGGCTGCAAAGATAAAGGCCGAAGAGTGCGTAGGATGCGGTG
>CAVWKV010000069.1:0-15943 GCA_963755265.1 uncultured Methanomassiliicoccales archaeon | reverse complement strand
GTGCTAAGAAAGGGTGGCTTGCTTGTTGCCACGGTCGGCGTTGACGAGAACGCTGCCACAGCCCACGGGGTCATGGCCCGGTCTTATCAATTGTCATCGAACGGTGCCCGTTTGAGGGACATAAGAGAGCTGATTGATGCCGGTCACCTCAAAGTCATGATCGAAAAGGAATTTCCCCTTTCGAACGCGAAAGAAGCCCACCAGTTAAGCCAGACAGGTCATGTATCGGGAAAGATCATTTTGAGGGTGAGCTAGGGCCGACATCGGATTTGATTAGAATCCAGACCGAAAGAAATTATAGGTATGACAAGGTCCGGCCTCATCAGACAGTCCTTGTCCCTATAGATCGCCCTAAAGTACCCTGGCATAGGGCAGAATCCCCGTTCCAAATGGAGAAACCCGCACGCTCAGTCGTCAAGAAATAGGTCCCCCATGATCCTCGAAAAGTAGGCATTGACGGCATATCATCATATCGACGGCGAAGACCGTTTTTCCTGTAAGTTGCGGATTGGTCCGGGGTGCGGTCCTATGCGTGTCCGAAGATCAAGAGTTGCCTTCCAATTTGTGAGTATATGCCAGACTTATTATCATCCAATGAAACGAAGGCCAATTATATAAGTATCCACAGAAAAATCGTTCCATCTGGATGACTAATATTTTGGCTTCCGTTCTGCCGGACTCGATAATGGCCATTATGGCCCTGGTCCTTGCCGTGATGTTCTGGAAGCGGGGCACTAAACAGTTCAAATGGCATTTCGTCGCACTGTCACTGCTCGTTTTCTCACTGGCCATCACATACATGTGCGAACTGCTCAGCACAGATCTTTCAACAAAACTGCTTTTCAATGATGTCGAATATATTAGCCTCACCAGCCTTCCCATTCTTTATTTCATAATCGTGGTCAAATATACTGGCCGACAGGACTTTCTGACGCTGCGGAACATAATCCTCATCTCGATAATTCCCTTGATCGACCTAATCATGGTTTGGACGAATGGTTTTCACCATTTGTTCTACCAGGAAATAAACATCAATCTGGTCACCAGCCAGCCATATTCCTCGGTGAAGGGTCCATTCTACTATCTGCACATTGTTTATTCGTTCGGGTTGGAGGTCATGGCCATCGGGATGGCGACGGTGGCATTCATCCGGTCTCCCAAGGTCCAGCGGGCGCAGGTTGGGCTCATCTTGCTTTCTGCAGCGATACCAACAATCGTCATCGGAATGAGCCTTGGCAACATCTTGCCGTTTCCGATCATTGATGCTATGCTCTTTGCTTTTCTTTTAAGCGGAGCATCTCTTTACCTCGCTGTTTACCGATGCGGTCTTTTCTACGTAACCCCTCTTGTTCTCAACTCGATTGCTGACATCATGCAAGACTGTGCTATCATGATCAACCAGGATGGGCAGATCACCTATCTTAACTTGGCCGCGGAAAGATTAGTCCAATCCGAGAAGGAGTATCCATTGGGAAGACCCATTCATGACGTTTTGCCTGCGATAAATTCGAAGATCCTAAACGATGGCGAAGGATCCGAGATCATTGAAATGGTCAGTCCTGAGGGTAGGCCGGTCCGGTTCGAGGTCCGTTGCTCTACAGTGTCCTTTCAGAAGAGGAACATCGGCCGGTTGCTGGTCCTGAGGGATATGACGTTCCAGTTAAAGACAGAAGAAGCTCTTGCCTCGTCTAATTCAAAGCTTAATGTGCTTTACGGCGTCACAAGACACGACATACTGAACCGGATAACTGTCATCCGTGGCTACGGAGAGCTGCTCAAGGAGAAAACGGAAGATCGTTCCCAGTCCGGGGAATACCTGAAGAAGATGTTGGATTCAACCGTTGCCATTGAACACCTCATCAACTTCACCAAGGATTACGAGAAGGTTGGTGTAGTGTCTCCGGAATGGCAGAACGTAGAGCATGTATATCAGAAAGCAAAGGTGCTATGCGCGGAGCAGGGCGTCGAGTACATTATTAGCACTGGCGGGCTGGAGGTATACGCTGACCCTATGCTGGAGCGGTTCTTCTACATTCTTCTGGATAACACTAACCGCCACGGAGGTCCCGTGACTAGGGTTCGGCTTACCATTGACCGACCAGCCCAAGGTGTCAGCATCATCTATGAGGACGATGGTATCGGGATCCCTATTGAAGACAAGACCAAGATATTCCTCAAGGGCTATGGAAAGGACTCGGGGCTGGGCTTGTATCTGGGCATGCAGATTCTGAACATTACCGGTATCGGGATAAAAGAGACCGGGGAGTCCTCGAAAGGGGTCCGTTTCGAGATCAGCGTTCCCGATGGCAAATGGAGATACATCAAGGGACCGGGTGTTTGAAATGCAACCATGGGGACCTCCAATGAATGGCATGTATTGAGACTGGATGCTGCCAATCGGGTCGTCAGAACAAGCAGATAAATAAAGCCGTGACGATGGCCGACGGTCGAGCGTCCGTTCCTAGTAGGACCGGCACTCACTCTAGAAGAAAAGGTGAGGAAGTTGGTTTTCAAGGGCTATGACCACCGTGTATGGGTCCTCTTCACCTCCAGTCTCATCGACGGAATCGGGTTCAGTATCGTTGGGCCGTTCCTGGCGCTCTTCATGTATCAGGGATTGGGGATCCCTATGGTCGTGGTCGGTCTGGTCCTGCTCATCTCCGGCGTCGCTGGTGCCGCTGGCAGCCTTGTGGGAGGACTTATGGCGGACCGACATGGCCGATTGGGCATCATGACATACTCGATGATACTGCGATGTCTCATGTTCCTCTTATTGGCGGGGCTAGTGGCCTATTGGCCGGATATCCTGGTAATATCCCTAGTCGTTTCGTTGAGCATGTTCTTCGGAGGAGTGTTCGACCCGGCTAACAATGCCATGGTGGCGGACGTGGTGGAACCGGCGAGACGTCTGGAGGCCTACGGGCTACTTCGGGTGGCCTGGAACCTCGGGTTCGCCTTCGGCCCAATGATCGGCGGGATACTTCTGGTGTTCTCCTATTCACTCACATTCCTTGTCTCGGCCCTGATCTCGTTGGTGGCAGGTCTCATCGTCGCCTTCATGCTGACTGAATCATATCAACCAGGACCAGTAAAGGAGAGGTTCACAGTGGTCAAGGAGCTACGCAATGTAAAGGTCCTGTTCCTTGTGTTCTGCATTGTCTGCATCCCTATGTTCTTGATGTCCGGCCAGTTCAGTACGACGTACACGGTCTATGCAAACGAACGCGTGCACATAGACACCCTCACGATTGGGCTGGTTTTCGGCCTGAACGGTATAATGGTGGTTCTCCTGCAGATGCCGATGTCCCGAGCGCTGGAAAAAAGGGACAAGTATCTGGCCATGACCTTAGGCACAACCCTATATGCGGTAGGTTACTTCTTCGTCGCCGGCGTCACTGACGGTATCACGCTGGCGATGACCATGGTCGTCATCACCGTGGGCGAGATGATCGTGGTCCCGGTCTCCACCGATCTGACCGTCAGCATGTCCACCGAGACCGAGCGCGGAAAATATCTGGGAATATTCGGCCTCATCGGTTCTTTCGGGTGGTTCGGTTCGACGTTGGTCGGTGGCGTTCTCTATGATAATCTAAGCAATGGATGGTTGTTTTGGGGTTCGATATCGTCGATGGGCCTCGTGACGGCGGTGGCGATGGTCTTTTTGTGGACCAGGGGCAGGTCTACAAGGGCGGAAATTTGAGATTGATACGCGACTTCATGGGAATTGTAATGATGCATGTAGCGATGAAATCATGATATTCAATGATCCACCTAAACCGGTCCTGGGCGTCGTCCGCAGGCTCGACGTCTTGATATATCCTCATCATATTCCGGGATAATGAACTATCCGAAAACGCCCCGTCCGTTCAGCTCAATGATACTTGTCACTTTGCTGGTGTTCTACGGATTACTCGGGTTGATCAGCGGTTCTCTCCTGATATCCAACCCTTCTGGGGCTTCGTTGGGATTTACCTCCGATATAAGAGACAAGGTCCCGTTCCACAGTTTCCTTCCGGTCGGACTGTTCCTGTTCTTAGTCTATGGGTTGGGGTCCATCATTATCGCCTATGGGGCGATTACCCAAAGAGAGATCATTTTCGGAAGGATCAGCAAGGCGATACTGACCCTTTGTTATACTGATGTTTTATGATAAGGAAAAGTCAGAAGCTCTTTCATGCTCCAATTCCGATCTGTGATTCCCAGCTCTCGCATGGGCGTCCATTTGCGCATCTTTCCTGAGGCATCCAGATGCCTCAGCGAACCATGAGGGCGGCAGAAGTTGTAGCTGGCGAAGTAGAACGTCATGTGGGCATCCAGACGGTATGTTCTCTTGGAGAAAGCCAGCGTTTTCCGGGTCAGGCGTTTGTTCTCCTGGCGGATGGTCAGGTTGCACCGTTCGATGAACGTCGTGGATATGCTGGCAGGGCCAGCATACTCTCCGAAGATCTGTCTCTTCTCCACTTCGACCAG
Organism: uncultured Methanomassiliicoccales archaeon; assembly: GCA_963755265.1. Taxonomy (GTDB): domain Archaea; phylum Thermoplasmatota; class Thermoplasmata; order Methanomassiliicoccales; family UBA472; genus DASXVU01. Next base: position 11,473 of record CAVWKV010000069.1, on the reverse strand, counting down.
GTGTCCGTTCTGCTGATGTTTGATCACCTGGGCATAGCTGAGGCCATCATCCGGAACCATCGCTGGCACTTTCGGCCTGCCACGCAGGCCAGTTTTGGGGAACGAGACGATGTGACCGTAAAACTTCAGTATCGCGTCGGTGTAGAACTTCAGCCCATCGCTGCAAAAGGATGGTATGCCAGCAATCCTTTCCTTGACCCACTTCAGCAATTTGTTGGCCGAAGGTTGCTTTCTCTCGCCCACGACGTGGGCGAGGACGACCTTGTGCTCCGGGTCGAACGCTACCCAGACCCACGTTCCATCGTCCTCAAACTGCTCCATTCTCGGAACTGTTTTTTTTGGACGAAGGTCCAGAGCTCGTCCAGTTCGACCTTCGACACTTTCATTTCCTTGAGGAGCACCGTATTCACCTCCTCAGCGTGCTCTGCCGCCCGATTGAGCCAGTTGCGAACGGTATCCAGCTTGGTCTCCAGAACTTCGGCGACCGCTCGCATGCTCATGCCTTTGACAATCATTTTCAACGCTAACAGAACCTTCTCGTCCTTGGTCTTGAAGTCAAAGAACGCGGTGTTCCTGCGGCCGCAGAACGTGGTGCCGCAGGAGCGGCACACGTACTTCCTGACGCGGCCGTTCCGCGTCTGGTAGGTGCCGTTCCCGGCAATGTTACCCTGACCTACCTGGCCATACATGCCACAATCCTTGTTCGGACATGCTTCATCGATGAACTTAGATTTCGGTCCCCTGGCTCCCATGATCCATCCCAAATCGTGATGGTTGTCAGAGAATAAATAACTTCACCATATTACGGGGTCAGTATCAGCAAGGCCGCAGGATATCACTGGTCCTGGATCGGAGGAATTGTGTTGACATTGGTCCTTGTCATATGGCTGGCAGTGGAAGGCAGCCTGATTGGCCTTAATTGGCCAGCGACCAACTTTACGGTCTTCATCGGGGCCAGTATATTTGCTACGTTGATATGGCCAGCGACTATTGGGTATTATCGGATCTCCGCTTAGTTCCCAGTTATTTCTCAGAGATCGAGTCTGACCCAGGATCATCTAGTAACATTGCAGGGCATGGGTTCAATTGTGCTCACATGAGACTTCATTGGTGAGGGGGCCTAGGAGCATTGGCATATCCGGTGGAGAACGGGGCCTGGAATCTGCCTATGTTCTCCCTGATGATGCCATAAGCTTTTTCAGCGAGGTCGGTCGGTAGGTCGCTCAGTTCCATTGGTTCTGGGCTGTGCCTGAACGTGAACTTGAGCTTGGAGCGCATTAAACCCTTGTCCAATTCCACACCCGATATCTCCGAATAGCTGTAATCAGTGTAGTTCTTCATCAGGCCAAGCGCATGTGGGTGACGAAGAATGACCCGTTCGTTCGTTACAACCAGGGAATCGATGTTGATTTTTGGATGGTATATCTTGTCCTTGATGTACAGCTGTATCTGCTCGTTCGGACCCAATACCTTTTCGATGTCTTCGGGGTTTTCCATTGTCATACCAGCCGCTTTATGTGGTCGGGCGTACTTTGTTGTCCCTTGAAGGGTAAATAGTATACATAATGGTCTTCGGTGGATAAAGAGCATTTGGAAGGATATTGCGTATAGATTTGAGACAGTTTGAAATTGTCTCAGGAATTGACAGCCTTTCCTGAAACGATTTATTCATGTCGGTTTTTATTTTTTTTATGAAAAGGAGGGAGAACACGGCGCAGTGGAAAAAAGGATGAACGGCGGGCATTCGTGCATATCGTGGCCATAGTTGCGGTGGTTTTTATATTGATATTTGCTGCCTTGTTCTTAGCCTTCGCAACGGACAACAATAAGCTGGACCAGAGCGGGTCCCCGAATACAACCGACAGCAGCAGTCCGAATCCGTCGGCCAATAATTCTACCTTGTTAAGTGGTCAAGCGTCAGCCCAAGTAATAGTCACAATCCATTCGACCCATTTGATCTTCGATGTTCAGTATCATCGGTTCCAAAACACTGACCAGATGGCGGAGGGCGATATCGCAGCCCACTCTTCGGTCATCCATATGATAACACTTGTCTTCCCGGAGAACCAGACTGGACTGTATAAGGCAGCGATCTTAGCCACTTCCAACGAGGTGGCTTTGGGATTAGAGCGATCAGGTAATCGTCGATCCAGTGAATGGCGGAACGTATCCGGTCATCCTGAACATATAAGATGTCAGTAATTGAATAGGGATAATTCTAATTTCGTCACTACCAGAACATAAAACCACTGATCGACGGTCCGATCGCCATTCCCGTCATTCCACATTTTCGTGTTCTATGCATTCTGGAATCAGATCCACTGATCGATTGGGCTTTCATTCTTCAAACTGGTCCTACAAGATAACCAGATCGGATTATCGATCGACCTCGTGGGATCGAACGAATCCGTTTATGACCAATCTTAAGTCGGTGTAATAAATGGAAATATTGAGTTGCCCGATATAGGACCAGGTAGAAAATGGCGCTTTATCAGCACATTCTAATTCCGACCGACGGTAGTGAGTACACAAAGGCAGCGGTTGCGCACGGTCTAGCCCTGGCAAAGTTGTCTGGGGCTGAGGTCACCGCGCTGTTTGTGATCGATGATGAGGTTTACATGAACAAAACACTGGTCTCGATAATGCCCACTACCGTTCCTGACCTTACCAAGGTTCTTGAGGACGAGGGGAAAAAGGCCGTGGCTTTTGTTCATTCTGAAGGGCAGAAGATGGGTGCCAATGTCATTACACAGATAGAGTGGGGATCTCCCGCCAGCAAGATAGTCCATGATTCGGCGAGGTTCGACCTGATCGTCATGGGAACACTCGGTCGCTCTGGTATCTCCAAGTTCCTGTTGGGGAGCGTGGCCGAGAAGGTTGTCAGATTCGCTGAGTGTCCCGTTCTCGTCGTCAAGAACCCGAAGATAAACAACAAATCCTAAGTTGCCTGACCGATGAATCCATTCGCCTTGGTCTCTCCTCTAAAGGGCCTTTACCTGCGGGTCCCGTCCGATGGCCAGGTCACTGGGTCTTCCAGATTCGTTTTCATCATGCTTCTTTTGCCGCAGGCTGGGCACTTCAGTAGTTTGGTGCTACCTACATGGACCAACGTGGGATGCCATGGATACTCAAAGACCACTCCACACCTCTCACATTTTGCTTTCATGGAACAACCCGAAATGATGATGAACGTACAATTATAACCCTATATCTGTAATTACATTTCATTGACAGGTCGATAAGGTGGCTGCTAGATGAAGATCAGGAGATCATCGTGGGATAAGTGGGCCCCCGTGGCATATCTATTTGTCATCGGGCTCTCTGTTGGATTCGGTTTGGGCTTTGCGTTCGAGCGTATCGATGGTAGTTACAATCCAGTCTATTTTGCACTAATTCCGGTGATGGTAATTCTGGTTGCTTTCGTATCCTTTGTCATTATCTCAAGACGGATGACAGTAGCATAAGTTAAACAATGGCGGCGAGAAATAAGAAATTGGAAAAGGTTTGGGCTAAGGTCATTTCTTGTCGAACTTCGCTGCAGAGGGAAGCTCAATAGCCACTGCCATCTCGGTCGGCAGAACGCTTTTTGCAGCCTCATCTTCTCGTACATCCTTCTCATGATACTCATCGGCGCTTTTCAGCGGTACGCCCCTGATGAAGACGCTGGTTACTAGGGCGAACATCACGATGACCGCCGCGATCAGGAACATGTATGTGATACTGTTGCTGAGCGATAGCCTGATCGAATCCATTATCGGACCGGGAATGCCAGAGGCCGAAGGCGACATCAACAAGCCGCCGATGCTATTGACGTCAGTGGTCGGCAGGCTGGACATCGCGCCAGAAGGCAGGTTTTTGTTGAGTTCCCCTACCATGCGGTCGTTGACTATCGCCCCGAGCAAGGTAACGCCGACGGTTCCACCGATGCTGCGGAACATCGTCATGGACGAGGTGACCACTCCTATCTCTTTCTTATTCATCACATTCTGGGCCGCGACCATGTAGTTGGACATGACCGCGCCGAGACCCATACCGGTGATGATCAGGTAGATGACCGCGTCCGTCTGCGAGCTACCCGCATGAAGCGTTGACAGCATGAACAGGCCGAACGCCGAGAGAGGTGGCCCAATGATAAGCCAGACCTTATAACCAGTGCGCTTGAGCAGGAATCCGCTCGCCAATATCGTGATCATTACCCCTACCATGAGCGGGATCAGCGTCTCGCCGCTGCTGGTGGCGCTCATGCCGATGACCGCTTGCAGGAACATAGGCAGGAAAGCGATCACGCCGAAGAGGCCTATGGACATGATCAGCAGTCCCATACTGCCCAGTGTGAAGATCGGCTCCTTGAACAGCCACAGCGGCAGTATTGGGTCCTCAGCCCTCTTCTCGTTCAGGATGAACGCGATCAGCGACAGGAGCGAGATAGCGGTCAGGCCGATCACCTCGATGCTCTCCCAGGCGTAGGTACTTCCACCCCATGTCATGACCAATAGTGATGGGAGCAGCGTCGAGGCGAGCGTGACCATTCCGACGTAGTCGATGTGCCTGCTCGTGTCGCTCTCTTGGTTGGGGAACTTCATGGAGGTGATGGCGATAGCCAGAATGCCCACTGGGAGGTTCACGTAGAACACCCAGCGCCAGTCCAGGTTGTCGACGATGAACCCGCCTAGGAACGGGCCGATAACGCTGGCTAAAGCAAAAATGCCACCAAGCATGCCCTGGATCTTGCCACGCTCGGTCGGTGCGTACAGGTCAGCCACCGTGGCCATTGCCACTGGCATTATGGCTCCGCCACCTACGCCCTGCAATGCGCGACAGGCGATCAGCATATCCATGGAGTTGGACATTCCTGCCAGTATCGAGCCGGTTAGGAACAGGCCCATGCCAGCCAGGAAGACCGGCTTTCTCCCGTAACGGTCCGACATCTTGCCGGCGACAGGTATGGTCAGCACTTCGCCCAACATATATGCGGTGAACAGCCAGGCGAACAGGTTCATCCCGCCCAGGTCACCCACGATCTTGGGCAGGCTGGTCCCAACGACCGTCTGGTCCAGGCTGGATACAAGCAATCCCAGGGCTAGACCGATCATGATGAAGGAACGAGTGCGGTTCATGCCCCGCTCCTCAGGTGTCAACGGTTTCACGTCTTCCTTTTCTTTCTTCTTCATTCCTAACAATGCAACACCTTCAATTTTGATAGTTTTCTAGCAGCCGCAGCTATTCTCCTTGCTGTGGTTCTTGATTTCTGTAAAGAACTCAAGGAACGTCCCTTCCTTGGCCCCTAGGAGGCGCTCCGAGAGGAATGAGATAATCCGAACGTTCCTTTCCTCGTCTTCGTGATAATCGGTCCCGGCGTTGGTATGATCAGAGACACCCTTTATCCCGAATAACGCGATGGCAGTCTCCCGCGGATATGGTGTATTGAACACACCTTCCTGAACTCCCTGTTTGATCACTGCTTCCATGGCCGGGACGAGGAACTTCATCGTACGGACCTCAAGTTGAAGATGCAGTGCCTGGTTGCGCTCCTCGTGGAAGTATCTCATCAATTTGCCCGAACGCGCCCGTATTAGATCCGACGATGTGGACATCTCGTGTATGCGCTGCATCGCGGTCAGGCCTTCTTTCTCCATAGCCCGAATGACGACTGTCTCTATCTCATTGAGGATGCGGTCGACGATGGCTGCGAGCAGCTCCTCTCTTGATTTAAAATAGTAATAGAAGAGGCCCTTGGCAACACCGACGCGCTGGACGATATCATCGATAGAGGTATTCTCGAACCCTTTCTCATTGAATAGCGCCTCGGCCGCGTTGATGAACTCGAGGCGACGGTCGCAGTTAGCTTTAGTTGAACGGGGCATTGGAATCTCTTCGACTGACGGTCAGTCAATTTCCAACTCCTATATCAATCGAGGTACTCAAACAACTGAATCTGTAGCGACATACAGTCTCGAATCAGATACATTTCTATTGTGATTTCATAAGGAATATATTCTATTTAGAATAAGTAATCGCTCTCGATGGGGTCGTTTGTTTCGTGCGCACCGCATCAATCATCGATTGAACCAGACCATCAGGAAAGGGTCGTTAAGTAAAACAACCGACTAATTCTAACTTCGTACAATAAGTTCTTTTACCGTGCTGGTATAGTTGTTAATATAGGTTGAATATTATGAAACATGCCAATAATATAAGGGAAAAGATATGCCGGGCCGATAATGCTGGACTGACGGCGAAGAAGGCGGCAGAGGAAAAGAGAAGCTCGTCGCGCTTGGAACATAAAAATGACCGCATCGAGATTGGGAAAGGAACGGTGAATGCGGGGGTCGGTGTTAGAGCAATGGGAAACATGCCGTATTTAGAAAGCTCGAAGCATACTGAGGAAGAAGTGGCCATTCCAAAGAAAACGGGGGCGGATGAGAAGAAGACCTGGATCAAGGGATCCTCAGAATCCAAGAAAATAGGTAGCCGTCATTGTGTGAAGGGAAAATTGTGAGGTACGAGCGCATCACATATTTCACAAGAATGATCCAAGTTAAGGCAAACCACTCACCATACCAACGATCCATTTCCATATCACTCCCTCAAATCAGGGTCTTGCCCCTAGTGAAACGTGCAAGTCAGTACAATAAACGAAGGACAATTGTGACATGGATGTCCCTGCCCATTCATAATCTGGCAAAGTATTATCCGGCCACCATAGGTTCATAGCATAAAGGGGTCGCCGATCATGTCCGAAACGATAATCGAGGCAGAATCGTTGGTGCGCAGTTTCGGCGAAGTCAGGGCCGTTGATGGGGTGTCCTTTAGCATCGCGAAGGGTGAGCTCTTTGGCCTTTTAGGAGCGAACGGCGCAGGAAAGAGCACGCTGCTCAAAGTGCTGACCGGACAATTGGAGCCCACCTCGGGAAGATGTACTGTAGCTGGCACGGACCCAGCCAGGGACCCGATAGCTGTGAAGGGCCTGATCGGCATCCTTCCAGAGGTTGAATCACCTCCCTCCTTTCTCACCGCGAGGGAGTACCTTCATTTCATAGGGCTGGTGCGCAGGATCGACGACATCGAGTCTAGGGCTGAAAAGTGGATCAAGTTCTTGGATATGGGGGACGTGGAGAGGACGCCATGCAAGGACCTCTCCAAGGGAACGAGGCAGAAGCTCATGTTCGCCGCCGCCCTCGTCCACGAGCCTCCCCTGGTGTTCTTGGACGAGCCATTCTCTGGCCTAGACCCGCGTTTCCAGAAGCTGTTCCGCGAGTATCTGGTGGGATATCTGGAGAGAGGGGGCACGATTTTCATGTGCACCCACATCCTGGAGATAGCGGAAAAGATGTGCACCAGGGTAGGGATCATTTCCCAGGGACGGTTGGTCGCCATCGGCCGTCCGGCGGAGATCGTAAGGGAAGGGGAGGGGCTGGAAGGGGCCTTCATGCGTCTGACGGAAAAGGGGGAGCCTGAAGATTGAACTCCGTTATGCGTCATCTGCGCCTTGTTCGTCTGATGATGTCCGAGGAGATGAGGCTTAATGCTGGCATGATCGGGCGGGTGCAGTTCATGCTCTTCCCGGCCATGATTCTGATATTCTCGCTTATCCTTGCGCTGGCCTCGAAGCAGCTGTTATTGGCTACTACCATGGATCAGATGTACCTGATTCTGCACCTGCTGCTATTCGCTTATGGGCTAGGTGTGGGCGGCTTCGCTCTATTCGGCGAGAGCATCGCCAATCGGCGCTTCGGACAGATCACCTTGCTGCTGCAAACACCCACACTATTGCCGATGCGTTTCCGGACTGTTTTCCAGGCGTTCTATGTCAAAGACATCATCTACTACCTGCTGTACACGATTATACCATTGGTGGCCGGGATTGCGTTGTCGATTCCCATCACCGGTTTCCATGCCAGTAGCGTGATGTTCCTGCTGCTCACCGCCACGCTTTCCTTCCTTCTGGGCATATCCCTCTCCTTCTCGCTTTCCTCGATCTACGTCCGCTGGAAGGCGTGGTTCGTCGTTCTGCTTGTGGCGATCGTGGCATTGTTGACGGTCGCATATGTCGGCAATTTGTTCAACATAAGCCAATTGCTCCCGTCCCTTACATTCCAGAGGACCGGGGACCCATTGTATCTGATATTGTCAATATTCCTTATTCTGGCATTCTCTGTGTTTGCGATCCTTACCCTCAAGGTCCGGTTCGGCAAGGCGTCCAAGCAGTTCGATGCGGAAATGCTTGAGACTGACCGATCGTTCCATTTTGCTGGCCGGAAGAGTATGCTGATGGCCAAGGACTGGATTGATCTTAGACGAAGCAACACGCTTGGACCAGTGATAGGTGCATACGTTGGCCCGTTGGTTATCCTGGCGGTGTTGTTCTGGCTTGTGGATGGGATGCTACAGGTTCATATCCCGATTAACCTGATATTCTATTCCGCCATGATTGGCTTCTTTAGCGTGTCGATATATGGTTGGCTGAACATGCTAGACTCACCGTCCTTCTTGGAAGTATTGCCGATCAAGGTATCGGACATGATCCGGACTAAGGTGAGGGTGCTATCTATTTTCGCGTTGGTCCTCTCGACAATCTTCCTTTTTGCGCTCGGCCTTGCCCGATCCGAACTGAACATGCTTCCATTGGCCCTGTTCGTGGGTTATTCGTCAACTGCGTTCACGGTATGCGGGACTGCCTACCTTACCGGACTGAGGACCAACAGCTACCTCTTCGACCCTCGGGTCCTAGGAAAGTTCGCCCTGATGAGCATCCCGCCGCTGTGTGCCCTGGTTCTGCTCTCGTTCAGCTATTCGAACGACACATGGCTCGTTGGTCCGATCATCGCCGGATTAAGCTTGATAATGTTAGTGACGGCCCTTTTCCTCTATGCAAGGATAGAAAGACGATGGGGTAGGGAATCGTTCTCGTTCTGAGCTGTTATGGGAAAATATAACGGCAATCGATCCTGGCTCTATCGCATATAGGAATTTCGATAATTATTCAAACGATGGATGAGGAGTCCCCTATTTTTTAGGTTTACAGTTACGTTCGGTCCGCTCTTTGAGGTTTGCCGACCGTTCTTGCACGAATCCGCATCTGGACTAACGAGTCTTTCATCTCGATGTTGTTCGATTTTTCCCTTTCTACCTCCACCGACACCTCCACTTTAAGTTCCAGACCACCTGCTCTTTCCCCTCGTTCTAACGCATATTTAGTTGCCAGTGCTTCGGCTTCTTCAACAGCATCGGCCTCATTCCTAAAGCAGATGGGGTGAAGAAGGACGAATATATCGCGTATTCTTTGTCCCTTTGGTAAACGAAGACGTCCGCAATAGGAACCTGCATTTAGGATTCTTGTTATTTCTGTTCTAGCACAGTATACTTTGGATAAAATCCGAACCTTTTGGAAAAATTGAACGTTACTTCATTCCCGAAATACACTTCCAGCTTCTTGATTTCACATTGTGCGAGTCCATCCAATGAAGGGCTCGCTGCATGAACTCCTCTCTTACCCCTTGATCCTTGAAAGCCCTGTACACGACCAGGGATTCTACTTCTCCAACATTATTGGCATGGATTTTACTTACGCAATATCCAATGGGATTATTCCTTCCGGAATTATATGCGATATCGGTTTTGATCAACGCCCCTTCGATTTCTCTATCATTTCCTTTTTTCGGGTCTTGAAGGTTTTTATTGATAGGCCTCAGAAAAGAAAGGCGACCGCTCTATATCATGATGGTTCAATTCGTTCCAAAGTACTTCGAGGTTGTCAATTAGCTCGGAACCGCCTTCTTCATAACGGATTACAAACACTTGGCTCACTTTTATTCGTATGTTCTAGTTATATTAAGCGGTTAGCATGTATTAATGGTGTAACTGTTGTATGGCTGGAGACCCGGTCATAGAAACCAATGTGAATTATCCGAAGTATCGCATTATTTTCACTATCCAGTATTTTTTTGTAGATTAGAAATATTTATAATGAAAAAACGTACTATAGACACGGGGATGCACAAATGCCTAGTTCAATAGTCAAAGAAGCGCTAGCAAGCGCTGGAACCAAGCAACCACAAAATGCAGGTGCGGGAAATCAACAGGCGGCACCAATCGTGAGCGCCAGCGATGAGGAACTACTTCGCATCGCGGCTTCGCTGGACGTCTGTATCAAGATTATCGGATGCGGCGGTGGCGGCTGCAACACCATCAATCGATGCGTCGACGCCGGCATCAATGGAGCTCAGCTCTGTGCTATCAACACAGATGCAAAGCATCTGTTGACCATTCGCGCTCCGAAAAAGATATTGATCGGAAAGTCAAGGACCAGAGGTCTGGGCGCAGGGGCGAGGCCTGAGGTAGGAGAGGAAGCCGCACGTGAGAACGACGGCGAGATCAGAGACTTCCTCAACGGTGCAAACATCGTTTTCATCACTGCAGGCATGGGGGGCGGGACAGGAACTGGGTCCGCGCACTACGTGGCGGCAATCGCCAAGGAACAGATTCGGGCTCTTACCCTTGGTATCGTGACGTTGCCGTTCAAGGCCGAAGGGACCGTGCGCATGGAGAACGCGTTGGGAGGTCTCAACAAGCTGAGGAATGTCTGTGACACTACCATAGTTGTCCCGAACGACAAGCTCCTGGAGATGGTGCCGAAGCTTCCGATCGAAGCGGCCTTCAAGGTCGCAGACGAGGTCCTGATGCAGACCATTAAGGGTCTGACCGAGATCATCACCAAGCCGGGCCTGGTCAACCTGGACTATGCCGATATCCAGACCGTCATGAACGAGGGCGGTGTGGCATTCGTCGGTATCGGAGAGGCCAACACGGACGCGGACGACCGCGTCAAGGCAGCGGTCCAAGAGGCACTTACGTCTCCCTTGCTAGGGGAGGTCGACCTGAGGCAGGCCAAGGGAGTGTTGATCCGTGTCGTCGGCGGACCGGACATGACCGTCGGAGAGGCCCAGAAAGCCGTTGAGATCGTCAACAAGGTCGTGAGCGAGAGGGCCCGGATCATATGGGGATGTTCCATCGAGCCGGAACTCACTGGAACGATCAAGGTCCTGTTGATCGTCACCGGGGCAAAGAGCCAGTACATGCTGAACGCACGCGGCATGGGGATGAATACCCAATCTGCACCGAGAGGGGCTTCACAGAACGCATCTAGTCAGGTACCGCAGCAGTACCAGCAAACCAGGCAGCGCAAAAACGACGACGATGTAGATTTCGTGCGCTGAACTTGGGGGCAAACGAGCTGTGTCGGGAGGACGCCTCCCCTTCCTTTATTGGAATGGGTCACGTTCAATAATCGACGGCGGTATCGCTAAACCTGACGGCTATGCAGGGTTAGAGACATCATCAATGGATGTGTGTCCAACATAAATGAACCAGGCATTGCTCCAGTTGAAGTGCACCCTCTATGCAGCTAGCGACTCGCCCAACCAACCGACGCATCCTCGGCCTTAACTGAGCTTTGCGCACCTTTTAATCTTGG
>CAVWKV010000068.1:0-12771 GCA_963755265.1 uncultured Methanomassiliicoccales archaeon | reverse complement strand
TTTCTAATCATCACCTATGCCTATGGGTATTGAATTTCAATTTTGGTCATATGGCTAAAGCTATTGATACTATTGACCAAACCGATTCGGCAGCCATTGATGCGATTGTCATCAAAGATCGATCTTTGATGGGTCGGTCTCACCTCACTATCCTCCTGAACAGGTACAGCGCTGCTCACCGTGTCAATATCATTATTGCCTGCAATGTAGAGATAGGCCGGTAGGATAGCCTTGTCAGAATGGCTCGAACGGTTTTCCCTTTTCTGCTAATGTCACCTGGATCTCCGGATTCTTTTTCAGACGGGTCTTGAGCTCCCCCAGCGGCCTCCTGTGATTGTGCATGGGGACCACATATTTGGCGCCCATCGCAACAGCAGCCGAGGCCGCCCCTTCGGCGTCCATTGTGGGCCCTCCACCGATCGGCAGCATCGCCAGATCGACCTGGCCTAGCTGTTTCATCTCCGGTATGAACTCGGTGTCGCCGGCATGGTAGATGGTCTTGCCCCCGACAGTCATAAGATAACCGACGCAGGCGCCCTTCCTATGTAAGATATGACCTTTAAGTCCCAGGTTGTAAGCATAGACCGCCTTTACCTTCACCCAGCCAAGATCATGTTCTTCGCCCGGTGCAACTACAATGACATGACTGGTCGCACCGAGCTTCCTAGCCACATTGGGAGGTGCGATGATGACCGTGGCATTGCTTGTGAGGTGTCGAGCGTCTTCTTCTGGAAATGATCTCCATGGGAATGCGTGATCAGAACAAGGTCGGCCTTCTCGACCATTTCTGGCCCGTAGGTCGAGCCCCTCGGATCAGGCGGGATCGATGTTTATCTTCTTGTCGTTGACGCGAATCCAGAACCAGGAGTTGCTGCCCTTGACCCAGGTGATTTCCATAGCGATCTTCCTGTCGAGAATTAATACGATTTTAATATTTATTACTGTTGGTTAGTACCATATTTGACTATATATATATTGTATAGTACAATTACGGTACAAATAAATAGTTGGTTTGCGATGCCAAAAATCAGGAAGGTCAATTTACCGTCCACGTTGTATGTTTGGAAGCTCCTCTGATATCCTATAAAAGAACAATAATTATAATGAATGGCTAGATATTTTATCTGAAAAGATAAAGTCAGGTGACCAAGCCTTTAGAATTCAACCTATTTCCCTGTGAAACAATAAAAACGAAAAATGAATGATTCGTCACGCTAATAGACCGATTTAATCTTCTTTAAAATAATTTTCAAAAGGGGTCAATAACGCCCTCATGAGGCGACGATTAGTCCGACCCTATTAATGAAGGACAAGATGGATTCAAGAGGGCACTTTCGCTCATCTTCCCCCGCAACGCCTAACCCTCCCGCATGGTCTTCATTCCGTGGATGATAAGATATTCTAAATATGATTCAAAAAGATCCATTTCCCAATTTCTTGATCCCTCAAAATCCATGGAGAGATGCGATTTATAATTGGGGGCTATCCAGTCTGACATTGGTTGATGAATTTGGATATAAACTGCAGCTTCCCTTGGACTCATCGTCCATAGAAGTTAGCAATTCGACCGTGGGGGTCCACCAGTATACCATTATGGCCCCGACAAGGCTGGGAACATAGAATCATACCAGGTGAAAGTTGATCTCAAGGCAGGAGGGGATATGAGCATTTGGTCATATCAAAACCTGGCTTTACTGGGGTAGGGGTAACAGCCCTTATCTTATCGGTCGTCGTGTGGAGAAGGAGGAAAAAGAATTAATGATGTGCTGGATTGGTCGGTGCGGGCCTTTTATAATGGTGATGTATAATATATGTGAAATATATCACATCTCAGGGATGGACGATGGAATCACTATTTTCACGAATCAAAATGTTTGGTTTCACATACCGAATTGATTGCTTCTGCCCATAATTTCACCATATGGATATGTCCATGGAACCAGAATCAATAATGATAAGCATTTGATTCGGATTATATATCTGAAAATGACGTGCTTTTGTTAGGTGTCGGAAATGCAGGCTCTCGAAACATCGAGGTTAATTACCGAGGAATACTCGGCAAAGATTCTCCTTGCAACCGTGGGAAAACCGAAATGCGCATACGAACTGAGCGACAAGCTCGGGATACCGATTGCCGCATGCTACCGCAAGATCAAACTGCTCGAAGATTCTGGCCTGTTGTTCTGCGCGGAAAGAAGGCTTACCCAGGAGGGAAAGAGGATCGGCTTCTATAAGTCCAACATAAAGAACGCCCAGATATTGTTCGAAAGGAACAAGATTAGGGCAAAGATCGAGATGATCGACGGCACGACCCAGGATGCATCGTATGATATTGACGTGGCTGCATTCCTGGAAACGGTAAAGCAGCCTGCTTGAACGTTTGTGGAAAATTTCTTGAGGAGACTGCAATTCCCTTTTCGGACATGGGAATAGGCTATCACAAACGTTTAGTCATCTCTGAATGAATTGTGCTATGAATAGCCATTAATATATCTCTGGCCAGTGCTTAAGCTTGCCTTATGTCATAATGCTCGAATCACACCAAGGACACCTCTTCATTCCTTTCATTATTCGCCATCCGCAGTTCGGACACTCGGTGACGAAGATTTTGACCGACGCGTTATAATGTGTGCCGCTGCTCCTGATGGTTTTATTCACTGCCATGAACTCAACACCGAGAGGTCGATAATCGAGGTCTCATCCCGAGCCGTTCATTGTCCTTGGGGGGTAATACCTTGAAGGGCTCGACCTATGACCGTCAATCCCGTACTCCCCATAAACAGATAACGAACCGATTCGCTATTTTGATAATTTGCACCGTCAAGACTATCCAAAATGAAAAAAATACCTTACCCAATATTATTACTCCGTTATGGGGGGAGGTTGGAGAAGGCCCGGTCCTGGTCCGGGGCTTAGGGAAACGCTCAAGCAAAACGTTCAAACTGCCCGATATGTAATATACCTGCATCTTCTTTTTTGACAGAGGCGGGGGGATGAGATACTGTACAAATTGCGGGGCCGAGCTCGGCGACGACGTTCAGCGTTGTGGGAGATGCGGAACGGTCCAGCCTGGAAATCCACCAGCACATCCGCAAAATTACAATCCATATGTGCCGCCACCGGTCCGGCGGATGACCGAGACGACGGCGGGGAAGTGGGTGGTGGTCAGCGCCATATTGACCGTTGTGGTGCTCATGATCACCGGGCTGGCAATCGTGGCATATACCAATCCTGACCGGGGATTGTCGATTAAGATCTCCAGCGTGACCTACCCAACCGTTTATCCGTATAAATCAGGAGATGCGGTCATATCGTTCAATTTTACCGATGAGAGAAGGTCCGGGTTCACATTCAACACAGAATACTTGGAGGTCACATATAGCGACGGCAAACGGGTACACGTCGAAAGTCCATATGCTTCATATTCCGTCCTGGGCAGACATGTTCAGTCGTTGGTCGAAACATCGTTTAATATTGCGGTGACCGCGAAGGTCGCCGGCATGATCTACGACGATGGGATAGTCCACCTTGAAGCCAAGGTCTGAGTGCGTTGGCCAGCATGTATTTGCGTATTGTAGCGGGAATACCCTTAGGAAAAATCATCTCGCTGCCAGCCGCGTCCATGCCCATCGACGCCATATGGATCACCCCTTTTCTCCCTAGTTGAGGAACCGACCTTAGAGAGCGAAAGAAGTTGATTCACACAGCTCTTTGACTACTAATTGATAGATTTGGTTCGGTATCTACTATGGCAAGTTCCACAGACATGCTAAAGCCTGTAACGAAACACCCTCGCAATCAAAAGCATTTATCGACTTAACCAGTAAGGATGGTTCGACCAACCATCACAAGAACATTGCCATTTATCAGGCCGATCATCGAAGCATCTCTTAGAACTTGAGGGCTGTCTTGACTTACGCTTTTGAACGAATCTTAAACCCTGGATATTGAGGATATAGATTCTGAAATAAGTGGCCGTAAACGTGTATCCAGACGGGAATTCTTCATAACAGAGGACCTTTCTTCCAGTTATCCAGAGCAGTCATCTTTCGAAGAACGCCTTTTTCTTTCGAGCCTTGAGGAATGTGTCTATGAGCACGATATTCGTCCCTAAGACCAGTAACGATCCGACAATCCAAGAGAACGGGAAAACTTCGCGGGCTGTCCAGTGACGTTTTCAGTCAAACATGCGGCTATGATCAACGGAATATACAGGGCGAAGCAACGGATCGTTACCGGACGGTTATCCACTCCCCATACGATCAGCAAGGAGATAGGGAGTAGGTAATAACAAAGGTTGATCTTCGGATAAAAAACGAAGAACGCCAATAGCACGATCATACAACCCTCCCAGAATGTTGTGATCTCGCGTTTGCGATAAACGTAATCGGAACGATCAAGATCGCCGAGACAGTGAGGATGTCGCCAACGGTGCCAGGCAATGAATATCCACCCTGAGCCCAGAAATGCCAGATGCTCAATCCTCCCATCTCTCCGGTAGGATCCTGGAGAAGATAGTAGCTCGGGAACGAGATAAACTGGTTTGGTGCAATAATAAGAAGTGGTACTGCCACAGCGGCAGTGATGATGATCGTAATACCGAATATCATCCATCTGATTCTATTGGTTCGAGCCTTGATCGCCGTACTAGGAAGTGGTCGCGTTGAAGAACAAGGTCCAGATGCCGGGCGTCTTGAGGAAAGCCGAGGTTTTGTAACGTTGGACTATGAACAAAAGGAGTGGCAAAATGAACATGAAGATGACTATGCCCTTGTCCTGCACGCCGAATGTGGCGTCGATGAAAGCAAATGGTGAGGCTATCAAGGCCAATCCCGAAAGGAAAACTTAAATGGTCATCATACCTTCTAAGGAAAGCATAATAAAGAATGCCCGTAAGAATGACAAAAAGAGAAAAATATAGAGAATATGCCACGACGCTCCACCCATCAACTGCGCTGGAACCATCAGGTAGTCGATGATCGGGGGGGATTCCATTGAGAAGTCCTTGTAGGGTATCTCCCCGTGGATGATTGCCAAAGTTCTGGCACGATAGAAGTCTATGTCATTGTTCTGCGGTATCCAGGGAGCATAGGGAACGACCACCTCATTTTGGATGACGATGAGAGAGCCGTAAAGTAGAAGTCCGACGACCAATAACAAGGCTATTTTCTGTATTGGTGAGTAACGTTTCATCCTATTTAGCCAGGAACCGAACCTCTTCATAAGCAGTATCCCAATATTACCTTTGATATTCAAGTTTGGGTTTGTTTTCACGTTATTCTCCAAGACACGACTAAGGATGTTCTTTAACTTATTCGACGAAATGAGGGGGTCAAATTCATCACATTCTGATATGGGGCCGGATCAAATATGTTATCATCAACGACAAGTATCGCCCAAGAATCGTTTTCGAGCGAAAAGCTCCGAAACTTCCTTGAGTCATGTTTATAGGGATTTGGTCTTAGCTCTGATAGGGATCGTGTAGCCTAACTAATAGTCAATCACCTAAGGACTAGGCAGCCGATCTGCAAGGTGCATTACTTAATGATGAAGCTGAGAAAATGATGTCCAAGATCAGCATCTCGCAGAAAAAGTCCGTTCCATCTAAAGAGAATGTGGAGGATAGCGGGGGAGGTGATCAATTATGCCACATCAAGTTTAATTGTGCAGCTATTATTCAGTCTGATATCTGGCGCGGTAAAGACCCAATCTTTTTATCATGCCCAAGTCATTTCGTCTGGGCTGATTGGCAGGATGCTGAGCAAGAATCGAACCATAATCGCCTTTTTGGTGGTAATTATTATCGTTTTGACCATTGGCGCGATGTACGTGGTGGTCATCAGAAACTCAAACAATCTAGAACTCAACCTGGTCTCGGTCTCGAGTAGCGACTCGGGGGAGACGGCTAGGTACGAGATCAATAATAAGGGATCGGGTGCATGGACCTGTGACCCGAGCAAATTCATGATAGAGTTCTCGGATGGCTCCAGTCATCCAGGGATCCCTGAGGTTCCGGGCAAGATCGTTATCGAGGGAGGGGGATCCGCCAGCGGTCTGCTTTTTTCGAGCTACCATCCATCTGATGTTACAATTGTTGGGCTGATCTATGATGATGGCGCTGTGCAGCTCAGAACGACCTAAACGGGACTCTGAGCGACCGCGTAATGCTATGACTACTAAATTAATTCGATGGAATCGTGTTGACCCAACGGCGTTTGTTTGGGCCAGCTATCTGCTGGAATCGAATGACTGAGTGGGCGCGGGGTCGTTGAGCACCGGGCCTGAAAGTGTCAGAAGTCCCCCTGCAACAGGGAAACCGGTCGTGTCGATCACTATCCAATATCCAATTGCATCGGTCAGGTAATAGGCTAAGACATCGGTGTGCTTCTGAACAAACCGGGTAATAGACCTAAGACTCTTTTTTTGTTCCCAGAATGACTGCCAAGGCCTCCAGCCAGGTCCTGCGGACCTCCGACTCATTGACCCCAATTATCATTTTTTCCATGGACCTCACAGTAAGGGAAATAATCAATTCGGCCAGGATGCGGGGATCGACATCATTTCGGACACTGCCTTTGTCCATGTGGTGTTGTACAAATGCTTGCACGACCATAACGTCTCTCTCGTTGTCTTCGAGCAAAATCCTTTTTATAGCCTCATCATGCGAGGCCAGAGAGACGATTTCAAAATGTATCGGCATCCTCGCCTTTTTCGATTCCGTGATCTTGTCAAACAACATCTCTGCCGTTCTCAACGGATCGGGACCTTCTCCGCATTGTTCGAGCATCTTCCTCAGAGACTCTTGGTTCAGCAAGAATATTTCCTGAAGGATAGCTTCTTTGCTTTCGAAGTACAGATAGATGGCACCGCGGCTAACGCCGAGCTCACCGGCGATGTCATCCATGGTCGTATCGTGATAACCTTTTTTGGAAAACAGGCCGACAGCCGCCTTGATAACCCGGCTCTTCGCCTCTTTTCTATATTCTGGATAAACCTTAGGCATTATCGCTCACACAACCGATGTAAACACGATGTTCAATGATTAAACTATCTCATAAATAATGACATGGAGTATATTATAAATAATTATGATTCAATGCTGACGAATCGTCACTAATAATACGAGGAGTGAACATGAATTCCGATACGAACGAGGCAACGGGCACGTTCAACCGAAAGGAAAAAGGTCTGAGCTACCCCACCGTAGTGCTCATCACCGTAACCGCTGCTGTTCTTCTCGTTAACTACGTCGAGACCATGGTCATTCCTGGTATCCCAGATATTCAGAAGTATTTCTCGACGACTGATACCGTCGCCTCATGGATCACTTCGGCATTCTTGATAGTCGGGGCAGCGGTAGCCCCCCTGTTCGGTAAGCTGGGCGATGTTTACGGTAAAAGGAAGATGTTATTAGTAGTGCTAGGATTCTATATCGTTGGCGTAGGGATTGCCGGTTTCTCCGACTCCATATACATGCTCCTTTTCGCTCGGGCCATTCAAGGCGTTGGATTTGCAGTCCTCCCGTTGGGGATAGCCATGGTCACCGATGTATACCCGAAAGAGAAGGTGGCCACCTCTCAAGGCATCATCAGCGGGATGGTGGCCATCGGCACAATACTTGGCCTGGTTGTCGGCGCTTATATAGTCCAGGATCTGGGTTGGCAGAATGCCTTCCACACGGCATTCATACTCAGCATTTTGCTCATCATCGCGGTAGCGATGGTGCTGAAGAAGGATACGATTGGCCAAAAGACCAAGATGGATTATGCCGGCACGGTCATTCTGATGGCTGGTATCACTCTGGTGCTCGTGTATCTTACGGAAGGTCCCTCGCTTGGATGGACGGCCTTGGAAAACATCTCTTTCCTCATCCCCGGCCTGATCCTGATCATCTTCTTCTTCGTCTTTGAGAGCAGTCGGACAAATCCCCTGATAGAACTAAAGCTGTTGAGGCTCCGGAATGTATTCCTCGCCAACATGGTCGGTATCGTATCTGGCGTCGTCATGTTCCTGGCTTTCTTCGCCGTGGTCTATTACGCACAATTGCCCGTTCCTTACGGTCTGGGGCTCGATACTATCTCGACCGGCTTAACTCTTGCTCCAGCTGCTTTGGCCATGATGGCGGTTGGACCAATCGTCGGAAGGGTCATGCCCAAAATCGGACCGAAGCCGGTGATTCTGTTCGGGTCTGCAGTTATGATGCTCGGATTTGGCATGTTCATCATGAACCGGTCGACAGCCCTGGACCTAACCATCGACTCTGCGGTTTCATTCATCGGGGTCATCGCCATGATAATACCGATAGTCAACATGATCACGGTGTCCATACCGCAGGACAGCACCACAGTAGGATTGGGCATGAACAGCATGCTCAGGAACCTCGGCGGAGCCATCGGGCCAGTTCTGGCCACGACGATTATGACTTCGTTCACTGCAGCGGTCATCATGAATGTCGGCGGTCAACCGGTTGTTGTCGGTACTCTTCCATCCTCGACCGCCTTCGATACGATCTTCGCGGTGGGCATCATCCTGTTGGTGGCGGTCTTCATCATGAGCCTGTTCATCAATAATTACGTGTTCGATAAGGCGAAACGATGACAACATCACATTGATATTTCTCACATACAACGTATGTTCAATCGTCCTGGTCGTTATAGAACAATACATTTGAAATGAGATTTCGCCATATAGATCAGATCCCGATGGAAGTTTGGTTGGAGCAGTTGCGTCGGCCGGTATCCTCTCCTAGTTCCTCAAATCGAGGTCAGACTGGCCGGCTGGCCCATTGATCTCCCACTTCGCAGAACTCGAACCTCGTATGCTCTCTGAGGGGTCAAATCTATTTCTAGCGAGGTCGAGTCCTTAGTATAGTGGTATAACGCACCATTTTACACGTACATTTCTATACGATACACTGCAGAATGCCATCCGTCAGACAACCTATCAACATAGCCCCTGTCGAAAGAATAGGCCGCATGTATTGATGCGCTGGTGGAAAAAAGTATTCGCTGACAGATCGCACGGAATCGAAGTTGCTCTACTAAGATTAATGAAGAGACGGAAACTCAGAAATAGGATCTTTGATGGTTCTTTGCATGCCCTGTTACTTCGGCCTTGCCCCGTCCATATGCGTTCCATAACCTTGTCTTGACGAATTCCCTGATACCCGCTGACCTGTCCTATTCTTTCTCACGGAGTGGTCTGATGGACCCCTTCCCCGGGGAACGTTCTGGACCGCTACGACCTTCTTGATCTCGGGTTCGGGCCGATGCACGACCTTTATGTCCAATGGATCAATAGCCTTACGGGTCCTGCGCTCTATGTCTCTAATCATGGGACGCTCTTCCGGGGTGAAGAATGCTACCGCGATGCCTTCCTTCCCCGCCCTTCCGGTCCTCCCTATGCGGTGGACGTATGTGTCCGGATCGTTCGGCGCGTCGTAGTTGATAACATAATCCACACCGTCGATGTCCAATCCTCGTGCCGCAACGTCCGTGGCCACCAAGATCATGACGGAACCATCCTTGAAGGCCTTGATGACCCTTTCTCTCTTGTTCTGGGCGACGTCACCGTGGATCGCGCCTGCGGGGTAATTATCGGCCAACAGCTTTTTTGTGAGCTGATCGACCTTGCGCTTGGTCGCGCAGAACACAATGGCCTTGGGGTGGCTCTTGTCGAGGATGGTGCAGAGCACATCACGCTTCGTCTCCTTGTCAGCTATGAAGTAATATTGTTTGGTCAGGTCCAGGACGGGCTCGTCCTTTGAGACTAAAATCTCCTTAGGGTTGACCATCTGACGTATTGCCAGATGTCTTATGTCCAGCGACATGGTCGCTGAGAACAGCAACGACTGTCTCTTCCTGGGTACTTTTGATAAAATGAAATTGAGGTCCTTAGCGAAACCCATGTCTAGCATGCGGTCCGCCTCGTCCAGCACGAGGATCGATATCCTCGATAGGTCGATGTCATTCCTGTTTATGAGGTCCCGGGTCCTGCCGGGCGTGGCCACCACTATGTCCGTACCTCTCTTGAGCTTCTCTATCTGAGGCCCAATGCCGACTCCCCCGTAAATGGGGGTGCATTTGTGCCCGGTGAACTGAGAGAGTTTCGACAGTTCCTCAAAGACCTGATTGGCCAATTCCCTGGTAGGGACGAGTATCAATGCGGATGGCGCCCTCAACCCGGGCTTGATCCTTTGGAGGATTATGGACCCGTATGTGCCGGTCTTACCCGTCCCGGTCTGTGCCTCAGCATACATGTCGCCGCCCTTGAGGCCTACAGGTATTGCTGCTATCTGCACGGGTGTTGGTTCATTCCAGCCCATGCCATTCATTGCCCTGATGATCTCCTTCGAGATCTGTAGATCTATGAAAGTTGTCACGATATTCACTCTATGGGAAAATTAAAAACGAACTGTAACCACAGACGAATTTGATTTCAAACGGTGGTTGCGATCTCTATATTTAAATGTGTGCAATTGACATGTGATTCTGATAGTCGACCTCGGAAAGATCAATAATGGTAAGTAAAAAGACCTGGAGACCTGTTTTGCTGTCATTCCTTTGGTTAAAACGATGCACTAGGATGGTCTCGCGATACGCCTTTTGATTCATATGATACCAAAATGATTCTACTGTACATATATCTCGTATATTACCAATTTACTAGGTATTAGTCTAACAATGTAAATTACTAATAGCTATTTGTCTATGAATGACCTTGCAAACCGAATGCTTGTCGGTTGGAGGTTGACAATGAAATTGATAAGGGCAATAATCAGACCTGAATGCGAAGAGACGATAGTGGAGGAATTAGACAGAGTCAATCTAGGAGCAATGACCAAGATAGATGTCTTTGGTCAAGGCAAGCAAAAAAGCCAGGCAGAGGTCCCGACCGAATGGGAGGAGTCACTGACCAGGCATGAGAAGATCCCAAAGATCATGCTGATGATAGCAGTGGAAGACACTGAGGCTAAAAAGGTCATCGATATCATAATGGACAAGGCCAGAACAGGAAAGGTCGGGGATGGCAAGATCTTCATAACGTCGATTGACCAAGCATATTCGGTGGGAACGAAGACCAGTGGTTTGTAGGTGTGATATATGAAGGAAGTCATGGCCATCATTCGCCGTAACAAGCTGCTGGATACGGAAGCGGGTCTTATCAAGCTAGGGACCTTGGGATTTACCACGATCAGTGTCGAAGGGAGAGGGAAACAAAAAGGAATGGAGCAACCACTATCTCCAAGGACGTTTGGCGATGTAAGGATTTCCCGAACTCAAGGTTTCATTCCAAAGATAATGTTGTCCATCATAGTCAACGACGCAGAAATTGAGAAAGTGGTGGACAAGATCATCAGTATCAATCATACGGGTAGGGCCGGAGACGGGAAGATCTTTGTCTGTCAAATGGACGAAAGCATAAGGATCAGGACCGGGGAAACTGGTGCCGCCTCATTGATTTGACGATTCTGCAGGCAATGAATCGCTCTCGATATTAGGGGCTGCCCATATCTTCATTTTTCTTCCAAATTCTTTTTACCAGTGTTCGGATAGGATTACATATGGCACGCGAAGTACTTGCCTCTAAAGGGAGAAACGCAAATAATTAAAGAAGATTGACTCTGGTGCAAAACTAATTCTGTAAACCAACCGTTTTCCGAGCCAGCAACAATAAATTGAACATTGCGACCTTTGCCTGGACCTCATTTTTCCGACCAGTTTTCAAACGACATTTTATTCGGTATCCGAACAGCCTGCCGATCATGCTGAACGCCGTTTCAGCATGGTTGCGCTTGCCGTACAGGGCTGCGGCCCTGTTCGGCCAGTGCTGCCAGAATGAGACCATTTTCTGGTACCACGTCTCAGGTTTCGGGAAATGTCTGGCATTCTTCTTGATGCCGTGTAGCGGCACCGCTCCATGCTGCCTGGCCGCCGCCAGGCAGTCGTTGCCGAAGTAAGCGGAGTCCGCCAGACTCCGCTTCGGCGAGACGTTGCTAGGAAGATTATCCCATACTTCTGGAAACATCTGGCTGTCATGGACGTTCGATTCGGTCAGGCAATAACTGAGCACGAAGAACTGGTCCACTTCGATCGCGGCATGGATCTTGACCCAGTCCTGGGTCGCCTTGAGACCGTGATCGGTCTCCCTCCAGGAGCGCTTCCGGCCGGAGAAGCCGGAAGCGTCCGTGGCGATTACCGGAGCTCGCTTCCGAAGCGAGCTCATGACGAAGTCGTGGAACCGTTTCCAGAGCGCCAGCCAGCGCAGGCTGGCATTCTTGCGAACCATGGTTGTATGATCTGGAACCCTTTCCAGGCGGAAATATTCTGAAAGCAGTGTCAGGAGACCTTCGGTCTCCCGGAACGTCGCATCGAAGAGCTGGCGGACCAGGAAGGCCGCGAGGAGCGTCCGCTCCTCGGTCGGCGGCCTTCCGGTTCATTGGTGGCGTTGCCAGAACGGAAATTCGTCCGCATAGAACCGGATCGCTTCCAACGCCAGTCTGACCTTGTTGACCATGACCTCATCGTACATTCGTTGCTCGTTTAGCAACGAATCGAGGTCGATGAGGTAGGTATCGACCTTAGTCTGCCCCGTAAATTTGAATACCTGGGCCGGTATTATGATATTCGTGGCCACCAACCATACCACCTTTCTAGACAACTGGCGATATAGGTTGGACCACACTTTAATGTTTTGTTAACAATACTGGTAACAATATAAATTAGGGTCAGTCAGACCTGGAATTAATGAGATTGAGTTTTGCACCAAAGC
>CAVWKV010000067.1:0-5888 GCA_963755265.1 uncultured Methanomassiliicoccales archaeon | reverse complement strand
CCTCTTATAATGCCCAAAGTAGTAGGACTACCCAGATAATAATGAATAGAAAGGGGACCCATAAGGTCATGATATCTGATTCGCTTTTGCTGCTGAAATGACGGTTTATTTTGCCCCGGCAACCTTGTTTCAAATTGCTATTGTAATACTCTTTTATCTTCAACTCATAAGGTTCGAGGGTTATAGGTGGATGAGAAAAAACCGCTCGATTTCCACTAAAAAACATGGGGAAATAATCCGTGACATCTCCAGCAGGTTCATTATTATCCATCTTCAATTCATCCAAGAAAATCTTCTTTTCCAAGTATCTCGCCTGCTGGCTTGTCAGTCTTATTGCTGCCTTCCTTCTATTTCCAGAATAGAGCCATGCAATTGTTATCAGGAAGCCGAATACGGCAATAATGACCGCTATGAAATGACCAACCTTTTCAACGCTATAGGCTTGAAAGATAGCAACAATAATGATGCCTTGCATGACTAAGAATATGTTATATGAAGTCCAGAATGATTCGTCCTGATGACTCCAGATATCTATCAATCGACTATAGTAGTCGAAATTTGATATTTTGTCCATATTATACGAGATCAACTATTCGGATTCAAACTGATAAAAGGTTTGTTGAATTATTTATTGCATCCAGATATCGTGTCGATGAGAAGGCGATGGTACATTCGGTGACTGGATTCGAGATAGCAATATGAATAGTTCCCAGGAAATTAACCGGGGAAATTAGCCGCAACTTCGATGTTATGAAATTCTGTTATCAGGGAATATTCGGCCGAGAAATCTTTCGGCCGGATGCCTCCGAGCGGATCAGCATTCCCCAGGAATGAGATCCAGCCGACTGACATCGATAGACCTCATTGCTCCTTCGCTATCCGCTGCTCTCGGAAGCCGTGTGATCGGAAGGTCCTGAGATCGGACACGATTTCGTCCATGATCTACACCATCTTCTCCAGGTCCATGCCGGTCTCAGTCGACTTGTAGATTAAAGCATCTAGGCAGTCCTCCTCGCCCCTGCAGTATTCTAGGGACGGTCCCTTGTCCTCGCAGTCCATCCGGATCATTTCTCCTTTAAGCGCCCTTGAAACCGCTAACATAGCTCATGGAATTGAGCTCGCGTTAATTAAGCTAAAAAAAAGAAATGGACAATCAAATAGAACTATCATATGACTATATTCTCCAATTGGAAAGGAACGCTAATTCATAAGTCTATGGGGATATGGCACCAATGAAAAAGGAGTTGATAGAGAAGCTGGACCTGCTGATTCTAGAAAGAGGAGAACGGGATTTTATAAAGTGGTGGGAAATAGAGCAACAAAGATTTGAAAAAATTGACCAAGTTGGACCTCCTTGAGGCAATGACATCCAGCAGATATTCCTGGTTTTGGTTGCCCATAATCAGTAAATCCCTTCCTGCGCTCATCGATGATTCTCGCTTCCTAGAGTTGATTGGATTCGTTTCGTCGAAAATCGGAGGAGGAGTATGGAGCGAAAATTTTTGGGACGGCTTAGTAAGGTCGGCCACTGACGATCCCAATGTCGCTAAAAGGCACATCAAGGTGCTCGAAGAAGATGAGCACATTGAAACAGACATGATGATAGCTGCTTTTATTGAAGGGATAGGTGCTGTCGAACCAGAATACGCATTAAAAGCTGTCGAACGCCTCATCTCCCCAGGATCACGGCACCAAGCGGCCGGGCTTTGGGCAATCAATACATGCTATCGAAGGCGTGTGCTTCCCAAAGAAAGACTGATCAGCTTGCTGTTTTCATGGGATATAACCTCAGATCCCAATTCAATAGATGTCTTCGCAATAAACCTTGAGGCAATTCACGCCGACAATCCCGATGCCGCGGAAGGGAGGTTGCTCGAAATTCTGCCTAAGCTCTCCCCTTTATGGCTTGAACGACTAGCTCATACGTCTGACTCTTACTCTTTGTCATTCAGAAAAAATCTCCTAGAGACGCTCAAGAATCAAAATGATCAAAAACCACAATTCGCCAAGGCTCTTCTCCTGGCGAGCATATATAAAAATGATAAGGAATTCGTCTTGAAATTTCTTCTCGAGATTCTAACAACACCGCATTGGTATGATCTTCTAGATATCGCTTCAGAACAGCTGTTTCTTGAGGAAATGGGCAAAATTGAATGTGGTTTGCCGTTCGATAGAATCGAGGGATGGATTGGGACAATGGGCGGAAGGCTCGACATAAGAGCCCCCGAAGCACTCGAACATATATTCAGAGAACGGCCGGATGATCTAGTTGATAGAATACACAATTGGGATAGCTCGAAGCCATTCCACTTGAAGATTCGGTTGATTATCTTGCGAGATCTGATCACTAAGGAGTTGAAAAAAGATGCTAGTCCATTGGGCGAAAAATGGGCAAAAGAAATGTTTGCGATTGCTAAAGACCTGAATATTAAATTCAGCATCCGAGGGAAAAATAAAAAACAGGTTCTCTATGAAGCGCGAAAAGTCGTACATACCTATCTGAATCCGGTGGGGAAAATCGACTATGATCTGATTGCGAAGAACATGAACATGTTCCCAAACATTGTATCCTTCATGGGCAGGGCCTGGTTCGAAGAAAAGCGGAAAGAGGGGAAAGAAGGCAACTATTTGCTGACGATCCTTTCCAGCGATCTTGACCGGCAAATTGATGAAGAAAAACGAATCATGAAGGCTGCTTTCAGTTTCCTGGACAAGATCTTTGGCCAATTGTTGACTAATCGGAATCAAATGGCATCTCTGAAGGAAAAGCTAAACAATGATTCTAGGTCGGCAGATTTCATTCCAGAAGTGGAGATCGCGGGCCTTCTTATGAGTAAATTTGAAGTTGTCCTAGATCCGGTTGTTAAAGGGTGCAGCCGCAAATCGGATATTCAAGCAACCATATCAGGCCAGTCACTTCTGATTGAAGTTTATAACCCACAAACAGACAACGAACTGAAGTATTCTAGCGAGGCATGTGGCATAGATATTCACAGAATGAGAGATCGCATCATAAAAGACAAGTTCACAAATCAATACAAGGACTTCGGTCCTGATTTTAAAATGCCTGTGGTTCTAGCACTACATAAGTCTGGGTTCTCAATCCTTCCTGATGAGATCGAGACCGCATTATTCGGTTCACCTTGGCGTAACTAGCCATGTTGACACTGAGTCGGGGACAGAAACTTTTGTAGAGGCGCGTATAGGAAAGGATTCCATGACAGAAGTGGAACCCGGCACCTCCATATTTTCCGGTGTCTTGGTATTCGAAGAAACTATGATTGTTGACCGGATGGCTTTGAAAGTTAGATACATACACAATCCAAAGGCCAAAATTAAGCTGACAGAAGAAACCGTTGAAGAACTCTGTAGGACATTGTCCGAATGATCAACCCGCTCTGCATAGTAATCAGAAACATGTCATGATCACAGATTCGTGGTCTAAGGTCGGATATCATTCCCGTGTAATAATCATAGGATCCTATCCTAGCCCCATCACAGTCCTTCCGTCACCCTAGCTATCCCAGATTCATTAATAATATTCAAAACAAATCTATTCTCCTAAGTTAGAAGGAGACTGATAAATCACGGACAAAAATGAAAAAGAAATACGCCGAATGAAGAAACTAAAAATCAGAATTGCACAGGAACGTTTGGCTCTCGCTCTCAACTTCATCGAATGCGGAGAAATTGACATTCGTGCAGCCAAAATACTCTACGATGAAGGTATCTATTCTCTAGCCATCTATCATTTACAACAAGCGGTGGAGAAAGCAGCAAAAGCCGATTATTATTGCCTGACGTACTGGGAAGAAGAATTGGATAATATTAAGGGGCATGAATCCACATTAAACTTGATAATAACAATGCGAGCGGTCATGGAAACTGGAACCAGAATCGGATTGGACAAGGAAATGCCCCCGACTAATATACAAGATTTTATCGAAATAGTTGATATTAAAAAATCCTTGGTTACGTCATCCCTTTGTGCAGAACAAATCCTAGACATGTTAGCGGAATCAGATAGGGACGTTTACGAGAAGGGAGTGCTAACTGACGGAATAATCCTCAAGGAATTATCATTAGCCCAGTCTCCCAGCAAGATAACAGAGTCATTGAAAGGTATGCAAGAGGCTAGAGAGAACACTGAGATTCTATCCAACCTCCTGATGGGTGCGTTATTAACTGACGCTCATGTTATAACGACAAGGTATCCAGATGTCAAGAATAAGACCGGGCTCTCACCCCTCGATTATTCTCTTCGTATGGGCTTGGTTATGGTTTTCCCGCAATTGTTCGATCGTATCTCACGGACAATTGGTCTTATCCGAAAACAACAATCATATTTGGCCCACCACCCAAACCTCCAGTGAAATTGCACTTTCGCTCCCCTCAACCATAGCCAAACCCTCGAACCGCAGATGCCAAAAAAATGATGGAAAGGAATCAGAACCGGACTTGATTCCGATGCAACCAAGACGATTATTTTCAAATATCGTTTCCAGTCCACTACCTTTATTGTTTGATAAACCTTTCCATTGTAAAACAGGGGTGTGGGGAAATGAGCTTAAGGGATATTCATCGTTCGAACGGAGCGGTCGGCCTGAAGTTGATCGCGCTGGTAATTGTCGCGCTTGTGGTCGTGGCAGGATTGGGTGCAATTGCTTTGATGGGTTCCCATAGCAGCCTATCCGAAAACGACAACAATTCCCAGTCCGAAGTCCAGGATGTGCAATACACCGGCGCTATCGTACCAAACAGCGTGATCAGCGGCAACGACCAAAGCAGTGGTTACACCTTCACTGGTCATCCATCCGACGAACCCTCCTCGGCCCTGCAGACGTTCGGCCTCCAGTCCGCCCAGTCTTTCAGCGGAATCACCGGAGGCAACTTCACCATCACAAATTCGGATAGCGATCGTGTCCTAAAAAGCGTCGACTCCGATACAACAAAATCCCTTCAATCAGGCAGTGTTCCTGCCGAGGTGAGCCAGACCTACGACAACATCAACGTAAACATAACCGCAGTAAGCATCGTCTATGCCGGTTACACCTTTGGGATTGGGACCACGGGAACGGACGATTATATCTGGATCGCCCCGCACCATTCGTATCCCACCTTCTTCAACCAGGTGTCGGTGAACGGCATGGTCATGGACCAGGCGACATTGGACAACCTGTCGGCGGGCTTCACGTCCTCCGTCTTCGCAAGCATTGACCTCAAGCAGGTTTCGGATGTGGCATCGAAGTTCGGGTTCTCATTCAACGGAACATCGGACCACTTCCTGGTGATCAACCAGCTCACCTACATCAACACCACCGACGTCAAGGGGGACGTTATCGACACCCTGACCCCCAGTGACCTGGATCGCCTGGCCAGCCTTTATACCAACTCGGGAACCGACTGGATCAAGGACGTGGTCAAGAACATCGGGGAAGGGGCCGCCTTCGTCGCCGAGTCAAACAGCACGCCGAACCTGACCCGTATGTGGATCCTCCTGTACCCGCTGCAGATGAATTCGTCGTTCGACGGCATCTGCAACATTGACGTATCGCAATCAAGCTACTCCATCCTCCATTGCAAGGTAAACCAGGACGCTTCGTCCTTCACGCCCCTGGGCGAAGGTCATGAGTTCATCGTCGACGTCGGCATCCCAGAGCACATAATTCACCGAACAATTGTTCACAGATAACCACAATTTAAACAATGACCAATATTGATACAACGTTAAAGTTTGATTGATATCGGGAAAATAAGATCCATTCAAAATATCTTCCCATACAAATCAAAGATCGGAATAACTTCAATTTTCACATGTTGTTGATTCGCACTCCGGATAAACTGGGCCATATCATATCCTAAAGTACCATTTGTTGTGTCGTTACATT
>CAVWKV010000066.1:0-6602 GCA_963755265.1 uncultured Methanomassiliicoccales archaeon | reverse complement strand
GCGAACGATGTCCTGACGATCATCAAGCTGAGCCCATTGGTGCTCATCATCGTAGTCGGTCTGGTCTTCATGTCCGCCAACCCGGCCACGGTCTCGGGCAACATGAACCCGTTCTTTACTGGCGGTGCGGTAACCTTCGGTGGTGCCCTTGTATTGATTTTCTGGGCCTATGCTGGATTCGAACTTTCGACCCTCCCGGCGGATAATGTGGACAGGCCGCAGCGGACCATTCCCCGGGCGATGATCCTCGGCATGACGATCGTCATCGCGTTCTATTTGTTGACCAACCTAGTCATAATTGGTAGTGTCAGCCAATCGGTCCTTATCGGATCGAGCACACCACTTATCACCACTGCACAAACTCTCTTTGACCCATTCTCATCCATCGGACCAATCCTCGTCGGGATCGTTGGCATCGGTGCATTGTTCTCTATTATGGGAGCGGATGAATCGGGCACCATCGGCACCGCTCATCTTACATACGCCATGGCGCTGGACGGGTTCCTCCCTCATTGTCTGGCCAAGAAGGGTAAGAAGAGCAACGCGCCCTACGTGGCGATCGTTGTGCTGTGCTCTACCGCGTTCATAATAAGCGTGTTCGGGGGGCTAGCATCACTCATCAATGCGTCAGTGTTCCTGCTAGCCTTCGTCTATCTCAGCACCTGCCTATCCACATCCCTGCTTATCAGGAAATATCCAGAACAAGCCAAAGGGTTCAAGGGAAAAAGGGTGATTCCAATTCTGGGAGCCTCGTTCTCATTATTGCTCATCCTTCTCACGGATCCATCCGAGATCGTAATCTCCCTTGTCCTCTTGGCTGTTGGCGTTCCCATTTACACCTTCTTCTCGCCGAAGGAGGAGCTCGCTGAGGTCAAGGCTGAGTTCTATTCCACCGAGGCGGTATTGGCCCGGGCGGCGGCACAAAACACAACGTTCCTGGCCCATCCGTTGCATCACATCAAGCTCCTCATCTACCGCAAGAACAATGTGGAGCCGGCATTCAGGAGAAAAGAGAATGGGAGATAATGCCTTTGTCTCTTTGTTCTCTGGGCGTCTCCACTCTCATGGATCTGATCATTTAGGAAAATCTAACTCGTTCTAATTATCAGAACGGCGAACCGCTAAGCAGGTTATTTCAAATATGACAGCTCTTCGACGTAACGTAAAGCACCGTGGCATGACATGGCCATATTACCATGCCCGGGCGCTTACACAAAAAAAACAATTTACTATTTCTAGACAGAATCCTATCCACTGATTCCCAATAAGTCAAGACATCCGTTTCATACAAATGAGATGCTCAGAATGGATCGGGCAACACTTATAGATTCAAATAACAATATATAATATGTAATAGATAATTATGTTCTCTAGTTATTTCAATATAGTCAGCAAGCCCTAAATATGATGGATGCTGATAAATCAATGGGTGTGGTTATTATATGTCTGAAAAGATGAATAAAGAAAAGAAGCCTAAAACCTTTTTAGGACTCTTTCCAAGGTTCTTTTCGGAGTAAAGGTCGGTTTCAAATTCATAGGGGTCCTTCCTATCTCTATGAAATTCGTTGGAAAGGACTCCATGTACACAACATTGTTGATGAGCACTGGCCTGACCTTCGGGACAATCTCGGCACAATACGGTCTGACCTCTGGCATCATTGATCAGATGCAATTTTCAATCATAATCATGGTCGTGATCCTCACGGCGATAATCCCGACCATAATCGCGGAGAAATGGTTCAGTCCGAAGGGGGAGTATCAATGAGCGAACAAGAAGATGTAAAGAGAATATTGGTGGCAGCAGATGGCTCGCAGCAGAGCATAAAGGCAGTCAGGTTGGCCGCCAAGATAACAAAGGCGACGGGAGCAGAATTGGCCATAGTTCATGTGAACGAGATGCATGAACTGCCCACCCTGATCGCTGAAGGTCAGAACCCGGACGAGGAACTCCGTGGGCAAAGGATTATCAATGACGCCCTGGAGATTGCCATATCCGAAGGTGTGAACGCTAAGGGTGTCATTAAGTTCGGACATGCCGCGGGACAGATCCTTGTCTATGCCCACGAATATTCACCTCAACTCATCTTCATGGGAACGAGGGGACAGGGAAGGGCGTTGGCCATGGTCATGGGGAGCGTGTCCCAAGTCGTAGTCCATGGAGCCAAGACTTCGGTCGTGGTCGTGAAGTAGGGGCGGATACGAATGGCAATGATCAAAGGGTCAAGACAAAAATCGAGTGCCACTACGATCAAATCGATCCACGGTAGGGAGATACTCGACTCCAGGGGGAATCCGACTATCGAGGTCGATGTAGAACTGGCAAACGGGATAATAGCGAGAGCCGCATCCCCGTCCGGAGCATCCACGGGCAGTCACGAAGCGGTGGAGATCCGGGATAAAGATTGGGATCGGTATCGGGGAAGGGGGGTGCTCAAGGCGTTGACGATGCTTGAAAACGAGATATTCCCAGTTCTGGCTGAAATGGACGTTATGGATCAACAGGTCATCGATGACGCGATGATATTGCAGGATGGGACGGAGGACAAGGGAAGGATCGGGGCCAATACCATGATCGCCACCTCGATAGCGGTGGCGAGAGCCAGATCCATTTGCATGGAAAAACCCCTATTCCTTTGTCTGGGGCAGGCAGACCCGTTCTGGATGCCGGTCCCGATGATGAACGTCCTCAACGGCGGAGTGCATGCCAATTGGCTCGGACCAGATTTTCAGGAGTATATGATCGTCCCCCACGGTGCCCCCAACTTCCATGAGGCGCTCAGATGGGGTGTGGAAACATACCATGCCCTGAAGGACGTTTTAAAGAGGGCCAGCTTCAACACGGCAATCGGAGATGAGGGTGGTTATGTCATCAAGGTCATCTCCAATGACAAGCCGATAGAATTGATTATAGACGCAATCGAAGAGGCAGGATACCAGCCGAATAACGAGATAAGCATAGCACTGGACCCGGCCGCTTCTGAATTGTTCAAGGATGGCCGATATTCACTTAGGTCGGAGGAACAGCCGGGCCAATGCAAAAGGAATAGGCTGTCTGATGAACCAACTGGCCTTTCCTCAGAGGATATGGTGGACAGATATGCCGAGATCATAAAGAAATACCCGATTATCTCGATCGAGGATGGCCTCGCAGAAGATGATTGGGACGGTTGGAAGCTAATGAACGAACAGCTGGGCGCGAGAGTGGAGCTTGTTGGTGATGATCTGTTCGTGACCAATGTCGAACGCATCAAACGCGGTATCACGGAAAACGTTGCCAACTCCGTGCTCATCAAACCGAACCAAATAGGAACGATAACCGAGACACTCGAGGCAGTGAAGATTGCTAAAGCAAATGGCTGGGGCGTGGAGGTATCGCACCGGAGTGGGGAAACTGCTGATACATTTATTGCCGACCTGGCAGTTGCAATTGGATCAGGCCATATCAAAACCGGAGCTCCGGCAAGGGGTGAACGGGTCGAAAAGTATAACCAACTGCTGAGGATCGAGGCCCAACTGGGCGAAGAGGGAAAGTTCGCGGGAAGATCGGCATTCATCAACTAGGCCCCGTGAGCAATAATATTTTTATGTTGATATTGGTGGCAATAATCGCGATAGTCATAGTGCTCAACGCAGTAGCAATGGCAATGCAAAGAAGAGGTGAGAAATAGCCATTAATAATCAATCAGGGCAGATTGATTGCGTGTAAAACAATCATCAAATTTTTTTCAGGTAAAAAAGTGCTCCCGCCGGGGCAGATTTCAATAGTAGCCAGATAGCGGACTTTTTGGGTCAATTCGGCGATTTGGTGCACTTTGGGCTTGTGCGCTTAGTCGTTCTCTCAGCTCGGTTATCGAGCTCATCCCGAGAGCTTCCAAGAGCTGCGACACCTCGTTGCTGCTTTTGTTCGATACCTTGGTATCTTCCTTGTGCTCGTTCCAAGCCTTCTCGAGCCTTGAACCGGCGCTCTCAGCGCTTATCTGGGCATAATAGCGTTGAGTCGTTGCTAGATTCGAGTGTCCTAGTTGGGCCGACACGTCTACCAAAAGGTTTGGATCCATTTCTACCGTCAGGGTGGCGAAGGTGGGACGGAAATCTTTCAGCTTGAAATCGATCCCGGACAGTTCCTGGACTTCTTGCTTGAGCTTCCGGAAATGGTTCGAGCTGTAACAGCCATCCCCTCCCCTCAGATTCGGGATCAGGTAGGTGGCCTTGTCCCTGCCATAGAATTGAAGCAATTGCTCCCTTTCTTTCAGGAACGCCATCAGCTCGGGACGCCCGGGGGGCATGATCGTCACGGTCCTGTTCTCGCCCCAGACGCCGACCCCTTTCGGAGTTCGGACGAATATCCTCCACTTCTTCAGGTCCACGTCCTCCAGGTGCACGAAACGCATCTCGGACGGCCTCAGACCGGTGGCGGTATATATCGTCATCAGGAAACGGGCCTTGGCCTTCCTCCATCCCTCCGGTTCGCCCGTGGCGCTGCCGATCTTTAGCGCTGCTTCCTGCACCACCGAAAGGTCCGGCCGGGACATGGCCCGGATCGGTTTCCTTCCCGACTTCTGGGGAAAACTGTACCCCGCCGCCCTCATCGTTCCGATAGCGTCATTCCCGTTCATTTTCAGCACCCCTTCGAGCTTGGACAGATAACGGGTCTGGGTATCGGGGTCCAGCATCTTCCCTTTGTGGGCTGCCGGGTCCCGCATCCAATCCAAGAACGTCCGGATTTCAGCTGGGCCCATGTCCCTGGGGTGCGTCGTCTTGATCTGTTTTCGTGCCCTCATGGACTCAAGCTCGTCCGCAACGTGCCTGAGTATAATGCTTTCATTCGCCAGGGTTCTGTCTCCCACCTGCAGCCTTCTCATCTCCAGATACTTCTCCACAGCCGCTTTCAGAGGATACCTGCCCATGGATCTCCCTCTGCGAGCCTGCTGTTCGGCCTTGCTAGGACGCCCACGTCTTGTGACATTTGCGCCCTCGCCTAGAGCATGCCCCTGCCCGGTATTTACCGCTTCGCTGAGACATTGCGGGACCGGGACGCCGGACACTGCTCTGGGCTTGTGGGGGGAGCGGGTTATCCGGATCACCTTTTGTTTGTTCTCCGGTGATGTTCGGCCTCAGATATCATGGCAATATCCAAGGCAACCGTCCGAGGATGGGCTGGTCCAGGCCCGGGTCCTGCTGACCCAGGTGAGCGCCGATGCTTTCCTCCCCATCGACGATAATGATGGCCAGTACAGTTACTGCATGGAGAAGGTGACGGAGATCAGGGGCGGGATGACGGTAAAGTTCCTGTTCTTCAAGGAAAAGCCGGACGATAAGCATGCGTTGGTCCTCATGACCAACGCCCTGGACATGCATGTCCAGGACGTCCTGCGATACTATAAAATGCGCTGGGACGTTGAGGTATTCTATCGCGACTGCAAGCAATACCTGGGAATGGGTGAGTACCAGGTCAGGAAGATCGACGTAGGAGTTATACACCTCCTTCTGGTCATGCTGGCCTACACCATCTTAAAAAGTATTGCCCGCAGCCGGAGCTTCCAGAACATCTTCAAGGGAGCCGACGCGGTCGGCTCCATGTGCGATGCGCTGAAACGGCATGTGGCATTGAAAATGTTCAAGCCCAAAGCGTTTGGATTAAATCTGTAAAAGTCTTGTTATTACCCAGTTTGGAGAATATACGGATGAAAAAAAACAACTTGCATGATGAAATTCAGCCATCTTTAAGCTGGCACGACAAGAAGAAGGCTAAAACAAGAGCCACCATTCAGCGTGAAGCACTGAGGCTGTTCGAAGAGCAAGGGTACAATGAGACAACGATAGAACAGATAGCAGAAGCCTCGGAAATTTCACGCATAACTTTCTTTCGATATTTTGCGACGAAGGCCGAAGTTGTTCTCCGTGATCTTGACTTTATGGATAATACTGTTATTGAGACTACCCTGTCGGAGCCTGCAGAAATGAGTCCCATTCAGGCATTGCGCGATGCAATTTCCAAACTATACTTTGAAAGCCCCGACGAAGAAAAGGAAATGCTTAAAGCGCGGTTCATTTTGTTACGTACGGTTCCTGAGTTGCGTACTGCCACATTAAGCTATTTTTCAGGAAAAATCCAGTTAATCAGCGAGATGGTGGCGAAAAGGACTGGACGCAGCCCGGTTGACTTTGAAGTATGTATCTTTGCCGCTGTGATTGGCGCGATATGGAGCGCCGCATGGATCAGGACAGAAGAAGATGTATCAAGATCTGGGGGCGGACAGCCGCCCAGTATTACGAGGATGCCTGGCTCTGAGCGGAAGCCATCCACCCCGACGACCGGCCGCGCGTGCGCGCCGCCTACGAGGCCCTGATTTCGGGCGGCGGCCCAATACAAGGAAGAATACCGCGTGGTCCAGCCCGATGGCACCGTCACTGGGTGCTGGTCACCGGCATGCCGATCCACGATGCCTGCGGGGTGACCGTCGGAGCCGGTGGCTTGGCGCGCGACATCACCGAACGCAAGCAAGGCGGAGGAATACAAAGCCATTGGGGATGGATGTCCTGCGGATGCTCCAACGAAACCGGTTTGATCTGCAGAATTCCATTCAGCGCGTCAGCAATTG
>CAVWKV010000065.1:0-16049 GCA_963755265.1 uncultured Methanomassiliicoccales archaeon | reverse complement strand
GGGGCAGCCGCATTTCCTCAATTCCGCCTTGGTCCGGGTCCCGGTCCGGACGTTGACCAAGATCTCGGCGACGAGCTGGCGGTAGGCGAGCGGAGAAGGGGTAGGCAGGTCGGCCTCTGGTGTGGGCGTGCACCTCACCCGTGCTTCGGAGCCTGCCATCGGTTTAGAATGAAGGGGCATTCGTTCAAACCCCCAGAAATGCAATGCTTGCCGCGATCATGGTGATGGCGACGGCAGCGATCACGATCCTGCTTCCAATCCTCGCGTCCCTCTTCAGTTGCTCGGAGGTCGTGCGGTCCACCAGCAGGCGGCCGTTGACCCATCTCATCCAGGAGCGGGGCATCAGATCACCCTGAGGATGATGTCCAGCAGGAAGATCAGCGACATGGCGGTGATGGCAGCGGCGCCGACGATCTTTAAGGCGAAGATATCGACGTCGTTGTCGGTGGGCGGGACGGAGGGGGACATGGAGGTCACCCAGGAATCCCAACCTCGTCTGCCTTTAGCTTCTTCAAGCATACCATCTCATTTGGCAATGGTGACATGATCAAGGAATCCCCCTCCTTGATCTTTAGATGCTCCAGACCGTCAGTGGTCAATGATATTCGACCGCCCCATGTCACCTTCACTGTGATTGGTTTATCCATGACTTCACCTTTGAAATGTCAATGCATTATTGGCTTATATGCCTTTGGTATTGAAGTATGAAACGTGAAGATTAAATTTTTAACCGAAATTTAGTTTTGACAGTTGGACTGTGAACAATGAAGTATCGAAGATTGGGCGCGCTAGATGAACTCCATGCGGTCTCACTACTGTTATTCATCAGTGAGAATGAAGAGGTAAACGCCCAAGATCTCCAACACGAAATCGGTTCATATTATGCTGCGAAATCCTTAGCTGAATCATTAAGAAATGATGGTCTGGTAGATATAGAAACGATCGATAAGCCGAGAGTTAGAATTACATATCGATTGACTGAAAGAGGAAAAAAGGTCGCAGAGAAGCTCAAGGAGATCGACAAGATACTGGAGGAATGAAATTGAACGAGGTGGAGTTCCGAAAGACGACCTTGGGATGGGATGATCAACCCTATAGCAGTGCCTGTTTTCCGACCTGCCTATGTATCATTCTAAGAGAACTCCAGACCCGCTATCCACAATATTCATTGGAAATGGATTTTAAGAGCATTGTCAAACTTTGTGAGTATGATGAGACCATAGGATT
Source organism: uncultured Methanomassiliicoccales archaeon (assembly GCA_963755265.1). Classification (GTDB taxonomy): domain Archaea; phylum Thermoplasmatota; class Thermoplasmata; order Methanomassiliicoccales; family UBA472; genus DASXVU01. The sequence goes on along the minus strand of CAVWKV010000065.1, from coordinate 14,822 downwards.
CACCATCGGGAATACGGTGGTCAATCTCAATGAACATTTCAGAAAGAACAAATTGCCATTCAAAATGATAGAAAAATCAGATCCAAAACTCACAATAGAAAGGTTGGACAGCCTCGTCAAAATTGGTCATTCATTTCCAATAATGGGTATGGCCTGCGATTTTCTACAGGAGCAAGGGATGATCGAACTCAACCATGGTGTAGATCATGCTGTGGTGATGGTAGCAAATGATCTACCCGAGCGCATCGTCTGGTTTCATGACCCATATCGGCCTTTCGTACAAGAAGGCAACCAGACCAATATGTTTAGGGTGCCAATTTGAGCTATGAAAAATGTTAGAATACTGGAGCACTGCAGCAGAACCAAAATCTGCATACTGGGTCGAATACCGGGCTCCGAAAACTGGGGCCTCTTAACAGCTTGGACATTTGGAAAAGGGGATAAGTAATGAGGTGAAAAAGAGATGATAATTGGGCTGGGAAACAGACAGCCATCCGACGTCGACATAGCGAGGGCCATTAGGAGGAACGTTGGCTCAATGCTTTACGTCTCCGAAATGGCAAAGGAGATCAGGAAGGACATGCCAATCAGTGTTTGGGTTAAGGTCAAGAGGCACTTGCTCGACGCGGAGAGCAACGAGTTTATGGTGAAGTTTCCTTCAGTTCAAGAAGGTCTTCAATGTCTCACTTTGACTATCAGGACATGAACTATAAGACTGATATTGCCGACCCGGAAAGAAATCATAGATCAAGCAAATTCGAAATTGGTCAATTACGCATGGGATCGGAAACAGCCCTATTGAAAGCGATGGATCTCGAGTCATCGACGTTGCGGCAGTGCGTAATCAAATAGATCCCATTTTTGAGATAGTTGAGACGGTAACAGCTAAAAAATAACAGTGATTGCTATGGATTTTGTTACCCCTACGCGTTCATTAGACAAATCCATCAGGTATTTGGAATTCCTTAGAGACGTTGACGTCGTAGTCAAGGAAGGAGAAAAATATTATCCAGGGCCAGTCGTCAAAGAATTCGATACTGGCACCGACAAGGCTGGAATATACCGGTCAATCGTATCCGAGACTTTTAGGAAGGGCTATACCTATATGGCTGATTTCTTGCATTTCACGTTGATTATGCCATATCTCAAGCTGGGCAATTCCAGCTTTCTGCCGTCATTTCATGCCGACAAGATATTGAAGATGACGCCAAAGGATATTTGCTGTCATTAACTGAATTATATGGCGATGAGATGAAAAAAGAGCAAGGTGCTGCATAAGGCAAACGAAATGACAGAAATTAAGGTCTTCAGAAACACAGGGATCCTTCTATTTCGGCCATAGTCCCAGTGTTAGAAGAATACAAAGAGATATTGGAAAAAGAAATCCTTCGTCATTGCTTCTTAGTGCAAGAAAACTCTCTTACATCATTTTTTCTCCCCGCTGCCGCAGTCGCACCCCTTGCAGCTCCCCTTGAAGCCCATGTCGATGGCGATCTGCTCGTTCGTCTCGTCCTTCATGCTCGACAGCAGCTGACCGACTTTGACCGCCCAGATGCACTTCTTCCGCATTCCCATCGGCATCTCGGCCAGGCATTCGTCATTGTACACGCTTCCAGGCTCTTCTCCAGTCTAATATCCTTCATGTCCACGTTTGTCATGTTATCCCGGGGTAATCAAGGGAGATGAGGTCAAATGCCTTCCCGCCGGAGGTACCCGAAACTACTGAACATATGTCGATTATCCAGTCGGGAATGGTCTTTTCGAATATCCGACCATCAGTCCCCGCGCCTCTCCCGGATCCTCTCGATGACCCGCGGCGTCACCCTCGCCTCGTTGATGAAGACGACGTCCTTGCTGCAGGCCTACACTTCCCCGGGATCCTAAGCCCCTTCCGTCGATGATCACAACGTTCTCTGCCCCGCATTCCGGGCAGGGCAGCTCGTCCCAATTTCTGCTCATGAACTAGAGGACAGATAAAGGGGCAATAGACACTTTCGGAGAGGTGTGCGAAAGTGCCTTATGGCTTTGCGCAGATTGTCTTTTACGCGCCGCCGCACCTTCTCCAACTTCCCCACGTTTGTTAGTAAAGAGACACAGGCGGCGCGTCCCCGATCTTGAACTAATGACCTAGATTAGGCTAAGGGCCAAAAAGCAATTAATAAGAGGAGGACCGATGATGTCAGGCACGACCGGCCTCCGGATGTTCTCTGCCAGACTATTTCCGGTTCCTCAATGTATCGGCTGGCGTGCACATCACCTTACCAATCCATAAAGCAATTATCCAAAGAAGGCCGATGATATCATGCACGGCCGGCCTACCGTCATGATTCCGCAAGGACATGGACCGGTTCGTCATTCAAGGCCGGCCGTGCACCTTACTCCGCCTCGCATTCAAGGCAAGGCAGCTCGTCCCAATCTAGAACCATCTTAGGAATCATGATCATGGGGGCCGTTGACCGGATGATAGGCGTTGCCGCCGGAGAAATCTACCCGAAACTAGGGGTTCACGTTCGGAAACCCAGCCGGGAATGGTATCTCCGAATATCCGATTGTTTGCCTCGAATGATTGATGGACCGTCCTGAAGGGGATAGGCGTTGCGGAGTGAATTTACTTGAGAAGCAACGAATTAAATTCCGATACGATATCGCCTCATTATAAGAACGGGGGGCATAACTCATGGCAAAGAAATCCAAGCAGAACCGTAGTGAAAAGTGGGATCCAAATACCAAATTCTTTGAATGCAAGAAGCTGAATTAGATATGGCAACGAAATTGGTGAGAAAGCGCAACTGAAGACCGAGCGGCCCTCCAGCTAATATATAATGATGGGGGCTATTGCAGAGCGGTTTTCCATCTCGAACAAGCGTGTTAAATGTCCATTTTAAAGCCGACATGTTGTTGTCTGGATCCTATAGCACAGAAGGATGTTAAATGGTTCCGCCATGAAGTATTTTAATGACAATGTGTATACAAATTTGGGGGTGAGAATGGGCGATTATCACAAATGGGGAACGGACACCGGACTGGCAAAGTTATACGATGCCATACGGCAGAATCCCGACTTGGTGATAAGGGCTAGTGGACCGTTGATAACACAAATCATGTAAGATGGATACTTGAAAAACAATGAGTTTAGGGCCAGATTATTATCAAAGGGATTGAAGAGGATGATACAAACAAACATGGATGGAATATTCGGGATAAATGTTCTGGCATTGATTGTCCAATATCACCAGTCGACGACAAGATATCCTGATTCCCCCAACGGTGAGCTGAAACCCTCCGACTACAAACCTGGGTTGGGTATTGTGGACGCATTACCTTTCCTTGTAGGAGAGTTAGATGATTTGATAGCTTTTCTTTGCAGTCCAACATATCAGAGCAAAATCAGAGATTGGCAAAAATGCAACTCTAAGCCATAATTTGTCACGGTCTTCCCAAATCCATGCTGGAATGGACTCTGTAATGTAAGATGATTAGGATAGGCTCTTCAGTTCTTTATTCTCACGCCGCTCCGCCAACATTTCTAAGTATCTTCCGTCAGCCACGGATGACGGTTAAACGTCACGTCCTATCCGCAGGCCTAGCACCGGCCGGGGATATACAGGCCCACGTCCTGCGTGATCCCTATGTTCTCCGCATAGCATTCCCGGCAGGGTAAATATTATCTTAACGTCTCAGGAAACATGAATTAAGAGGAGTTGGAGGGAGAGAGGTCAGGCCTTTTCAGGATATGATGTGAAGAGATCACTAAAGCATTCTGGAGGAGCTTTTAATTTTCCCGTTCGTATCTCCATCTCAATCTTCTTCTTCGCCGCCTTGATTTTCTTTTTCTGTTCATGGAAAGCGCAATTCGAAGGCACTACGTTCTTTGGAAGCGGTGTTTTTCCATCGAACAGAATACCCAGGTCAAAGACGAACCACTCAGTTAGAAAAGGGTATACCCGACAATTAAAGGGCCGAAATTCGTAAATCTTACATTTCTTCGTTTTGTTATCCAAGAATAAGCAGGATTTGTTTCCCGAATGGACCAGTTATTACCGACTTTTCTCAAGTATTTCAAAATAAATTCTTCCTTTGTCATGCCTAATCCTTCAGAAATATGTTCTACTTCATCGCCCTGGACAATAATTTCTTTCTCGTGGCAACATTCGCCACACTCATTACATTTGAATTCTTTCTGAAGGAGCCTTCCAGTTTTTCCTGGGCCACAAATAAGCAATACGCCTCGTTTGAGAATGTAGGGTTTTTCATGGCGGTCTAGGAAACCTCTTCAGGTTTAATAAACGATTCTAACAGGCACATATTTTTTATCTTCCTCCTAGCAGCATCTGATTATAGGGTCTAAGCTCCTTGATCCTGTCGAAGAACCTCGTGTCCATGGATCCTTTTCAAGAGGATCTCCTTCCCATATGCCATGCACCGGCCGGGGATCTGCTGCTTTCCGTCAATGATCACCACGTTCTCCGCCCCGCACTCCGGGCATGGCAGCTCGTCCCATTGCCTAATGTCTTGGGTAACATAATCTGGAAGATCTATTGAAAGGAGATAGGTGTTGCCGTGTCAGGGGAGCGAAAGTGCATTCATACATGTCGAATGCTTAGACCATCGATGTGCTTCTGAAAATATTCGGCCAATAAGCGACGGTGACATTTTTCAGCCGTCGGTTCACTGCATAAGAGACAGGCGGAATCGAGTTTGTTCTTATCGATTTTATCGATGATTTTTCTTTTATCCAACATTTCATTATATTCAATTTGATATTCTGGCCAACCTATATTTCCATCCTGGTAGTTTTTCAATAACATTTCCGATGGAGCGCATATTCCCCACCATTCATAATCGATTTTACATATTCTGTTTAGGAAGAATCGTAAATCGTTCTCTTAGTAAAGCCAGCGAGTTGTGATTTATTATTGAGTCGTACATCAATCAATGTCTTGACTCCATTTTTTTCCAATATCCCAAAGAATTCGCTAGCTGTTTTCTTCGTAAATCCAATAGTATACAAATCCATGTTAATCACCTTCATTTGAATGCGTTATAGGCAATTTCGCGGTTCCTCTTTTCGTAAAGGAGATCTAACTGTTCTTCCTCCGGAATCCCTTTGAACGACATCAAATCCCTCTGCGAATATTCTTTCTTTAATCTTTTCTCTAGAGTCAGATTGGATATGATGCTTCCGTTTTCAAGAATATGTTCAACATCTAGACCAATTTTTTCTAGACTGTAAGACAGCAAAACGAATCTATGACAATCATAGGGATCCTTCTCTGAGCACATTATCGCGGCTGTAAAACCTTTTCTAATGTGATTAATGATTTTCTGCACTCCAAGTCTATACTCTTTCGTTTCTCTAACTTTAGAGAAATTGACCTTACCATCGGGATAGAGGAAGTTTGATTCGTGATGTCTTGCTCCAAGAGACTCTCCAATAAAAATATATTTAATATTATTTTCAAGTAAGGTTGATGACAAATTCTCTCTATTATATTGAGGAAAATGTGAGCTGAATGGGGTACTTCTGACGTCAAACAACAAGTCAATATTGTTATCTTTTAGAAGACAAATAAATTTACTAATCGGATGATTCGAATGTCCGATTGTATAGCATTTCAAAACTATTCCTCTCCGAATGTTTCAATCAAAGTAATGTAAGAGCCAATTTATAATGCCTTTTTTCCGAAGATCCATCGGGTATATATTCCTCAGCCAGACCAAACACCACAAATCCATTCGCGAAATTCCGTTCCGGAATGTGAGTTTTAGACATTGGAATGTTTGGGTCCGTGATAGCGAAACTGAAATTTTGTGAGTTGAATTCAAATTCGAATCTTGGTTTATACTTTCCAAATTTACCCGAAATATAAACAATTTTAGCAGCGTTTAACGGTTCGATTTTAACCAAATGCAACGAGGATGTTAAAGGCGTTGTCACTACATCGCTAGCTAGAATATAATCGGTGTGGTTTGGAGATCGCTGAAGGAGTTCATATGGTGGGTTATCCCGCAAAGCATGCAAATCGTTTCTGTTAAATTGTCCTACCATTTGCCATGAATGTCTCGAATCAATAATCCAGTCTTCTGGGTGGTGATTTTTTGGTGCCATAGATAACAATGGTATTCTGTACTTTTCCAGAACATTTGGCCCTCCAGCATTTCCAACATATTTTGTTAGATCCGCTTGATTAAATGCATATGGGTCGTCCCTATCGGGAATGCCTAGTCTATGCCAATCGCCTGAGTTTATGTCCTTTCCTGCGATACAGCGTTTTCCATACTTGATCGATTTTGCAAGAATCACAATATCTTTATAAACCAACTTCAACCCACTTCCTGAGAAGACAAGCCTTATACTAAGGCATAAATGTTATCTATGTATTATTTGGAAAATTCAATATGAAAATATCCCAATCAGAAATAATATCAAAAATAATATTTCATGTCGTACCCAGAAAATTATAATATGACGAGGACGCGAAATGAATTGACTTCGGTCATCCGGTGTGATCAATACAATCCCCTATTATCTTTCGCCCGGCAGAATGGAATCATATTTCTAATGCTCCTTTCGTGGATATAATTAATTATAAAGAATATCATAATAATATTGGAGAAAATCGTCATGTCGAAAGGAATGCCCCATTTAGTTTCTGAAAATCTCGAAAAAGCCAGACAATCTGCCATTCTAGCGGTAGAGACCTATAATAGACCTTCGATATCCTTTCGTACACACGCTTACATCGTATTAATGCAGATTGCCTGGACAGGATTATTTCACGCTATCTTTTATAAAAAAGGAATTAAGCCATTCTATCGTTCTGAAACAAATCCACGAAGATACAAGAAAATCGATGGCGATAATAAGTGTTGGGAGATGGACGAGTGCATCAGGCAATTTAAACCACAATTGGAAGAGGGTATCAAACAGAATCTCCAATTCTTCATCAAGTTGATTTATCCAAGATTTCTTCCGACTCTCTGCTTACCTCATCGATATTAGTTTCAAGGTTTTCAATCGTATTATCGCTTTCTTTGCTTAGGGAATCTAGAAAACCGGAATACACTTTTGTGTCGTCCTCTGTGCATTCATACAAACCCCTAAGATGGCTTAGCCTTTCATCCATTTTTGATTCTGAGTCATGTAGGGCTTTCTCTGATTCATCACGTCCTATAATTATCTCTTCTCCAATTGGATTTTTGTTATATTTATGGCCTTTTTCTAAGCTCATCGTCGACAAAACAACTGCGTTTGACTAGAATAAAATTAGCCTACCATTTCATTCTACTCGGTATCTCTCGGTGTGTTCAGTCATGTTTGATTCCATGGGCACTCAACAGGTTATTGAGAGCTGATAAAACCTACTTCAATAAGTTACGGTATAATTCGTTCGACTGGGTGCTGTACATCTTCGGGGCCTAGCCGTCTTCGTCACGAGTCCGGAGTTCCTAGCCTGGTGTTGAGAGCTCCTAGATCACAAAATGGATTCTTGCAGTTGGCCATGAATGCGGAATGTAAGATACTGGAGAAAGTGTGAAGAGAATCCGATCTCTCCCGTCATTCCGCTTTCGACGGTGCTATCACGCCTTGTTTCTCCATCCGCGCCGATAGCATGGGTGTTGGTTCACCGAGATATTCCACATCGTCAAGGCTCGATGCCAGCTCCGAGATGGCATGCAGGACCATGTAACCTTTCTCGGTGAGGAGGTAATCACCTCGTTCATGTTGTTGGACAATCATGCCCGTATCGCTCAAGCGCCGGAGGTGAAATAGGAGATTCCCTCCCCGTAAGCCGCTTTGGTCGGAGATGTAGGAGAAAGAACGGGCCTGAGAAGACAGCATCTTCAGTATCTGGAGGCGCTGTCGATTGGATACCGGTTCGAGGACATCCTTTATTATCGAGTCTTCAGAAAGCATTTTAATAGCTTTTCGGGTTTCTTCATCACTCCGGTAAATCTTCAAGGATCGCGTAACCCGAATGTGTTTGTCGAACATGTCGGAAACCTCGCCGAAACATTTGGCGCACTGGCTCTTTGGCGCCTTTGTTCTCCGCTTCTCCAACTCGGTTCGGAATTTATTCACCTCTGCCTCCGAGACGCTGTCCGAACCGACGAGAGCGACGGTCTTCTGCAATAGATCGGTGAATACTGCTTTGCACTTCTCCCTCATTCCGCAACGCTTCACCATCCCCTTCTCCAGGCCAACGTCGACGTCCTCCAGGAGCTGGTTTAATAGCACGTCCACCGCTTTACTTTCCATCCCATGCTGAGCTGCCCGGTCGCGAGCGGGGGCATCGGTTAATTTTCTAAGGTCTGCCTTGATTTCATCCAATGCAGCTTGAATATCTTTCAGTTCACCGCTGTCCGTGCGGGCTTTCATGGAGAAGATAAAGTCATGCCATTGTTAAAAGGTTTCTATGCTTACCAAAATAGTCAATGAACTGTACCTTGTCTATTGGAATGACGGTGAACTATATCTTCCTGACCGTAGATATGCATTTATTATGGCACAACTAACTGCAGAAATGAAAGAAGCGTTTGGCAAGATGAAGATATTCCCGGTTGCGACCGCTTCAAAAGACGGGACGCCTAACGTGATTCCTATCGCGAGTGTCGAACTCGTCAGCGATGATACGATCTGGATCACGGATAACTTCATGAACAAGTCGCTTGAAAATCTTAAGGTAAACCCGAAGATCGCCATTTACATCTGGGGTCCGGGGATCAAGGGCTGCTTCCAGATCAAGGGTCATGCGACGGTCAAGTCCAGCGGCAAGGATTTCGACGAAATGAAGGTAAAGATAAACAAAAAGAATCCGGCCTTGCTTGCACGTACTCTTATCATCGTGAAGATTACCGATGTCTTCGAATGCCAGCCGGGCGAGAATGCCGGAAAGAAGATTCTTTAAAGCATATGAGGAAAAACGAACATGACCATAATTGGTATTTCGGGATCTCCTGTCCCGAACAGCAATACGTATTGGGCACTACACATTGCTCTCGACGCAGAGAGATGACCGTGCCCACGGGTGGAATGCTCAGGACAGGGCGATCGCCCTCGTCCGAACCGTATGCGATTAGGTGATCAAATGTCCCAAAAGAAGAACACAATAGCGGAGCCTGCCGATACATGCCCTCCTGCGAACACGGAGTATCAGAAAAGCAGGGCAAGGACGCTGATCATGATTGGCCTGACACTGGGCATGCTCTTGGCTATCCTTGACATGACAATGGTAGGAACAAGCCTCCCGCGCATCGTAGGGGAGCTTGGCGGGATAGGCCTGTACGCATGGATCATCACCGCCTACCTGCTCTCTTCCACGATCATGATACCCATCGCCGGCAAGATGAGCGACCGCTACGGTCGCAAACCCATATTTCTCACGGGTATAATCCTCTTCCTCATAGGTTCCGCTCTGTCCGGATTGTCCCAGGACATCGACCAGCTGATCATGTTCCGCTTCGTGCAGGGACTTGGTGCTGGAATAATAATGCCCATCGTCTTTGCGGCAGTGGCAGACTTCTATGCTCCAGCCGATAGGGGTAAGGCCATAGGAATGTTAAGTGCCTTTGCCGCACTGGCGATGGTGGCCGGGCCGTTTATTGGCGGGTTCATCGTTGATAATCTCAGCTGGCAGTGGGTGTTCTATGTGAACCTCCCGTTAGGCATCATAGCTATCATCGTGACCTCCTGGCAGTTCCCCAACCAGATCACGGATGTCAGAAAGCACCTTGACTATCTTGGGATGGCCACGCTCACAACGTTGCTTATCGCGGTCCTTCTGATAATAACCTGGGGCGGAAGCACCTATACGTGGAATAGCATCGAGATAATAGGTCTCGCCGCTCTCTCAGTGCTATCGTTCCTCGGGTTCATAGAGGCCGAGATAAGGGCAGAGGACCCCGTTCTTCCGCTTGGCCTGTTCCGTAACCGGGTCTTTTCGTTGTGCGCCGTAGGACTGTTCATTGTAGGTATCGGGCTGTACGCGGTGCTGACGTTCCTACCGCTTTTCATGCAAGCGGTGATCGGCGTGAGCGCCACCAACAGCGGAGCGACCCTCATCCCAGGGTTCCTGGGCTTAGTGGCCACTTCCATAGCGAGCGGATTCCTTGTCAAAAGGACCGGTTACAAAGTATGGATGATCATTGGCCCGCCCATCGCGGCGTTAGGGTTGTACATGCTTTCAACGTTGACAGTCGGAAGCTCTCAGGTCAACGCTTACCTTTACACTTTCATCTTCGGTCTGGGACTGGGAATGATCCAGGCAAATTATACTGTGGCGGCGCAAAACGTACTCGGCAAGAAAGATATTGGAGTGGGGACGGCGATGACGCGTTTGTTTCAGAATATGGGCATGACCGTTGGTGTGACCGTTCTCGGGAGTGTGATCAACCAGCAGATGGTCACGCAGCTGGCAACGAACCTGCCTGCAGGCTCCGCCGCAATGTTGCCATCGACCAATATCAACGATCTCGGCGGTCTGTTGCTGAATCCGATGGCCTCAGCACAAATACCTACCACGGTCCTGGACGCTATCCGGCTCTCGCTGAGCAACAGCCTGACATACATGTTCCTTGTGGCGGCAGGAATCGTTTTGATCGCTCTCATCATTGGAGTGATCATCAAGAGCGTACCGATGAAAAGCGCTGAAGAGTACCGTGAGAAGGAATCAGATGGGATCATGTCAATGAACACATACAAGAAAATATTGATCCCTACCGATGGAAGCAAATACAGCCGTTCGGCGATTGAGCACGCACTAGATATCGCTAAACAGTCGAACTCTGAGATCACGGTGTTGAACGTGATAGATACCGAAAAGGCGACCTCGACCTTGCAGGATCTGGCGCTTGTATCAGAAGCCTCCGCCGTGGTAATAACGTCGCAGGCCGTGATATGCGAAGCGACCACCATGGCAGAGAAGAAGGGCGTACCGATGAAAACCGAGGTCAGGACCGGAGACCCGGCATCAGTGATCAACGAATTATCCGGCAACTATGACCTGATAATCATGGGTACCAAAGGTCTCCATGGATTGCCTCATCTGCTTCTAGGAAGTGTAGCAGAAAAGGTCGCCAGAGGTTCGAAATGCCAGGTAATGGTCATAAAAAATGAGCAACTGGTGGATGGTCGGACTCTTCTAGAGAGTTCGGGGTCGAAGATGCTACCGAGAGAGCGCTGAGGACAACCTCAGAGAAGGGTCGAGCAAGAAAGCAGGACCAGAACGTCAAGTGAGCACCTTTGACCGAGCGACCTAAAATAATTTCCCCCCAATTCTTTAATAGGCGGGTCTGGACCTTAAGAGGTATAAATATGGCTTTGTTGATGGCACGCTAAAAGTGGCTCCCCGCCAATACGGGTGTTTGCAGACAAGCCCGAGGCGGGAGAACCATGAACTATATAGGGCTGGATATTCATAAAAAGAACACTCAGGCATGCGTGAAGGATATTTTCCGAGTCGTCGGGGTTCTCGTTCCGGCCTCACGACATGCGGAGAACGTTCGGGCACCGTCTTTGGCTACAAGGCGTGCCGATCGAGACGATCGCTACGCTGATGAGACACGAATCATCGGGAACGACGTTCAAGGCCTATATCGGAGTGATCGAGGACATACTCTCGGCGGCGATGGACAAGCTTGTACCAAGCGCCCCAAGCCAGTCAACATATTGAGGGTTATTACCTTAACCCCAGCCCGTCGAAAATGGGCGAACTAGGTCCAATCCCCAAGTTCATGCGAGTCGCTTTCCGACGTTCGGTCCGGGGCTTTGGTCGTATATGGTCCCGGGCTCCATGTACCAGACCCCGGTCACGGTTACTCCCCGCGACTTAACCCTCTCTTTCATCATGTCCAAGACCGGGCCGGAGGTTTTGAAGTCCTTAATCATCGCATGGATCTGGTAAGCGTTCCCACCGTTCACAATTAGTACCGACGGACTCTCCCCCTTCTTCTTCATCATCTCCATGTTGATGTGGGTCTGTTTCATGAACCCCACACCGAACACGATGGTGTTCGGGTCGGGGGCTGCCAGACTTCCGAGCGGTATCGCATTGACCGCTCCTTCGGGTGTTTTCGTCGCCAGCACCTTGACGCTCGCCGGATCGTTGAGCGCCTTCATGACTTCTTCGGGTAAAGCTACCATTTCAATCACCTAGAGAAATAATTAGGCGGGAGGGATGATGAACCTTTGCCCCGATTCGGTTCCGCCTATGTCCTCCCCCCATCGTCTTCGGCAAGGGACTGCGTCAGCAATAAGGAACAAGGGACACTGGATGGGAGAAGGTATCATTTTTTTCCCCGTGTATATTACCCCACACACTGCCTAAGGGGGGATATATCTAACTCGACCAAATGTCCCAGTGTACAGAATCAAACGAAATCGAACTTAGGTTTGAATTGCAACCCTTCTCGTGTAGTTGCTATGCGGAACTAAAAAATGTCCCCTTCAACTTTGTCCTAGCCTATTTTCTTTAGCCGCCTTTACCCCTTTGTATTACTTGCTTCCAGCCGGCCCGTCCCCGGGTTCAACAGTTCCCGACGCAAAGTGGGCAGTGTCCCGTACAAACCTCAAAGGCAAAATAGAATCCTTGTCGGGACGACCTCCAGAATGGAAACATAACGGTCAAGGAATCATTACCAAACCTGCAATGAACATCTCGTTGGCTCAGGGAGTGAGCGATCAGTTGGAACGGAGCCTATGATCTTATTAGACATATGGAAAAGTTTACCGTTCTTCCCCCAGACGAAATTGTCGGATCACTCTATGGCCTTGACGATCTCGTCAGTGGACCTCACCCTGCCCGCGCGGCGGAAGAATGCTAATGCCCCCTCGTGTCTCTCCTCGGACCTGGATGTCATAGCGTCCTCGGCGAACACCTGCTGGAATCCATAATCGTTTGCGAAACGGGCGGTACTCTCCACGCCGGAGTCTGTCGCTATACCGCATAGGACGATGGTCTCGATCCTCCTTCTCCGCAGCTGGAGTTCTAAGTCGGTACCGTAGAACGCCCCGACCTGATGCTTTGTGATGACTATGTCTGATGGCACTTGTCCGAGCTCAGATACCATATCAGACCAATCAGAGGGCCTCGGTCCCGGATGCGTGGACCTGCTCTCGTCAGCGATGGGCCTGAATGTGATCTCTGGCGTGACCACGACGCGCACAAGGAAAATCGGCATACCATGCGCTCGAAACGCGCCGGCGAGCTTGGAGGCGTTGGCGATGACCTCCTGGGAAGATCTTGGGGCTAACTTTGGGAAACTTGCGATGCCCTTCTGTAGATCGATGACCACCAGGGCGGTCGTGTTCCTATCGAGGCTAAGCTCGGTCATGAATTCGTAGGATGAGACCTACCATATTTAATGCTGGTGATTAGTAACTCAGTTGAATATACCGTAGGAGATAATACCATGGAAGATAGTACTATAGAATACTAATAAATAGGGTGCTTCCATTTGGGATTTGTTCGGAGGTCGATGCAAACATGAACCACGATGAAAGGATCCGCGTCATAGCGGACGACATATCCCAGACAGTACCAAAGCTGCACAGATGGATGCTTAGGTCCGATATCGAAGGGACCAGCCCTTACTCTCCGATGGCTGCAGTTCTGAAGGTCGTCAAGAAGCAAGGGCCCATTTCCATGTCCGCCATTGCCGATGCTCTCTACTACTCTAAGCAGAACCTCACCAAGCTCGTTGACAAAATGGTAAAGGAGGGTTACGTTGAGAGATTGCCAGACCCTTCTGATCGTAGGGTGTTGAGGGTCGCCCTTACAACGCAGGGGAGAACGTTCTTGGCAGGGCGAAAAGAGAATATAAAGAACAGAATGGTCGAGGACCTCTCTCATCTCAGCGAAGAGGATCTCGAACGCCTTTTCGAGACGTTCGAACAGGTCAAGCGCACCCTCCCAATACTGATTGGTAAAGCAACCCCCCAGGCGGTTCGCCCAGAGATCCAGTATTGAATAGGTAGAATTTACATGGCACACCCTGGCGAGATCGTCTGCACCGACATCGGTAAGGTTTTCGACACCGGAAAACGGGCATTGTCATCCGTGAATTTCACTATCCCGGCCAGCGGGATATTCGCCCTGATCGGTCGCAATGGGGCCGGCAAGACAACGCTCACCCGAATACTGTCCACCCTGCTGGAGCCAACGTCCGGCAGGGCCACCATCGACGGCCTGGACGTCATGGCCGACGCCAAGCGACTGAGGGAAAGGATGGCGGTCGTCCCCCAGGAAGGTAGAGCGGTACATTGGATGACACCGATGCAGAGCATCTCCTCATATCTTCTTTGGAGGGGTGTCAGCTATAGGGAATCACGCATAAGGGCCAAGGAGGCCCTGGCACAAGTAGGACTGAGCGAGGTGGCCGACCGGCTGAACCGGAGACTATCCGGCGGCATGAAGCGCAAGGTCCTGGCCGCCATGGTCATCGCCTCTGATGCGCAGTTCATCTTCCTGGACGAGCCGAGCACCGGGCTGGACCCGATATCCCGGCAGGAGCTGTGGAACCTGATGACCGAGCTGAGCAAGGACCGGTTCATCTTCCTCACCACCCACTACCTGGAGGAGGCGGAGATGGTGGCCGACCGTATCGGCATACTGGACGACGGAAAGCTGCTGGCGCTCGGGAGCATGGACGAGCTCCGCATGAACATCAAGCACCAGTACAGCGTCAAGGTGCAGAAGGGAGTGGAACTGCCCGAGGTGGAGGGCAAGGTCCTGGCCCGCAGGGACGGCCAGACCCAGATCATGACCACCCAGGAGGAGGCGCTAAGATTATCGCGAATACTGATCGAAAAGAAGGCCCAGTTC
>CAVWKV010000064.1:0-11196 GCA_963755265.1 uncultured Methanomassiliicoccales archaeon | reverse complement strand
GTCGTGCTGCCGGAATGGATCACCAGGCTCTTGGCATCGCCCACGTTGGCGAGATGCGAGATCAGATTCCAGACCTTCGATAAACACGCGGCCGGCATGAAGTCCCCCCTTGATACCGAAGGCCAGGATACCGCCGGATCCCTCGGGCAGGTAGCGCGCGGCCAGGCGGTGATAGGGACTGGACGGAAGACCCGGATAGCTCACCCAGGCGACGGCGGGATGACCTTCCAGGAACTCGGCCACGGCGAGCGCATTCTGCGAGTGCCGCGCCATGCGCAGGGTGAGCGACTCCAGGCCCTGCAGGAACAGAAATGAGTGGAACGGGCTGAGTGTCGGCCCCTGGTCGCGCAGGCTCTCGGTGCGCGTCTTGGCCAGGAAGGCAAACTGGCCGAACGTCTCGAAGAAGCGAATGCCGTGATAGGCGGGCGATGGATCGACCACCAGCGGAAAGAGGCCGTTGTCCCAGTCGAAGGTGCCTGAGTCGACGATGACGCCGCCGATGGACGTGCCATGGCCGCCGATATACTTCGTCGCCGACTCCACGACGAGGGTCGCGCCGTGTTCGATGGGCCGGCACAGCGCCGGCGTGGCAAACGTGTTGTCGATCACCAGGGGCACGCGTGCTTCTTCGGCGATGCGGGCGATGGCGGCGATGTCCAGCACGTCGAGCCTGGGGTTGCCGATGGTCTCGCCGTAGAGCACGCGGGTCCTGGGCGAGAGCGCCCGGCGGAAGTTCTCCGGGTCGGAAGCGTCGACGAACACGGTGTCGATGCCCCAGCGCCGCAACGTTACGTCGAACTGCGTGTGCGTGCCGCCGTACAACGTGCGAGAGGACACGATCTGATCGCCAGGCGTCAGCAGGGTGGTCATAAGCAAGTACTGCGCGGCATGTCCGGAGGCCGTAGCCACCGCGCCCACACCGCCTTCGAGCGACGCGATGCGCTCTTCAAACGCCGCAGTGGTCGGATTCATGATCCGGGAATAGATGTTGCCGTATTGCTGCAGATTGAAGAGGGCTGCTGCCTGGTCGACACTCTCGAAGACGTAGGATGACGTCTGGTAAATGGGCACGGCGCGCGCGCCGGTCTCCGCATCGGGCCGCGCGCCGGCATGCAGGGCACGCGTGCTGAAGCCGAACCGACGCACGGGATTGTCGTCGGGCCGCCGGAACGTGGCCCGTCCATCGTGATCACGCAGGGTCATGAGCATCCTCCAGAAAAGCCGCGACGACCGGAATCGACCTGAGGAAACGTAACTCGCCCTCACTCGACTGTCGTGGCGGGTCGCGTTCGGCGTTGGCCATCCACAGGAAGCCAAGCGGCTCGTCCGCGGTAGCACGAGACCGGTGCCATGCCCAGGATGGCACGGTGACGAGTGGGGGTCAATACAACACAAGCTCGACGCGATGAAACGGCACCCAAGGGCAACGTCGCGACCATATGCTGCCGGGGACGCGCTGCAATCCACCAAATCTACTACTTACGCAGTTACCACCGCAAGCCGCGCTCCGGCTTCCGGGCGCCGGGTAAATGCCAGTAAGACGGTAGAAGTCCTGTAATCCGAGTATGCGCGATCGACGTTTGTGCTGTCAAGGAAGGACTGCGAGGCGGCGATGCTGTGCTGCGATCAAGACGATTCCGGCTACCGCGGCCCCAGCGGTGATCAGGAACGCCGTCCTGAAACTGTCGTCGTTCGGCGATGGACCAAGCACGAGCGTGAGAGTGGCGACGGTGATGGCTGCTGAGAGGTATTGGGATGTGGTCAGCAGCGCGCCTGCGGCGCCTAGATGCTGAACGGGCACGTCGTGCGTACCGATGATGAACATTGACGTGTAGATGACCCCATGCCCAAATCCGCTGACGATCAACCCGGGAAGCAGATCGACGACGTAGGAGTCCCCCTGCAGGGTGAGAGCGAGACTGGCGAGACCAAGGGCGGCGATCGCGAATCCACCGATCAGTACGGTGGGGGCACTGTGCTTGCAGACGGTATGGCCTGCTGCCATGCTGCCGCACATGACCATACAGGCAAGCGGCAGGAATGCAAGTCCCGCCTCCAACGGCGTGTAGTGCTTCGCGGACTGCAGGAGAAGCGTGACGAGATAGAACTCTGAACCGACGCTCGCCATGTACAGCGCGGTTGCTGCCGATCCTATGCGAAGCGCGCGAGATCTGCGGAGGACGGGCTCGATGAGCACGCTTTGAGACGTGTTCTCGTTCACAACGAAACTGAGGACGAGCAGAAGTGCAAGACAGAACGAGATGCGTGGCGGTGCCGAGTCCCAGCCCTGAACGGCGCTGAGCGTAAGGCTTGCAACCAGCGCGAGCCCGGCGCCCGTGCCGAGGACGGAAGCCAGTACCGGAATGCGACTCATCCGGTCCCTATCGCGAGCGCGACTGAACGCCCTGGCTGCCCCCAGGGCACAGAGCAGCGCGAGCGGAACGTTGATCAAGAACGTGAGCCGCCATGAGGCGGTCGTGAGCAGACCGCCGAGGATGGCCCCGGCGGCGAGACCCGATGCGCCGACAGAGCCCCATACCGCCAGGGCTCTGCTCCGCGATGGCCCCGCCGGAAACGTGGTCCCGATCAGACCGAGAATCGCCGGCTGCAACAATGCCGCGCCGAACCCCTGTGCCCCGCGTGCGGCTAGAAGCATCATTCCGTTTTGCGCCGCGCCGCCGATGGCACTCGTGACGCCGAAGAGCGTGATCGCCACGATGAAGAGACGTTTCGCTCCCAGGCGATCGGCGAGGCGTCCCCCAACCATCAGGAATCCTGCGAAGAGCACGGCATAGGCACTGATGACCCACTGGGCAACGGCCGGCTCAAGGTGCAGGTCGCGCGCAACGCTCGGCAACGCGACGTAAATGATTGAGTAATCGAGTGCGACAATGAACTGCGCCAGCGAGAGCACGGCCAGCGCCGCTGGGCTACGGACTATCGCCGGACTTGTCGGAGTCGACGTGCTGCTCACGAATATTCCCCTGTCAATGCTTCGCGAAAAGTGCCATCGACCAGCGCGAGCACCCTGTGTGCCTGGTCCTGTTACCATGTTCAAACATTGACATTGGTGTGAAGGCAAATCGGCCCGAAAGGACCCGGCAAGGTGACGATTGGTGAAATGGCAAAACGCACGAACGTCTCCACGCGTCTGCTCCGTTATTACGAAGAGCAAGGGCTGCTCACCCCTGGCCGGACTACCAACGGCTACCGAGAATACGCCGAACCACTCGTCGACCGCGTGGTGCAAATCCGCGGTCTGCTCGATGCTGGGCTGCCCACCCGCATCATCATTTCATGGACAATGACACGATCGGCAACCTTTTCGGATGGTCGACGCAGGACGCTGATATAGCAGTCATCGAAGGAGTCAGGGGATTATACGACGGCCTGACCGCCACCGGGGACACCGGAAGCACAGCGGAGATCGCCAAGCTCCTCGATGCGTCGGTCATCCTGGTAGTTAACGCTCGCAGCCTGGCTAAGAGCGCCGCAGCAGTCGTCCTGGGTTTCAAGATGCTTGACCCTGCGGTCCGAATAGAGGGCGTCATTCTAAACCAAGTAAGTGGGGAAAGGCACCGACAGAAGGCCATCGAGGCGGTGGAATCGCTTACCGGAACGAAGGTCGTCGGGACAATCGAACGGGACAGCAATAGACTAGCTGAGAGACATCTGGGCCTAGTGACCCCGGGAGACACGGACTCTGTGAAGGCCATCGCCGACGTTGAAGAGATGGTAAAGGACCTAGATCTTGAGCCGCTGCTTGAAATATCCGAGAAAGGCAGGGAGCTGAACCTTCCGATGGCAAACCCCTTCCCGGTGGGAGAAAAGAACCGCGTAAGAATTGGGGTGCCCCGGGATCAGGCCTTCTCCTTTTATTACCAGGAAAACCTCGAATCCATGGAGGCCGCGGGGGCACATCTGATAGAGTTCAATCCATTGAGAGGGGACCCATTGCCGGAAGCCGACGGCTACTACCTCGGCGGGGGATACCCGGAGTTACACTTGGACGATTTGACATCCAATCACGATTTCCTTGAAGGACTGAAGATGGCGTCAATGGAAGGAAAAACGATCTATGGTGAATGTGGAGGAATGATGACCCTGTGCCGATCGATTTCCAATGGGACTGAAAAGGGCAGGATGGCCGGGGTCTTCGACTATGAAGCGACCCTTACCGAACATCGACAGGGGCTTTCCTACGTCATTTCAGAAGGAACAGAGGACAATTTCCTGTTCCGAGGTCAGACAATACGCGGCCATGAGTTCCATTATTCGAAACTGTTGCCTCAGCCTGAGGGACCGTACGCCTTTAATGTGATAAGAGGGACAGGAATCGACGGCATGCACGACGGACTGATATTGAGGCGGACGATAGGAACGTACATGCACCAGTACGCCCTGGCCAACAAGAAATGGGGCACCAGGATCGTGGAGAGTTGTCTCGACAGACCATGATCACTTTTTTCTTGGGATCTTTCCCAGAAGGGAGAAGATTAACCTGGGCGTGATTGCGATTTGTTGAGACTGGAATGGGTCAAGTGCGAGCCGGAGCAGTTCCCCTGTCTTGTGTTCCGATTGGATGAGCCTAAGGTCGTGTTATTGCTGTTCTCGTCCGGCAAGCTTGTTTGCACCGGGACTAAGAAAGAACCGGATATCGAGACTGCGATTAGCAGGATTACCGAAATTCCGATGATGGCTGGACTGCTGCCTAAGTAATTAGGTCCTATATTTCGAATTAATGAACGACCTGGGAACGTTGATCATAGAGTTCGGGTTCGGGAAGGTGATATCCCGTCCCGGTCTCGACCTGAGGTCGAGGGAGATAGCCACCGTGGCGGCGCTCACGGCGCTGGGCAATGCCAGACCCCAGCTCATGGTCCATATCAACGGGATGCTGAACGTGGGCTGCACCAGGGAAGAGGTCGTGGAGACCATTCTCCAGATGGCCGTGTACGCCGGGTTCCCGGCCGCCCTCAACGGCATGTTCGTGGCCCAGGAGGTCTTCGCCGAGCGGGACAGGAAGGGAATTGCATAGATGGTAAGAGTAAGAAAGAAAGTCCTGATGCCCGGTCGGGACGACCGACCGGATGATTGAATGAACGGCAAAGAGACCCTAGGCTCGGATACAGATCGAGAAACTGCCTCGGTCTCTGCTATAGTTGTGAGATCCCCGTCCGTGCCCTAAGGTCAGAGACCGAACGGCGGCCCCGGGACTTAAGGCGAGCCTGCGATCGGTGAATCATTTTCCCAAGATCGTTGCTATAGTGCGGGTTTGCCGATGGAAACGTGAGCCTTGTTAACGCGGTCCCGCGGTGCAAATGATATGTTGTCCCCGCAATGACCTCAATTTGATATCCTATACACGGTCGGTTCGACCGATTTTGACGCCCCGTGACGCCGAATGCAAGGATACCGCGGTCTACAGGTGCATCGATATTGCTATTCCGGGAATATATGCAATGTTTTTCCTTTGACTAAGGGTAATTCCGACCGATATTGCCGATGAAGCATTCACTACGGACAAAATCGCGGAAATAATGTGATCTGGCTCTCATTGACAGATTATCACAGGAATCTCTGTCATTATTTATTTGTGATTACCAGTGAAAATTATTCTTATAATTCCGTTAATGCGAAGGCAGATTTGTTGTAAAAATGATTTACTGATGTTACTTATTCCGATCTTAGACGTAAAGATGACGATTTGAAGGTCATGCCGCGATTCAACGCGTGTTAAGGCCGGATCCCAAGGGCCTTAGGGGAAGTATGTTCGATGGAAAGATCGAAATTATGACTTCGCGAAAGTGGCAAAGTACCGTTTTATAGAAATATACCGAAGTACCGAAAGGGTATATTTGGGGGAAAGGACGAGAGGAGAGAAGGTGTAAGGGGACGGAAAGGACTACTAGGCGTATCTTCCAAAAAAGGTACTTCATACAAAGTAGGAAAAGAGGCAATTCCGATAAGTAAGGATTCATCTAGCGCATAATCAAACTATTCAGGAGTCTCCAACATATGGCAATTTGAAATTGGGATTATTTTACCCCTTCAGTATCTTTTCGATTTCAGCCAGCTTCTCCGCAACTTGACGGCCCTTGGGGGTCAGACTAAGCTTGATCATGCCGAAAGGTTTCGCTATGCTCTTAGCACTTATTAGTCCAGAATCGACCATTTTGTCGATTCGTGGTTGGACTGTCTTGTTGCTTTTTTCTAACTCGGTATAAACACCGGATTTTCCGATAGGACTCTTATTTAGAAGTAAAATAAGGACTTTCAAAGTGATATTGTCCGGTTCAGGCAATAAATCCAGACCTACTGATTCTGACATCACGGTAGCGGATAGTACTATTGGATAACTTGAATAATGTTAATCCATAATGACTTAGTCATATAGTATAACATTTATTACAATGGTCACCTATTATCCTATAGTCATAAAGACTACCATTTGAAGGTCTAAAAATGTCAGAGGATACCAAAGTAGATACCACTGCGAAGCCACCAGCTACACCGAAAAAGAAGAAACAAACATGGATAATTGTTGGGGTCGTGATTGCAATCGCCATCGTGGTAGCCCTCCTCGTGGCCAACGCCACGATCCAAAGCCAACCCCAGGCGACCGCCAATATCCAGGTCATGTCGTTTAACACAGATCAGTCATATCTGGGACCGACGACGTTCAACGTGACGGTCTCGAATGTCGGGAGCGCTTCCGGGTCGGGATCCGTATATTGCTTTGTCGAAACAGACACCGGGACATATGCGAGTACTTCTCAGGTGTTCAGTCTTGATCCAGGCATCTCAACGACCGTGTCTGTCGTCGTGGGGACACCATTCGGAACGACGGTAACAACGAGTATGTGCCATGCGACGATTCAGTAAACCCTTTTTGTGTTCTTTTATTCTTTCTGCTTCGAAAAGGTGAACTTAGAGTTCAAGGCGACAAAATAATAGATCATTTGATTCAAAGGGGGACGAAGCCTGTTTCGGTAATACAATCTGCGCAACGGAATATATCTCGAAAATGTCCTGTTTCGATCCATAACCAGCGTGATCAGAAGTCGTTAAGGCCAAATGAGTTCATCGATTTGATGATCTAATTCTCCCATATGATTGTGGGCTTATCGGCGCTCTGAGATAGGTTGGGTACTCACCGGAGCGTTATCTATAACGGCATCTCGTTGCCCCTGAACCTCGGCAGAGGTCGTTTTAAGAGGCTGCGAGAGGTCCCACACTACCCGGTTGTCGCAGACCTTCTTGCCATCGCATCGGACAGCCCAAATCTTGTTTTGGACGAACTTGATGAAGAGTTCCTCTCCTTTCCTGAACAACCGGTTCGAGTCGAGGCTGATTCCCAGGCGAGCGTCCAGGCAATCAACCTCATAATCTATCCTGGTCCCCATGTACACAGACTTGCGCACCACGGCCGGGTACCCTTCGGCCTTATTACAAAGAACAGCCGCCTCTGGCCGAATCGTCAGGCAGATGGGACCGTCATGAGTTTCAAGTCCCTCGAAAACGAACTCTCCGAAGGAACTAATCACCGTCCTTCCTTTCTGTATGGCGGGGACGAAATTGGTCCAACCAAAGAACTCGGCCACCCTCCTGGTCCTGGGGCGGGTGTAGAAAGCCCGGGGATCGTCGAATTGAACGACCTCTCCATCGACCATCAGGGCGATCTTGTCGCCTAGCATCACCGCTTCCTGCTGGTCGTGGGTAACGAAGACGATGGTAACGTCGAACTTCTCCTTGATCTTCAAAATAAGCTCTCTCATTTCAAGCCGGAGTTCGGCATCCAAAGCGCTGAATGGTTCATCGAGCAGCAGGACCTTGGGTTCTATCACCAGCGCTCTCGCCAGCGATACTCGCTGCTCCTGTCCGCCGGATAGCTGCGTGGCCCTCCTGGCCCCGTATCCATCCAATTTGACCAATTCCAGCATCTCTTTGACCTTCTCTTCGATGACCTTGCGCGGAACATCCCTCATTTTCAGGCCGAAACCTATGTTCTGAGCCACCGTCATGTGAGGGAAAAGGAGCGATTTTTGAAAGACCATCGAAACGTTCCTTTTTTCCGGCAGAACGTTGAGGATGGATTCTCCCTCCATCAATACATCGCCAGACGTCGGATCCGTCAGGCCGGCAATCATCTTGAGCGTCGTGGTCTTCCCGCAACCGGAGGGGCCCAGGATAACGACGATTTGCCCTTTATCGACCTCGAGGTCGATGCCATTCACGCAAGGATCGGATGCACCATCATATCTCTTTGTCAGCCCTTTCAGGGTCAGGAAGGTCATATCCCGTTTATCCCTCCAGTGGGAACTTTGTCTGCCGTCAGATACCTGGATGTCAGGATCAATAGAACCAGGACGGGTATGATGAAAATGATGGAGACCGCGCTGGCCACGGCATAATCACCGCTGCCCATCAATGCAAATATGATCATCGGAAGTGTCTCTACAGCAGTTCCACCAATTATGATCATCAGTAAATACTGAGACCATGAAACAACGAAAGCAAAAAGACAGGAAACGACCAAGCCAGGGAAGATCGCCGGGATTGTGACATGGAAAAGGACATCCCATCGGTCCGCTCCCAGGGTGAACGCCTGTTGCTCGTACTCCGGGTTGTAGTTCTTGAACGCGGAGGAAAGTCCCATGATCATGTAGGGCATGGTGAAGACCAGCTGGGCCAAGACCACGCCGATGAACGTATCAGAGATGTAGAGCCTGATGAAGATCCCCTGCATGCCCATGACGGCTGAAATGACCGGGATGATGGCCGGGAGTAGTATGAACATCTCCACCACACTCTTGCCCCTGAACTCCCTGGTCCCCAATGCCTTCGCGGTGGAGAACCCCACGATAAGGGAAAGGAGGGTGACGATGGCCGAAAGGACTATGCTGTTCACCGTCGCGTTGATGACCGTGCGCTGTTCGAAAACGTATTCCCAGGCCCGGGTGCTCCATTCCGGCAACAGATTGGGGTAGACCCATCTGAAGCTGAAAGACCATAAAACAATCGGCACCATCGGAACGAGGATCGAAACGTAGAGGAATATCAGAACGGAGCGCCGGGAGAGGTCAGTGCTTCTGAACATGTTCCCTCACCGCCGTTCTGTTCATGGCGTTCAATTGAATGTAAGCAACGATCACCAGGCCAACAACTACCAGGGTAATGATATTGGCAATGGCCATGGCTTCCGGTCTAAGGTTCAGGTCCACATTGGTGAAATCCTGGTAGGCAAGCAGGGATAACGCGGTCGGGGACGAACTCCCCAAAAGGAACGGTACCTCGTAAGAGCCGAAGGCATAGGCGAAGACGAGTATCGAGGAGAACAGGATGGACGGCAGCATCATCGGCAAAAGCACATACCTGAACCTCTTCAGGCCGCTGGCCCCCAAGGTTGCCGCCTGCTGTTCATACTCGTGCAGCGTTGTCAACAGAAGGGACAGGACGGCGATGCCGATGAAAGGAAAGAACTTCAGGACGAAGGCGATGACGATCCCGACTCCATTCTGGTCGAACACGATCAACGGGAATGAGGATGGGCCGTTGATCAGACCCAGCTCAAAAAGGGACCTGGAAACCAGGCCGGTTTGGGTAAATAGCAATAGCACGGATATGGCCACGACCAGATGGGGGACGGGCAGATTGAACTGATAAACAAAGACGGCGACCTTCCTGCCCACGAATGTTTTCCTCAGGGTCATCGATACAATGATGGCGATGATGACCGAAACGGCCGTGGCAATGGCGGCGATCTTCAGGGAGAAGAGCAAAGAGTCGAGGAATCGGTGGTCGTTAATAATATCCGCATAGGCCTGGAGGCTGACCACCTTATAGGTGGTGATGGAAAAGAAATTGAGACTTAGCAAGGCTGAATAGATGAGCGGACCGATGAACAAGATCGCTATCACCGACAGGGATGGCAGGATCATTTTCCAGGTCTGGGTTTCTTTCATCGGCTCTCCTCAGTTCTAATGCTTCATCCATTCACGTTTTGTTGATCCTGTTCGGCTTCATTATTCATGACCTACGATCTTCCTTATTTCTGCCCACCTCAGTTGAAGGAAAAGAAAATATTGGAAGCAGTTTATCCTTTTGAGCATCTCCATGTTTTAATCATCCTGTGTTGACCTTGGCGTCCCAGAGGGTCTGCAGGTAATTGGCCAGGTACCCGCTCACGTCCGGGGCGCTGGTTGCGGCCAGTTCGCTCTGCGGCACAAAGGTCCCGTTTGGCAGGCTGCTCATGGCATCGTTGATGTCCGCCGCCCGCCATCCGGTCAGGTTGTTCACATCGATGCTGGCCCCGTTCCCGGTCAGCTTGATGAAGTCGGCCTGGAACTGCGGCTCGAGCAGGATGTTGGCGACCACCATGGCCGCCGCCTTGGCGTTGGAATTGTACGGAATGGCCACATAGTTCGTGTTGGCGATCGAGGTGTTCATGCAGTAGACCCGGGCGGTCGAAGGCAGCTGGCCGCTGCTGATGAGAGGTTCTATCCCGGCGCCTCCGAAGGTCATGGCCAGGGCGATCTGACCGTTGCTGAGCATTTGATACGAGTTGGAGATGGACGAGGGGTAGGTCTTCCCGTCATCCCATAGGTACGGCTTGATGGCGCTCAGGTAGTTCCACAGCGGGGCGGACATGTTGGTGAACTGACCCAGAGTGATGTTACTATTCTCGTATTGCTGGTAGCCGCCGGTCAGCTCGTACATCGCCTCCTTGATGAAGGTGGTGCCGTAGAAGTCCGGCAAGGCGTCGTAGGTGAACTGGCCAGGGTGTGCCTTCACCCAGGTCTGGAGCTGGGCAAAGTTCTGGGGAAGCTCGGAGACGTTGTACTTGGCCGAGTCGTAGATCATCTGGAACTGGGCCGTGCCCCACGGGGACTCATATCCGTTGACCGGATCGCCCATGTCGTTCTTCACCGAGGGATCGCTCCAATTGACCAGGACGGTGTTGGGCAGCTTGTCCGCCCACGGCCCGAACAATAGGTTGCCCTGCTGCATGGTCGCGAAGTTGGCCCCGTTGATCCACATCAGGTCCACTCCTCCACCGGAGTTCTCTCCCGCTTGCTTCTCACCGGCGACCTTGTTGATTCCGTCGGTGATGTCGTTCAACGGAACTTCGTTGAGGGTGATGCCGTAATTGGCGGCTTCCTTAGCAATCTGGTTCGTGACGAAGTTGTTGGTGTT
>CAVWKV010000063.1:0-10658 GCA_963755265.1 uncultured Methanomassiliicoccales archaeon | reverse complement strand
CGGGCAGGGATGACCGAGCTCCTCGTAGCCCCGAGCTGCTTTAGACCGATCGAATATAGGACGAACGCCAGTGCGGTGCAGAATATCCCAGCGTATAGTGCGGACAGGATCCCAGTTGTATCCATGCTATAGTCCTTGGTCAGGATCAACATGGTCGGTATCAGGAACACCGCGGTCTCGATGATAACGGCCCCAGTGGCGGAAGTGAGTAGTTTTGTACCGTTGAGCTCCTTAGTCAAGAGAACGACGTAGAATGCCCATAGTATGCCGGCGATGAACACCAGCATGTTGCCTTCGAATGAGCCGCCGAAGATCGCGGTCGGGTCTCCGTTAGTGGATATGACTACGACACCGACCAGGCCTGTGAGAAGACCGATGATCATCCTATGGTCCATCCTCTCCTTCAGAATGAACACGGCCATGATCGCGATGAAGATGACGTTGATGTCGACCAATAGTACTGTATTGGTGGCGCTGGTCATGGTCATTCCAACGTTCTGGAACAGCATGGCGATGGCGTTGAACAAGGCAATGATCCACAGCCCCTTGAACTTGAAGACCGAATAATCGAACTGCCTCAACGCCACCAAGACCATGAATATGGCCAGTGCGCCGAAGGCGTAACGGAGGGCGGAGAACAGAACTGGGTCCATATGCTCTACACCGATCTTACCGGCGGCGAACGATGTACCCCACACGATCCCTGCCACGAGCATGATCAACTCATAACGCCGACCAGCTTGACTCACGGCTGGAACGTAATCTTTCTGACTATTTATGGTCTGGGCGTGCTACTGGATGTCCGGCACGGATGCGTTCTCGAGGGATGTCGGCCCTTCCAGTCTGACCCCGTCCCCAAGGATCGAACCGACCAGCGAAACCCCAGGACCAATGACGCACCCCTCTCCCAAGATGCTGCCCTTGACGAGCGCTCCGGTGCCTATCTGGCAACGATCAAGGATGAGCGTGTCCTCCAGGACCGCCTTCTCCCCCACAATCGATTCTTTACCGATGGCGCTCCGGGTCGTGGACGACCCCTTTCCTAGCCTGGCCCCGGTGCCAACGAAGAGCGGACCGAATAGCTTGGCACCTTCGGCATTGAATCCCGAACCGACTATCTTGCCCTTGCACAGCGCCCCTCGGATCGTGATATTCTGGCCGCGCCTTTCGGCCAGGTCGATGTTGGCCTGGAACAAGTCCTTTGGCCTTCCGATATCCTTCCAATATCCATTCAGGGGAGAGGCACAGAGCGCCTTTCCCTGTTGCAGAAGATCTGGGAAAAGATTTTTTGAGAAATCGTACTTGGTGGCCGATGGGATATGGTCCAATGCCTCCGCCTCCAGGACGTAGGTGCCAGCATTTATCACGTTGGAGAACACCTCTTCCGGTTTGGGCTTCTCCTTGAACCGCTCGATCTTACCCTGGGCACCCACGCCCACGATGCCAAACTGTTCCGGCCTTTCGACCTCGGTCAGCGCCATCGTGACGAAGGCATGCTTCTCCCTGTGAAAATCGATGAGGTGCCCCAGGTCTGCGTCAGTGAGCGTGTCCCCGCTTCCTACTATGAACGTCCCATGGAGCTTACCCTGCAACAACTTGACCGCGCCCGCCGTGCCCATCAGGGTCTCTTCGTATGCATATACGATCTTCGCTCCGTAATGTGTGGCATCGCCCAGGCTTTTCACGATATCCTGCGAACGGTAGCCGCAGGCTAGGAATATTTCCTCCACCCCAGCCGATGCCAGGGAGTCGATGACGTACTCGATGCATGGTCGGCCTAGAACTGGAAGGAGAGGTTTGGGCCTAGTATTGGTCAACGGTTTCAACCTGGTGCCTTCCCCGCCGGCCAGGATCACTGCCTGTTTCACGCCTTCGTTTCGGACTGTCATCTTCGGCCCTCCACAACCTTAGCTTCCTTCTCAGTTTGCTTTATTCATGATGATCTTCACCACATTCTGGTCCCTTCCAGCACCAATCGCGTCCGCCACCGGTTGGCACTTGGTCCGCATCAGATATGCCACCCTGGGGTATCCCCGGTCCGATAGCGATTCGAAGTTCGCCATGCCCTTTGATATGATAAGATCGGCCTGCTCCATTTCCTTTCGGAGTGGCTGCCCGATCAACCCGGTATCGATGCCTATGGCGAACGACCCTGTGGTCATGAAGGTGTCGAACACTTGGTCCATTCCAGTGGACCTTAGGTCGGCCTCGGTCACATCGGTCAATATCGACTTGCCCTTGACCACCCCGACCACTCTTAGGCCCATACTTTTCAACTCTTTCACAAGTAGGCGATCAAAAACGATCTCACCGCAATTATCCATGAGATATACGACTGCCCCACCTGGGACTAAAAGACCCTTCATTTTGCCCAAGTCGTTAACTCCCAGGCCTTGGCTCACTAATGCGTCGAACTTGCGGCTCAGGTCCTCCGGCTCGTCGTAACCGATGCCGAGGCCGAAATCCAGAACGTTTCCGATGATGGACATCAGGCAGGCAGCCTCGAGGCGGTCGGATGAGCCCTTGACGAAGGCTTCCGCCTTGGGATAAAGATCCTCCGCGATCTGGTTAGCCCTTTGCTTCAATTCTGAATACGGATCGTCGCTTCCGAGGGCGTCATAGACCGCACGGTGCACCTTTGTGGCGACAGATGCTGAGTTCATGCCGGGACGAAATCCGTCAGCCAGCATCTTCACCGCTACTGCCATCGCCTCGTCCTTCAGGCCCGGGTCGACCAATTCGGCTTCGAACAGGACCCGGTTGAGCAGACAGGGGACGCAGTCGGCTGCTATTTGCATGCCTCAACCGTAACCGGCGGAGACTGATTAACCCTTCGAACGATTAATAAGAAAAGATGAAAAATAAACGGTTTGGCCATGGGCGTTTATTTCTTTCCGCATCCGCAGCCGCACTTCTTGTCCTTCTTAACTTCCTTCTCTGCCATGTACAAATCACCTCTTTTGGGTTTGGGCTAGTCACATCTCAACCCCTTTTTAAATTTACCCTCCTAACCTTCGGATGATATGTATCCAGACCGTTCACGCAATTCTTTAATTATGCCAGAACCACTATCCAACGCAATGGCCGAGAGCATCATCCTTCGAGTTGCCAGGGCACATCATCAGTCAGAAGTAGGTTTGGGACGTGCCCGCATCGACGCTAAGACCCGAAAGGACCTGGCGGTAGAGGTGGGCGACATCATCGAGATCGTTGGAAAACGGAGCACTGCGGCCAAAGTGTTCCGGGCCGCCCAGGAGGATGAATCCAAGGGTATCATACGCATTGACGGGATGATCCGCTCGAACGCAGTCGTCTCGATCGGAGAGAAGGTAACGGTCAAGAAGGCAGAATCGCTGCCGGCCACCCGGGTCACGGTCGCCCCGAAGATTCCGTCTGGCAAGCACGTCCGTTTCGGCACCGGCGTAGAGGACCTGTTTCGAAAGGGCCTGACCTCTAGACCGCTCGTCAAAGGCGATGAGATAATAATTCCGAACATCGCCCTAATGGGCGGGTTCCTGCCGTTCACCGTGGTAACCACCGTGCCGCAGGGCATCGTCGTGGTCGGAGACCATACCGAATTGGTCGTGAAGACTGAAACCAACGAATCCAAAGAGACTGTGGCTCCGTCCGTCACCTATGACGACATAGGCGGCCTGGAAGGCGAACTGCAACGCATAAGGGAGATGATCGAGCTCCCCCTGAAACATCCGGAGCTCTTCGACCGACTGGGCATAGACGCACCGAAGGGTGTGCTGCTCTACGGACCGCCCGGCACCGGAAAGACGTTGCTGGCTAAGGCGGTGGCCAACGAGGCGGGTGCCAGTTTCTATTCCATCCAAGGTCCGGAGATAATCTCCAAGTATTATGGTCAGAGCGAGGAGAAGCTCCGGGAGAAGTTCGAGGAGGCGGAGAAGAATGCACCCTCCATCGTGTTCATCGACGAGTTGGATTCCATCGCGCCGAAGCGGGAGGATGTTTCCGGTGAGGTCGAACGCAGGGTCGTGGCCCAGCTATTGACATTGCTGGACGGAATGGCCGGAAGGGGCCAGGTGATCGTCATCGGCGCCACTAACCGAGAGGATGCCATTGATCCAGCATTGAGAAGACCGGGTCGTTTCGATCGCGAAATCGAGATAGGTGTTCCATCGAGAGAAGGACGCCGGGAGATTCTCGAGATCCACACCAGGGGCATGCCGCTCTCGGAGGGGTTCAACATCGAGAAGTACGCCAATGCTACCCATGGCTTTGTAGGGGCGGACCTGGCGGCCTTAGCCCGGGAGGCGGCCATGAAATGCCTCGGCCGGCTCGTCCCGGAATTAGAGCTGGACAAGGCCATACCGATGGACGTTCTGGAAAAGGTCAAGGTGACCGAACAGGATTTCGACGACGCTCTCAAGGAGGTCGAGCCGAGCGCAATGCGGGAGGTATTGATCGAGGTTCCACATGTCACCTGGAACGACGTGGGCGGACTCGAGGACGTCAAGACCCAGCTGAAGGAGATGGTAGAGATGCCGATGGAAAGGGGCGACTCCTTCAAGCGTATGGGCATAAGGCCGGCGAAAGGAATACTGCTCTACGGACCGCCTGGCACCGGAAAGACGTTGCTGGCTAAGGCGGTGGCCAACGAGTCGAAGGCCAATTTCATTTCCATCAAAGGCCCTGAGATCATGAGCAAATGGGTCGGAGAGTCGGAGAAGGCGATCCGCCAGGCGTTCAAGAAGGCCAAACAAGTAGCCCCGTCGATAGTGTTCCTGGACGAGATAGATGCTATAGCCCCTAGGAGGGGGGGCGGATCGGAGAACGGTGTCACTGAACGGGTCGTGAACCAGTTGCTCACCTCGATCGACGGCATGGAATCGATGGAGGGCGTGACCGTGATGGCCGCATCCAACCGTCCGGACATAATAGATTCGGCGCTGCTCCGACCGGGCCGGTTCGACAGGCTTATCCTTGTGCCGCTGCCAGACGAAGCGGCACGCAAGAGCATCCTCGGCATCCATACCAAGACCATGCCTTTGAAGGGCGTTGACATGGACCGATTGGTAGAGGCGACAGAAGGTTACGTCGGCGCTGACCTGGAGAACCTTTGCCGCGAGGCGGCCATGATCGCCCTCAGAGAGGATCCAGACGCGGTAACGGTCGAACAGAAGCATTTCGAGACGGCCCTGAAGACGGTGAAGGCCTCCGTCGACAAGGATGCCC
This sequence comes from uncultured Methanomassiliicoccales archaeon, assembly GCA_963755265.1. Lineage (GTDB taxonomy): Archaea > Thermoplasmatota > Thermoplasmata > Methanomassiliicoccales > UBA472 > DASXVU01. The sequence goes on along the minus strand of CAVWKV010000063.1, from coordinate 5,456 downwards.
TGAAGTTCTATGACAACATGGGCAAGGCCTTGGACAAAAAAAGGGCGGGTTGGGACGAAGGAATCTACCGGTGAATATCATGGCCATCACGATAAAGAAAGAGACTGCAGCGGAGAAGAAGGCCCATGAGGATCTGGTCGGCATCACCCTCAAGTTCGGATTTGGGGAGCCTGATCTGCGACTCAGAAAGGAACGACTGGAACGGAGCTCAAGACATCCCGTGGAGGAGACCGAGGCCGCTTTCACGCTGCTCAGCGAATTGCTGTCCAACGCCGAGAGCGTCCAGGAAAAGGTGGGGCTGTTCTTTGGCATGGCTGAGATTCTGCATCTTCGGGAAGAGGACTGTTCACAGCCATTGATCGCCATCCACCAGACCGAATTGGGAACTTTCAAGGAGATCGGTTTCCGCTTGGTCCGCGTGGAGGCCTCGAAGGATGCGTGCCCCGCATGCAAGAAGATGGCCGGAAAGGTTTACGACATCGAAGAGGCAATAGCAAGCAATCCGCTGCCGCACCGAGGCTGCAAGCACGATGTGAGGGGAGGCGGCGGCCTCTGCCGGTGCCGGTTCCTAGCTGAATTCGGATGATATCGGCACCTGAATGGTGAAAAACCTAATATATGGAACACCCCATTTTACACCTCAGATTTCCAATTACTGGGGGATGCACAATAATGAGAAAATTCATCACAGAACTCAAAGGCAAGACAGTAATGACCAATGATGGCCAGATCCTAGGAATGATCGACAACTTCGTTCTCGAGAACACCACGGGCGGCATCAACCATGTGCTCGTTGTCCCAGCTGAGGAGATCGATGCCAGGCTGTTCCGCAGTGACGCACAGGGCAGGATCATCTTACCGTTCTCCGAAATGCGAGACGTTCGAGACGTCGTCGTCATGAACGTGTCCAGACAGTAAATCCTACTTGTCGGGGCGCCAACGCGCCCTCTCATTCTTCATTTTTTAATTCCTCGATCAACCGGCATATATTGAAAAAAAGGAATGAGCCCTTACTTCTGAGTGTACTTGAGGAAGAGCTTGACCCTCTGTCTGTTGAATATGGCGTCCTTGAAATTGGGGGACAGCTCGATGGCGCTATCATACAGTTTCAGTGCCCATTTCATGTCCCCCTCCTTCTCGGCGATTAGCCCGAGCGCGAAATCAAGCTCTGCGGTCTCCTCGTATTTCAGGGCAGAGGTCAACGAAAGCTTCGCGGCAGCTATGTCCCCGACCATTATCTGACATTTGCTCAGGTTGATCAGGTAGTCGGCCCTGCGGTCCACTGCAATAGCTTTCCGTATCGATTCCATCGCCCCGATGTAGTCGCCGAGCACGAAGAGAGTGGCCCCGATGTTGTTCCAGGCGTCCCCATAATTGGGGTCGGCCTCGACCGCCAGTTGCATGAAGTGCATCGGTTCGTCGTAGGCATACTCACCCATGAAGCGCATGCAGACCCCCATGTTGTTGAGCGCCTCAGGATAGGTCGGGTGCTCCAGCAGGATCTCCTTTAGTATCTTGTATGCCTCGCGGTACCTGGCCTTCGCCATATAGGAGGTAGCCAGGGTCATCCTGGTCACCAGCGAATCAAGCGGGCCTAGGTTGGAGGATCTAGCTATGATCTCGTCGTAGCGCTTGGCGTCCAGCAGGCTGACCGCCTCCCTTGCCCGAACCTCCTTGCTCGGTGTTATCGACGCCAGGATGCGAATCGATTCTTCCTTTCGGCCCAACCTTCGGGATATCGATTCAATGTCCATCAGAGCGATCTCGTCCTTTGGGTCCAGGCGGATGGCCTCCTTCAGCTCATCTAGGCACTCCGGGATCCTTCCCAGGTCGTCCAGTATGTTGGCCTTGACGTGCCTGGCATCGTTAGACTCGGACTTGTCCTTGATATAGCGGTCGATCTCTTCCAGTGCCCGAGCGTTCTCTCCCAGGGCATTGAGAATGATGGCAGCCTTCAATTCCCGATCGCTTATGGGAATCTCCGGTTCGACCGGGAACTCGATGACAGGCTTGGCGAAGACCGGGACAACATCCACCAGCGGAAGGGTCTGGACGACCACCGGCGCCGCGTGGATCGTGGATATCTCGGCGGACGGAGTTACCATGACCTTGGTCTCGGCCTCCATCTTCGATGGAACCTTCACTTCCTGCGGTTGGACCGCGATGGCCGTTTCCATGTCCACCATAGCAGGCAATGATCTTTCGTCCTGGACCGCAACGCTGTGCTTGTCGTCGCGAACCGCGGGGACGATGGCAGGTTCGACCGGAACGACAGAAGTGTTGCCCTCGACCTGCTGAATCTTAATCATGGGCGATTCCTTGACCAGCAATGCCATTTCAGATTCGGCCGGCACCAGGGAGGACGCCCCTTCGACAAGTGGGACGGGCCCGCGTGCCTCCTCGATGGCCGGGGACGGTACTTCGACCGACGGCGACTTGGCCTCAATCGGGACCTCGGACGGGACCAGCTCCGGCGCCTGAACGATCGCCTCGGTCTTGGTCTCGGGTTCGAATGATGGTACTTGGGCCTCCTCGGCTGCGATCATGGGGGACGCGACGGCTTCGGTGACAACAGTCTCCGGTGTTTGAACTTTCTCGGGCTCGGCGACCTCTGATTCGGCCGACACACTCTCGATCGGCACCGGTTCAGGGATCGCCTCTGGCGGCTCAATGGGCCTCGGTGTCTCTTCTGGCACCACCACGGAGATTAGTTGTTGAACGGGCTCGACAACCTCGATCGGCACCGGTTCAGGGGGCGATTTCACCATTTCGGCGGCGGCCAGGAGCTCGTCCCTTTCGTTCACCGCTTCGGTCAAGCCCTTGTCCAACGTGGCGGCCTTATCAAATGACCTGGTCGCCTCCTCGATCATTTCCGCCTCCTTCTGCGACATGCCCAGCGAGTACCATATGTCCGCCCTGTCGCGGTCAATCTGGAGAGCGTTCGTCCAAGCATCTATGGCCTCTTCGCTCCTGCCCATTACGACCAATGTCAGCGCCATGTTGACAACCGGGTCGATATAGTTGCGGTTCAGGAATGACGCCCTATCGAAGGATTCAAGCGCTTCCTTATGACGTCCCATGGCCTTGAGCACGATGCCCCGGTTGTTGAAAGCCATGGCATCCTTGGGGAAGAAATTGCACATGTCCTCGTAGACCTTCAGCGCCCAGTCGTACCGGTGAAGCTGGAAGAGGGTGGCCCCTTTGTTCAGCAGGGCCGCCTCCATGCGCGGTTGTATCTTGAGCGCAGTATCGTAGGCCTTAAGCTCTTTCTCGAAGTCGCCCAACTGGTTATATGCCAGACCCATTAGGTACCATGTGGTAGCCTCCCCCGGCCGCAGTTCGCTGGCCCTCTTGCAGGCCACTAACGCGTCTTCGAATCGGCCCATCGCCAGGAACACGTTCGCTTTGCGCATCCACACAACGTCGTTGTTCGGCTTGATGTCCAAAGCGCGGTCGTAATTGTAGAGCGCGTCCCGATACCTTTGATGCTTGACGTGCTCTTCCGCTGCGTTGTAGAACGAGTCGAACTGCGCGCTGGACGGCAGATACCGGTTCCGGTCCTGTTCCAGGATGCGGTGGTCCAACTCGGCCATCATCTTTCCGGCCAAGTCATACTTGCGCAGCAGCATGAGCAGTTTGGGCTTGTCCGCGTATGATATTCCTTGGGCCTCGGCGAACTTCTTCTCCTCGTCGTCAAGATCGCAAGTAACGATCAACACTGGGACGGCGTTCCGTTTCACCGCCATATCCTTTAGCACCTTCATCGATTCCACAGAGGCGTTATCGAAGAGGCGTGACGCCACGACGAAATACTTTCCTTCCTCGCTGATGCCCTCGAAGAGCACTGCGTCCTCCGAAACGTCCATCCTGGTGACCTTAACACCTATTCCACCGAGCAGTTCGGAAATAAGGGCTTTGAAGCCTTCGAAGTCGAGGTCGTTGATGGAATGCATTATACGCTCGTCCAATCGGCTATCCAGCAGTTCACTTAGGTCGGTCACTGCGACACCCCCAGTGAGGCCAGCAGGCGCTTGGCCAGCGGGCTGCGCAGATTCTCCGGGATTGAGGACAGGGCATCCTTGGCACTGTCCATATGGCCCGACTCAAGCAGGACGATGGAGCCCTGCACGACGAACGGGGCGTTGTCGGCGGAGATTGGGGGCGCCAGAAGCTTCTCCAGGGTCTCGATAGCCTTCTCCGACTCGCCCATCCAGTGGTCCAACACGGCCGAGTTGCCCCGAGCTATCAGGTCAAGCTTCGGGAACCTGGTCGAACGGGAATAGAATTTTCGGGCCAAGACCGCATGCTTATCCGTCAACCCCTTGAGATCTTGTGGATCCACGGTCAGGTAGCGGCTCCTTGATACCGAGAGTGAATACAGGTTCCCTATGCGTAGGCAGGCCTTTGCCCAAAACTCGGTGTCGAACTCGAGCGATTCACAGTTCCAGATGATTGATGATATGAGCTCACGCTTAGGGATCCCTCTCGAAACCGGTCAGATGCAGCGGCATGCCCATACCGTCCAGGTACATGTCCACGTAGGACGGGATACGAGAACGGTCCTGGTCGGTGAGCATGGTGCGGAAAGTGAGGGCTGGCTCCGTTCCCTTAGAGAACTTAAGCTCGGGGGAAATGACTGGTCCTATCATCATGGCCGCGCTGCGCAACGGCACGAGGCGCTGATCAGCGGCGGGATCCATCAGTCGTGGGACTAGCGAGACGGGTTCTCCCAATCTCCCAAAACACTTACTGCACAACAACGACCCAGACCGGGTCGGAGACCCGCACACTACGCATCCCATGAAACCACTATTGAGGGAATGCGCGCGTAGGCATTTAGGATTATCCCTCAATGGAGGCGCTGGTAGAACGCTTCAGACCATCAAGAAACCGCGATAACGTCACCTAAGGACCTTTCTCATGTAAGGCCCTTGATACTCGTAGCCTAAGAAGGAATAGTACCTGCGAACGCCCACCCCGCTGGTGACCCGAAGACCTTCATAGCCGTGGTCCTTGGCCCGTTGTTCTGCCAACGCCAGAAGTTCCTTGCCGAATCCACGATGCTGCACATTACCGTCCTGCCCTATCTTGGCCATCAAACCGAAGACCTTGAGTTCCCGGACCATTGCATCGGGCCCGCCCGATCTCCTAAGCCTGACGAAACCCACCAATCCGTCTTGTTCTGGAAGCTCCAGCGATATGAAGTCCTCCATGCCTCCCGACGCCCTATACGATTCCGTCTTGACCTCGACCTCTTGCCGGCCGAAAGTCGTTATCCCTTTGAGACCGACCTCCCGGCAACGGATGCATTGGCAGTTCACGCCCTTCTCCTTCAGCCGGGCCTCCGCCAGCTCCCTAAGGTGGCCTTTGTCCACGCCGGCCTCTATCAACGGTACCGGGATGTCCCTCTGGATGCGCTGGACCCGGGCCCATCTTGGCACCACACGGAGCATCTC
>CAVWKV010000062.1:0-8261 GCA_963755265.1 uncultured Methanomassiliicoccales archaeon | reverse complement strand
GGTCGAAGTGGATGACCGTGTCGGCCGCCGTGAGGTTGAGGCCGTCAGCCGTTATCGGCCTTCAGGGAGATGAGGAAGACCGGCGGTCCGTCGTCGCGCTGGAAGTTGTCGACGCGCTCCGCCCGGTCCTTGGTCGAGCCGTCGAGGTACTCGTACGTCGCCCCGTTCGATCGCCCGCCGGATGATGGTGAGCATCGACACGAACTGGCTGAAGACGAGGACCTTGTGCCCGCCAGCCAGCGAGGTCTCGATGAGGTCGCGCAGCGCGGCGAGCTTGCCGGAGTCCTCGTCGCTGAACTCGCGCGGCAGTCCGAGCAGGCGCGGGTCGCACGCGGCCTGGCGCAGGCGCGTCAAGCCGGCCAGGATTCGGATTCGGCTGCGGAGATTGGTGTTCCGAAGAAAAATTGGGTCTCGGACATCCGGGGCCGATTGTGGGAGGAGGTCAATTCCACGCAGCCTGATGGGGTGGGCATGAACCCGAAGAATGCAGTGAAAGCGGTGCGGGAGGTAATCGGGTCTAGGCGACATCGTCGTTCCGGGACGTGGGGGCGCACCTCATCTGGTTCGCCCGGAACTATCCAGTGCGGAGGGAGAACACGCTGCTTCTCCCGAACGGACTGATCACCATGGGGGTGGGCGTTCCAGGCGCACTGGCGGCCAAGATGTGCCGCCCGGAAAGGGACGTGGTGGCGGTCGTCGGTGATGCCGGCTTCATGATGACCTCGGCAGAGCTTGAAACTGCGAGGCGCGTCGGGGCGAACTTCGTCACCGTGATATTCAACGATTCTGCGCTCGGTCTCATCAAGGTGAAGATGAGGCGCAGTTACGGCCGGGACTACGGTTGTGATTTCACAAATCCTGATTTCGTCAAGTACGCGGAGTCGTTCGGGGTCAAGGGCTACAGGGTAAGAACGGCGGACGAGCTGAAGGAGACCCTCAAGAAGTGCCTCAAGGCAAAGGAGCTGGCGGTCATCGACGCCAAGGTAGACTATTCTGAGAACGATGAGCTTTTCCGGCCATCCTCGGTCGAAGGAAAGGGCGACAGGGAACCTGACCGCCTGGGCCGGACCCACAGTGAAAAAAGTTCTTATAAGAACCGTCTCATAATGCGGCGATGACCGCTTCAGAGTTCGATCTCAAGTACTTCCTGGGCAATGGATTCATCAGGAAGCAATGCCCCAAGTGCGGGCGTCATTTCTGGAGCCTCGGCGATTGGCCCAGTTGCGGCGAGCCCCCGTGCGAGGAATACACCTTCATAGGCAACTCACCGATGAACAAGGTGCTGTCGCTGCACGAGACCCGAGAGGCTTATCTTAGTTTCATGGAGCAGAACGGGCATGGACGCGTCAAGCGGTACCCGATCGTGGCCCGCTGGAGGGATGATGTCTTCTTTACCCAGGCCTCCATCTACGATTTCCAGCCCTGGGTGCTAAATGGCGTGATCGATCCGCCCGCGAACCCGCTCACCATCTCCCAGACCTGCGTTCGGTTCAATGATATCGATAACGTCGGTAAGACCGGCAGGCACTTCACTTTCTTCGAGATGTGCGCGCACCACGCCTTCAACAAGGAAGGCAAGATGATCTATTTCAAGGACCGGACGGTAGAGCTTTGCCACCGGTTCTTCACCGAGAGCTTGGGCACCGACCCGAAGAAGATGCGCTACATCGAGGAGTGGTGGGAGGGCGGCGGAAATGCTGGTCCTTGCGTGGAGGTCATCCTGGACGGCGTTGAGGTCGCTACTCTGGTCTTCATGATGTACCGGGACACGCCGGAGGGACGTAAGCCGATGAACATGACCGTGGTCGATACTGGCTATGGCCTGGAACGCATCTGCTGGGTTTCCCAAGGGACATCGTCCGCGTATGAAGCGGTGTTCGGACCGGTGCTTCAGTACCTGAAGGATCTGGTCGGGGTCACCACCGACTCGCCGGTGCTGACCGAGTATAGCAAAGTCGCCGGGGCGACCAACATGAAGACCGCTGCCGACGTCAGGCGGATACGGGAGACGACAGCGGCCAGGATAGGAATCGGCTACGATGATCTGATGAAGATCGTGGCTCCATTGGAGGATATCTATGTGGTCTGTGACCATTCACGTGCGTTGATGATGCTGCTCAACGACGGCGTCGTTCCGTCGAACGTCCGGGAAGGTTACTTCGCCAGAATGCTCGTGCGTCGGGCGCTCCGGTCCATACGCACGCTCGGCATCGATGTCAAGCTGGCCGACATGGTCAGTAAGCAGATAGACTTCTTCGGCCCGATCTTCCCTGAACTGTACGCAAACCGGGACGACATCATGAACCTGGTGCAGGTGGAGGAGGGCCGTTACTACGAGACGTTGGGGCGCGGGAAGCAGCTCGTTTCCCGGTTGACCAAGGAATTGAAACCCGGGGAGAAGCTCACCGTGGACAAACTCATCGAGCTCTACGACTCTCATGGGCTAAACCCAGAGATCGCCAAGGAGTTCGCCCCGAACCAGATCGATGTCCCGGACAACTTCTACATGCAGGTGGCGAAGAAACACGAGAAGCCCGAGTCGGAGGCGGTCAAGAAGGAGGACTTCCCAGAGACCATGCCGAACACCAGGATGCTCTACTACGAGGACGCCGAATTGACCGAGTTCGAGGCCAAGGTCGTCGTTGTCTACAACGGAGGCATCGTCCTCGACCAGACCGCTTTCTATCCGGAGGGCGGTGGCCAGGAGTGGGATCTGGGCATGCTGGATGGCCACAAGGTGACAAGGGTCATCAAGGCCAAGACCGCCATTATGCACTTCATTGATGGGCCGACACCGAAGGTCGGCGCGACCGTCAAAGGCCACGTAGACAAGGAACGGCGTCTCCAGCTGATGCGACATCACACAGCGGCGCACCTGATAAACGGCTGCGCCAGGAATCTGTTTGGGAACCACGTGTGGCAGGCAGGGGCGCATAAGGCTGTGGAGGAAGCGCGCCTCGATATCACCCACTTCGAGAACCTGAGCGTAGAACAGCGTGACCGCCTGGAACAGGACGTGAACAAGGTAGTCCTGGAGGACCTGAAGATCAACATCGGGTTCATGCAGAGGGACCAAGCAGAGAAGCTGCACGGCTATCGCCTATACCAGGGAGGAGCGGTCCCGGGCAAGATCATACGCGTCGTGGAGGTCGTCGGACTGGACGCCGAGGCATGCGGAGGGTTGCATTGCAGCCACACAGGCATGGTCGGACCGGTGCGAATACGGAGGACGCACAGGATCCAGGACGGCATCGTCAGGATCGAGTATACCGCCGGAATGGCCGCGGTCAGGGAAATCCAGAAGGACAAGGACATCGTCGAGGACCTGGTAGAAAGGCTGAACACCACCCCGGACAAGATCGCGGAGAACGTGGACCGGCTGAACAGCGAGCTTAGGGACCAAAAGAAACGCATGGACCAGTTCGCCACCGTTTACACCGAGATGAAAGCGAAACAGTTAGCTGCCTCGGCCACATTGATCGGCAACACCCGCATCGTGGTGCACATCGCAGAGGGCAAGGAGGACCCGGAACAGCTGTCGAAGATGCTTTCCGAGATGTCTAACGTCATCGCCGTGATCGGCGTCAAGGAGAAGAGCGCCAAGGTTTTCGTCTCCAAGAGCGCCGACGTCGAAGTGGACTGCCGGACGGCATTGAAGGAGATAATGAAGCTTGTGGGCGGGGGAGGGGGCGGAAGGAAGGAGTACGCCACGGGTGGAGGCGGTGACCCGGAGAAGCTGCACGAAACCTTCGACAAAGTGCCGGATATCCTGCGCACCATGTGCCGGAGATGACCTGGCCATAAACATTTATCCATTCTTCTCCCAGGGCGGCATTGCCCTGGTAAAACATTATATATGACCGATATCTTGACTGAGTTCTACCAGAGCACGGAATGTGCTCGGAGCGGTCGCTCCTGAGAGCGATCGGTTCCCGGACTGGACCCCTATCCAGAGATGGGAACTGTTCCCGATGCGTTTGAGCGTCGTGGATATACTCCAAAGAGGGGAGATTCAGAATCGTTGGATCTGCAGTAACCGGAGGAATTCCTTTGGCTGACAAAGAAAAAGAACCAAAGACCGAAGAGTCGCAGAAGGCCGAAAAGCCCCTGAAAGAAGATAAGAAGGGCAAGGAAGGCCATAAGAAAGACGAGAAGGAAGGCAAGAAGGAAGTCGCCGAGAAGAAAGAAGCGGCGAAGCCCATCATCAAGCATGAGAATGCCAACTTCAAATACATCGTCCGTATCGTCAACACTGATCTGGACGGAGAGAAGCCGGTCGTCATCGCCATTCAGGGCGTGAAAGGGGTCGGCAACCGCGTCGCCGACATCATCCTCAAGAAGGCGGGCGTGTCCAGGCTCGAGAAGATCGGAAACGTCAGCGACGATAAGATCGAGGCCATGGAGAAGCTCATCTCCACCTACGCCGATTACGCCCCATCGTGGGCCATCAATCGGCAAAACGACCTCGAGACCGGGGACGACATGCACCTGGTCGGCATCGACCAGGACATGATGTTGAAGGACGACATCAACCGGATGAAGATGATCAAGACCTACCGTGGCGTCAGGCACGAAACGGGCCAGAAGGTCCGTGGCCAGCGCACCAGGTCCAACGGAAGGACCGGACTCACTCTCGGTGTCATGAGGCAGCGGCTCCAACAGGGAGCAGCAGCCGCCGGAGGAGAGGATAAGGGCGGAAAGGAAGAGAAGAAGGCGGCACCAGCAGCAGCCGCCCCAGCCCCGGCCGCGGCAGCGCCGAAGGAAGCAAAGAAATAAGGTGTTACCATGGGAGACCCTAAATTTCCACGCAGGACCTATAACACGCCTTCCCATCCGTGGCAGGGCGAACGCATAAAGGATGAGGCCATCGTCGTCAAGGAATATGGCCTGAAGAACAAGAGGGAGCTTTGGAAGGCCAAGACCCAGGTCAGGGACCTGAGGAAGCAATCCAGGGACCTCCAGGCCCGGACCAGGACCGGCGAGGAGCAGGCAAAGCTGGAAACGGCCAACCTGCTCTCCAGTTGTGCTAGGATCGGCCTTCTGCCAATGGAGGGTGCCACCCTCGATGATGTACTCGGTCTACAGACCAAGTCCATGCTCGAGCGCCGCCTCCAGACCATCGTGATGCGCAAGGGATATGCCATCACCGCCGGTCAAGCCCGCCAGTTCATCATCCATGGCCACGTTTCAATCGACGAGCGCAAGGTCACTATACCGGGATACATCGTCACCCGCGGGGAAGAGGACAAGATAATCATCAACCCCCGGTCGCCGATCGCGAACGAGACCCATCCGCTGCGTATCTCGCAGAAGGAAGCCCTGGAACTGCGCGCCAAGAAGCCAAAGAGGGAGCCACAGTTCGATGATAGGGGAAGGGGTAAGTTCGGAGGCAGGGGCGGAGGCGGCTTCGGCAAGCCGAAGTTCGTGAAGAAGGTTCCGAAGGAGGCCGCCGTCGCTGCGGCGACGATAAACGCGCCGGCTGTCCCACTCGACCTTCCGTCAGATGAGAAGGGGGTACAGTAAATGGGTAAATGGGGCATAGCCAACGTCTTCGCGAGCTACAATAATATAATAATAACGCTCACGGACATAACAGGAGCAGAGACTATAACCAAGGCCACTGGTGGCATGGTCGTGAAGCAGGCGAAGGACGAGTCCTCGCCTTACGCAGCCATGAGAGCAGCGGAGAAGGTCGCCGAGATCGCTAAGGAGAAGGGCATTGAAGGCATACACGTTAAAGTGCGCGCTCCAGGTGGCAACAAGTCCGCTTCTCCCGGTCCGGGCGCCCAGGCCGCGATCAGGGCATTGGCCCGCGCCGGCATGAAGATCGGCCGGATCGAGGATGTCACTCCGGTCCCGCACGACGGAACCAAGAAGAAGGGCGGCCGTAGGGGCAGAAGGGTGTAAGAGGTTGCCAAATATGGACGTGAAGATAATCGAGATGACCGAAAACCAGGCCAAGTTCCTGGTCTCGAACGCCAACCCGGAGGAGGCCAATGCGCTCCGCCGGGTGCTCATCTCCGAGATCCCGAAGATGGCTATCGAGACGGTGGAGTTCCATCTTGGACCGATACGAGATGAGGAAGGGAACGAGTTCGAGAGCGTCAGCCCCCTGTTCGACGAAATAGTGTCGCATCGGTTGGGCCTGGTCCCGATCCCGTCCGATCCAAGCCTATTCGTCACCAAGGCCAAATGCACTTGCAACGGCGAAGGATGCCCGAGCTGCACCATCATGTATTCGCTCAACAAGAAAGGTCCATGCGAGGTGTACTCAGGGGACCTGGAGCCATTGGGGTCCGAGGAGTACCGGGTCAAGGACCAGCTCATCCCGATCGTGAGGTTGGGCGTAGGCCAGGCCATTCTGGTATACGCCTCGGCCGAGCTGGGCATCGGGAAGAAGCACGCCAAATGGCAGGCTACATCAGGTGTCAGCTACAGGTACCTGCCGAGCGTCAAGATCGATCTTCCCAAGTGCGATCAGGGCGGAACCTGCATCGACGTTTGCCCGAAGAAGGTCTTCGCCAAGAAGGAAGGAAAGGTCTTCGTGGAGAACGAGGGTGCTTGCACCATGTGCATGGCCTGCGTCGATGTGTGCAAGACCAAAGCAGTCAAGATCGAAGGGGACAAGTCCAAGTTCGTGTTCGAATTCGAAACGGACGGTTCGGTCACCGCGAAACATGCTTTGGTCACAGCCCTCGGTATCCTGGAACAGAAGTTCGAGGACTTCCGCGAGCTCGTCTCCACCCTGGAAGCGGCATAAACCTCTCAAACCCCAATTTCTTCATTTTTATCGTTGCTCAATCATCATCCAGCCTTGGGTTCTCCTCCGGTTCATCGGATGGTTCCTCGGCACTGAAATCGTCGATGCTCTCTTCCGATGATGGCTCTTCCTCGCAACCCGCCCCGTCATAGATATCGAGCGAACAGACCATATTCGACTTCTTCTTGCCCTTCATCTTGGCGTTCTCCTTCTCCAAGATGAAATCATCGATCGAGATTTCCTCATCGTCGATCTTGCCGCCGAACATTGATTGGATCGAACTCTCCATCAGGTCGATACGCTGCCTGGTATAGTTTGGCAGACCGTATTCCTTACCGATCAACTTGGTTATCTTGAGGTATTTCTTAACACTGCCTTCGGCGACCGTCATGGTCAGGTTGTTGCCGCAATAGCATCGACCAGTTAACGGCACTCGTCTGTAGATCTTGCCGCACTTGGTGCAACGGACCTTCTGCCCGGAGAACGCGCCCAGATTGCCGATCAGGTCGGGCATGAAGTGCTTAGTGACGATACGATGGGCCACGTCCATCTTGTCGATGGCCCTGATCTCTTTGGCCAGCACGAACTGGGCCTGCAGCTTGTTCATCATCGAGCCGAGCGTCTTGTAGGCGCTGAAATGCGGACCCTCGGCTATGTCGTGCGTGTCGTGGGTATACCCGAACCCTTCGTACTGTAATAGTGACTTAATCCGCCCACCGACCAGGTCCATGCTCTCCTGGACCTCCTTGGGGGCCTTCATGGCTACGGTCGCTTGGTAGAATGCCAGTGGATATTCCCACAGCACATCCACGTTATGTGCCTCCTTGTCTATCTCGTTCGGATCGAGCCTGGTGGCCAACACCAGAGGCGCATCCATCAGTCCGCCCCGGGAATCTGGGAGATAGCCACGGGAAAAGTTGAGCAGGCCGTCCAACAGCAACGAGACGCTGTCCTCATCCCCGTCGGCGTTGCGCCTCTTGGCAGCATGGAAGAACGGGTGCCCGTAACAGACGTGGGCCTCGGTGAAACCGATAATACGGCAAAGGATCCCTCCGGAAGTGTGCGGCGCAAGCCCGATCGCCAGAGCGCCCATTAGATCCTCCCTTCTATGCGCATTGTAGTAACGGGGTAGGCCGTACAGCTTCTCCAGCTCGTCGTCCACGAAGTCTGCAACCATCACCAGATAGTCTCCGCAGACCTTCGCCGGAACGATGTCCTGGACTTTTAGTTCGCAGACCTGTTCCGCATCTGTCAAGGGATATCCATGGGCGTCCCGTTCGTAACCGAGCTGGATCGCCTTCTCCACTGAAAGTCCTATCTCACGGGGACGGAAATGGGTCAGAGGCACATCGGTCATGTCGTAGCGGATGGTGCCATCCTTGTTCACGTGGATGCCGTGCTTCCAACGGAGTATGCCCTTCTCCAATGGTTCAGGCGTTCTGTTCTTGGAGATGAGACCGATGACTCCCTTCAGCTTCTCCGGCATGGGTTCGTTGATGTG
>CAVWKV010000061.1:0-10192 GCA_963755265.1 uncultured Methanomassiliicoccales archaeon | reverse complement strand
CAATTCACCCCCTTCCTTGCGAAATAAAGGAACGCAATGGCTGTGGTCACCTCGAAGAATGTGAGCGACCTGCTGTCTTCGTCGCAGGGACGTCCACCGACCTCACGCACCTCGCGGGCCAGGTCGACAACATCGGCCTCAGAGATCATCTCCCCGTCGATCATGATCCGTTCCCTGAAGTCCACAAGATGTGGGGAGGTGTAAAGACCGGTGCGCAGACCGGAAGCCTTTAGGATCGAAGCAGTCATGGCGCAGACTGAGCCCTTACCATTGGTCCCTGCCACGTGCACGCAACGGTATGAGGTCTGCGGATCTCCCAGGTCATGAAGAAGATCCCTTACCCTGCCCAACCCTAGCTTGATACCCATATTCTCCAGACCGAAGAGCCAGTCTAAGGTATCCTGATATTCCATACCATAGGTTACATCGCCGAATGGTTTATTTTTTCCGCTCATACGAGTCGGGCCACCATCTCCCCCATAGTCAGGCCTTCGTGCTTCGCCATGGCCTTCATCGCGTCCATGATGCCCGAACCATACTGTGCCGCCTTCTTCTTCCGGTCGGCGATCGGCCCCAACCCTAACGCACGGCCGATGTCTCGTAGGATCGCCTTGTTCTCGTCACCGCGTAGGAGCATATCCAAAGGCAGATCGATAGACACCTTGACCACTTCTGGATCGAGGAACGGATGTACTAACGTTTTGCCGAACGCTTCGGCCGCCCTCTTTTCGATGTCCATGCCCTGCGTGATCAGTGCTTTGACATCATGGGCCATGGCGGACCGCATTGCTACCTCATCCATGGATCGGTATCTGGAATAACCGGCGTAGAGCTCGTCAGCCCCCTGGCCACAAAGGAGCAGGTCCTCACCGGCCACGCCCAGAACCAAATATAAGGGCATCTCGAAGGAGAGCGTTAGCGGCGACGTTCCGAAGATTGGCGCCATGCCTTTGATGGCCTGGCGGATCTCGTCGTCCCCAACGACCACCCCGACCCAGTCCAGGCCCAGGCCCTCGGCTGTGCTCTTGGCGACGGTCAAATCGTGGGCCCCTTCCACACCGACGGTATACAATGTAGGTTCGGAATGACGCGCCACCAGGGCGGCCACTACACTGCTGTCTATGCCTCCAGAGAAAAGGACACCCGTCCTCTTGGTGAATATCTTGTCGCGCACCACTTCGTCCAATGTGCCCAGCAAAAGGTCGATACGATTCACGGCCTGTGGAAGGTACTCGGGTCTATTTCACGACTGCCATGGAACGCCCGAAAGGATTATCGAAGGTAACACTATTCTATACGGGAGTAACATGAAATCGTGACTAGAATCGGGGTGTCCCTTGAACCGGAGCATATGGAGAAGTTGACAAGCTGAAAGAAGGCAAGGGTTACACGACCCTATCCGAGACCTGATCCGGGAGGAAACGGTCAAGGACATCGCCAAGGACGACGATGCCAAGATATTCGGCACGATCACCCGGTATATAAGCCTCATAAGTGAGATGTAAAGGAACAGTTAATGGATATCCAACATGCCCAACGCACTATCATCTCCCCTACATCCATGTCCACCTAAACCTGGTGCAGTGCCTAGAGGTGCTGATCGTGTCTGGGACGGTGCGGGACATCAAGGACCTCTCGGACGAGATCGGCAGCATCAGAGCGTGCTGTACATGTAATCGGTCATGATCTCCGTTTCGCTGGAAGGCCGTGACAATCACGAACATGACCAATGTCAGCATACCCATTGAAGGAGCAACAAGATATCTGAAACTAGATGAGACGCAGGGTTCATCGAGAGGTGTCTGGCAATTGTCGTCCATCGTTGGAAAAATCACAGGAAAACTGCAGCCAGCTTACCATACTTTCTTATAAGAGATACCTTGTTTGTGCGTTCCGAATGAAGATACTAGTTATCTCTGAGAAGTCGAATGCCGCCGCCAGGATATCGTATATTCTTTCCAACGCTTCGACCAAGAGGAAGAATATGGGCGGCGTCCAGGTGTTCGAATTCAACAGGGAGGGGGACGAATATTGGGTGGTCGGGCTTAGGGGCCATATTATCGAGATCGATTATCCTGCTGAGTTCAACGACTGGAACAATGTTGACCCCAAGAAATTGGTCTATGCCGTCCCGGAGAAGCGGGTCATGGCCAAGAATATTATCAGCATCCTTACGGACCTGGGCAAACTCGCTGACCAGATCATTATCGCGACCGACTACGACAGGGAGGGGGAGCTCATTGGTCTGGAGACCGTGCACCTCCTGGGTGTCGACATGTCCAAGGTCAAGAGGTCGAGGTTCTCCGCTTTCACTAAGGTCGAGATCGAGAACGCGTTCTCAAACCTCACCGACCCTGACGAGAAGCTGGCAAAGGCAGCCGAATCGAGACAGTACATTGATCTGGCATGGGGGGCGGCACTGACTCGGTTCATCTCTCTGACATCGGGCCAGGTGGGATCCAACTTCTTGTCCGTGGGACGGGTTCAGAGCCCGACCCTTTCGCTCATTGTTGACCGTCACCGCGAGATCACGAACTTCGTTCCGGAGCCGTATTGGAACGTCAATGGTAGATTCTTTAAGGAAACCGATTTCACTGGCTTCCATCAGAAGAACCCGTTCAAGGACGAGACGGCGGCCAACGCCGCCCTGGCCAAAGTGAAGGACGCAAAGGTCGGAAAAGTGGAGAAGTTTGAGAAGAAGGAGAAGGACGAATACCCTCCCGCCCCGTTCAACACCACCATGATGATGGCTGAGGCCAACAAGATGGGCATCTCCCCATCAATGGCTATGAAACTGGCCGAGGACCTGTACACCTCCGGTTACATATCATATCCAAGGACGGACAACACCGTCTATCCCCGGTCGTTATCCCTAAAGACGATCCTGGAGAAACTCCGGGAGTCACCGTTCAAGGCCGAAGCGGAGGAGATTCTAAAGCAAGAATCGATCCGCCCATCAAGAGGCAAGATCGAGACCACCGACCATCCTCCGATATACCCAACCGAGGCGGCTTCCCCGGACAAAGTGAAGGGTGAGAAATGGAGGCTCTACGAACTCATCGTCCGCCGTTTCTTCGCCACCGTGGCACCTTCAGCAAGATCCGAAGGCATCGATGTCACAGTCTTGGTAGCGGGAGAGCCCTTCGACGCCAAGGGTTATCGTATCCTGTCCGAGGGCTGGAGAAAATACTATCCATATTGGCGCGTCACGGAAGTGCTGATGCCAACCATGACACCAGGCACTGAGGTGGAGGCCAGGGGCTTCGACGTCGAGCGTAAGGAAACACTACCGCCGCGCCGCTATTCCCAAGGTACCCTTCTGCAGGAAATGGAAAAACTGGGGCTAGGCACCAAGTCGACCAGGCATGACATCATCCAGAAGCTCTATGACCGGAAGTACGCGGTGGGCAACGACCTTATCCCGACCCAGTCCGGCATCGCCGTCGCCAGCGCGCTGGAGAAGCACGCCAAGACCATCACCGAGAGCAAGATGACGGCGCATCTGGAGCAGGACATGGAGGACATCTCCACCGGTAAGTCCACCCTGCCAGAGGTTGTAGAAGAATCGCAGGACATGCTCTCCGACATCTTGGAGGTTATGGACAAGAACAAGCAGGACATCGGCGACGAGATCAAACAGGCCCTGCATGAGCAGAGCTTCATCGGTCTTTGCCCCACCTGCGGCGGTAACCTGCGCGTCCTCAGGTCGCGGAAGGGCGCTGAGTTCATCGGATGTTCTGGATATCCAGATTGCAAGAAGGCATATCCCAAGCCAAGAGGCGCACTGGTGCAGACAACGGACCAGCTCTGCGAAAAATGTAAGCTTCCCAAGGTCCGGGTCATCCGCAGGGGCAGCCCGCCATCGGTCATCTGCATCGACCCCGATTGTGAGACAAACCGCGACAGCACCACAGTTGGCCAATGCCCCGAATGCGGCAAGGACCTCCGGATACTCTATTCACGCTTCGGAAAGCGATTCATAGGTTGTTCTGGATACCCAAACTGCAAGCGGACGTACCCGCTGCCGCAACTCGGTACCGTCTATTCGACTGGTAATAAGTGTGAGACCTGCGGAGCACCGATCATGGGCGTCAAGGGCGCCAGATCATGGCAATTCTGCGCGAACATGGAATGCACTTCTAACAAGCGGGCGAAGAAGGATAAAGAGGAAGAGAAAGAAGCCAAGAAGCCCGCCAAGAAGGCACCTGCGAAGAAGGCGGTCGCAAATAAGACAGCAAGCAAGAAATCAGGAAAGGCACCGGCCAAGAAGAAGGCCAAATCGGTCGAGAAGACCGAGTGACCCCCTAAGAATGACTTAGTGCTTGTGATCGCTGGAGCAGGCGTCGTGCTTATGCTCGTCCAGGTCCTCAACCGTGACCTTCGAGACATCTCCGAACCCGGCGATCGCTGCTTTTTCCACGATTCCCTCGATTGTCTCCTTGTCGAGACCGTATTGCAGCACGTTGATCACGATCTCCAGTTTATCTGATTCGATTCCGAACGAATTGGAACAGCGCGGTTTGCCGTCCGATGTGGTCACGGAACATGCGATGTACTTGCCTGTCTCGACTTCTGCTATGCACTTGATGTGCCCGATCAGCCTGGTCCCAGCCGCTACACAGTCCAATGCGATACGGGTCATGAGCGACTCCACGAACTTTTGCATGTCGGCCGGTTGGATGCGCTGTTTGAATGTCACATGGACCCGGGCCGCGCAGGCCGAGAAATCCTCCGCCATCATGCGCCCACCATCGCCTGCACGACCTGATCCAAGTTCTCTCCAGTAACCGCTGATACCGATATCGTCCTTTTTCTGATACCCAGCCCTTCCAAGCTGGTCTTGACCACTTGGACTGCCTCTGGACCGGCCTCGTCGATCTTATTGATGATGATCACGTCGGCGGCGTTGAGCTGGTTCTTCAAAGGGATGGCCAGGGCCTTGAGTATCAATGGGAACCTGACCGCGTCCACCACCACGAACACCCGGACCGGGTCAACCTTCGGCCCCCGGTACATCTTCATGGTATCGATGATAGCCGCCGGATCCGCAATTCCCGTTGGCTCGACCAGTATCAGGTCCGGGACGATGTTGGTGGCAACCGTGCTGACCGTCTCCAGGAAGTCAGATCCCAGAGTACAGCATATGCAACCGCTGGGCATGTCCTGGACCTCCAGACCGTACTTCTTCATTACGGTTCCATCGATACCGATCTTGCCGAAATCATTCACGATGATCACGACCTTCTTCTTTGTGGTCTCGACGTACTTTCCAATCGTCGCCAATATCATGGTGGTCTTCCCAGAACCGAGAAAACCGGAAACGACTAACATGTCCATAGAAGATGACTCCTTAGATTACCGGGTCGGTTGCTATCCGATGAGTTATATATAAAAGTAGGGCGTTTTTACTCGGGGACATCGAACGGAAGTGGAATCGTCGTGCCCCGGACTTCTTCGATCCGCTTTATCGCTTCTGTACTGGATATTGAGATTATTGAAAAAGGAGTTACCACTCCTCTTCTTCCTTGACCCCGGTGAAGGCAATGTCCTCTTCCTCCTTCTCGCGGGCTATGCGGGCATTACGGCATTTCCTGCACTCGACTGTCTTGCCAAGTTTATATTTGATTCCTACCGCTGTTCTGTCCAGCTCCACGACCGCCCCGCATGAGCATAGGATCCGCGATGTGGCGACAGGTTCGACGATAAGCGTGCCAGAGGGCCATATAGGTCGAGCCTTCGATACCTTTGTGGGCTGGAACTCGTCACGCCCCTCTAGGATCTCGATTTTTGGTTCGATCTTGTCTGCCCCGCGACCAAACATCGCTTCCGCTAATTGATCGTTATACAACCTATCCCTCCCCACCCGGTGACAAGCCTCAGCCATCCTTTCGCCCACAAGCTACTGGACAGCAGGAAATCTGTTTATGTCCCGAGTGAAAAACACTAACACTTACGAGTATCTTAAACGTTTCGGACTGCAATTTATGGGTGTATGCCAGATGTCTGACACCCTCTAATTTTTCCGACCATAAGGTAAGGGTGTTAAGCCCTTGCCGGACATGCTCTAAAAGACTATGGTCAGCATCGTTTGGTTCTTAGGTAACGTGTGCTGCGTTTTATCGCACCGAGAGATATATTGTCGGCGGCGTCATATGCATTGGCAGCGGATTTGGCAGACACTTTTTTTCGGACCTACTCATCCTTTACCGTTGCAAAGCATGCGCAGGTGAGTGTCTTGCCCACTCCGTCCATCTGCCTTATCTTGTCGATGACGAGGGAACCGATGCTCTCCATTGACTCACCCCTCACCTTCATTAGGATATCATGCTCCCCAGAGATCAAGTGCACCTCGTGCACACCATCCAATGCGGCTATCTTCAGTGCCAACTCCCTTTGGGACATCTTGTTGTTCGGCAGGAAGGACATCAGGATGAAAGCCGTAATAGGCTCGCCTAGCTTGGAAAAATCGGGGACCACGGTGAAGCCCTTGATGACCCCTTTTTCGGACATCCTCCGGATCCTCTCATGAACGGTCGCCCTCGGGATCGCCAGATCTTTGGCTATTGCCTTGGTGCTCCGTCTGGCATCCTTCTGCAGCTCCCTCAGGATCGCTTTGTCCTTCTCATCGAGCATGAATCTGTAATCAAAATAGGTCTGTTAAGGGTTTTCCTTTACCAATTAACAGTGCGTCTTCCGATCATACAAGAGCGCAATCAATGCGCGATGATCTCTACGTCGATCGGTATGCCCGCCTTCACACTCTGGGAGACGATGCAGAAATCCTCATATATCTCCTGGCATAACTTCAGCTTTGATGGGTCCGACAGTTCCGGGTGCAGTGTCACCTTGATGTGCGTGATCCTCAGTCGGCCGCGATCGTTCCTCTCCATCTTGCTGAAGACCTCTGCTCTGATTGACAACATTTCCGTGTGCGTCCTCCGGACACAGAAAGAAAGGCTTTCGCACAGACAGTTGCCGACCGCCGCCGCAAGGAACTTACCGGCGTTGGGGTAATTCCCGCTGCCCAGTGGCTTGGGCTCATCCATGAAGATCTCCTGCGCACTGTTCATGTCGATGCGGAATCGGTATCCTTCCACCATCTCCATGCTTACCCTGAACGTTTCCTCCTCCATGCTATCACTTCCCCAATTCCATGCGTTCGATCTGCTTTATGACCTTGGACCTGATCTCGCGGGGGTGGGGTTGATCGCACACCCTTTTACCCCTATCCAGGAGCTTCACTTCTGCCAATCTCATCTCTCTATGGCAATGAGGACAGACCGGGACGGTCTCCGGTGAACGGGATACGCCGAATTCGAAGCAGCTCTCGCACCTGAAGGCGAACTTGCGTCCTCCGAACTTGCCCCGTTTGGCCACATTCTTGCCTTCTTTCTCCACTATATCCATGGCGAAATCGATCGTTGGAGCGTTACTGATGCTGGTACCCACTCCGAACCCGTCGGCGCCCGCCTTTGATAGCTCATTGATGCTGCTATCGCATAGGCCCCCGGAAACGATGATCTTTACATTGCTGTAACCGCGCGAGTCCATCTCCCACCGCACTTCATGGATGATGTCTGGGAAGTTCCCGCGCCTTGAACCGGGCGTGTCCAGGCGGACCGCGAACAGGTCCTTGACGGTCTCGCAGGCCATGATGGCCTCGAACTTCTCATCGCAATAGGTATCGACCAGGGCCACCCGCGGCACTTCCTGTTCGACGATCTCATCGAACGCCTTGAACGCCTCCCGTTGGTCGCCGATCATTATGACCAACGCATGGGGCATTGTTCCAGAAGGTTCCTGTTCGACCGTCTCAGCCCCGATGATGGAGGAAACAGCATCACACCCTCCTATATACGAGGCGCGGTCTATGACCGGGGCCAGAGCTGGATGCATCCGGCGGACGCCGAACGATAGGACGGTCTTGCCCTCGGCAGCTATCTTGCAACGCGCCGACATCGTCGCCACGCCGCTGGAATAACATATGAAGCCCAAAGCTGGAGATTCGTACGGACAGTACTCGCCATATGGGCCTTCGACCTTCATCAATGGCACCTTGATGCCATCAAAGCTGCGGGAACGGAATATGGTGCCTTCCGGGATGCCGACCAGATCGACGTCCTTGCCCTCGAACAGTCTGATGACCTCCTCGGAACCGCAGAACACTCCCCACGGCCATGAGTCAGGCAGCGATGCGACAGTGAACTCCGAGAGCGTGTCAACACCGAGCAGGTTGCGCTCCTGAAGGACCTTCATGGTCCTCTCGAAGTAGATGTCGGTCGTCCTGCCGTCGCTTATGTCCTGGTCAGAAGCCCCGAAGAACTTTGCCAATTTCCCGCCTCGCTAACCGGAACGGTATCTGACTAAAGAAATGTTCTGGCTGAAAAAGGATATGGAAGTGATTTGGGATAGTAACGGTCTCAACGAGACTTGAAGGCGTGTGCCCCAGCGAACTTGGCCTTTGTTCCGAGGATCTCCTCAATGCGCAGAAGGCGGTTGTACTTGCATGTCCGTTCTGCCCGGCATGGTGCCCCAGTCTTGATCTGCCCGCAACCGATGGCCACGGCGATGTCGGCTATGGTGGTGTCCTCGCTCTCCCCAGAGCGGTGGGAGACCATGACGTTGTACTTGCTCTTGAACGCGAAATCAGAAGCCTCGAGCGCCTCAGTGATGGTACCGACCTGGTTGACCTTCAGCAGGAGAGCATTCCCGGCTCCCATGGGCACTGCTTTGCGAAGCATCTTGACGTTCGTCACGAAGATGTCGTCACCGACTATCTGGATTTTCTTGCCCACATCCTTTGTCAATTTGGCGAACGTGTCAAACGCCTCCTCGTCGAACGGGTCCTCCAGGCTGATGATCGGATAGTCTCTCAGCAGGTCCTCATAGAACCCCACCATCTGGTCTGGGTCGAGGTACTTGCCGTCGATATTGTATTGTCCATCCTCGAAGAACTCACTCGCCGCAGGGTCCATTGCCAGGGAGACATCCTTTCCGGGCACGTAGCCAGCCTTCTCAATCGCCTTGACCAGGACGTCCAACGCCTCCTTGACCGTGTTCATAGGTGGTGCAAAACCGCCCTCGTCACCGACGTTGATGGCCCCAACCCCGTACGATTCCTTCAGGACAGACTTGAGGGATTGGTAGACCTCGGTGCCATACCGTAGCGATTCGGCGAAGGTCTTCGCACCGATGGGAGAGATCATGAACTCCTGCGGGCGTAGGTTGCCTCCGGCGTGTTTACCCCCGTTGATGACGTTCATCGAAGGTACGGGCAGTATGTAGCTGCCGCGACCCAAGTGCTCGTGCAATTGAACACCCTTTACGATCGCACCGGCCTTGGCGCAAGCGAACGAGACCGCAGTGGTGGCATTGCCGCCAAGGTGGGACTTGTTCTCCGTACCGTCCAACGCTATCATTGCCTGGTCGATCGCCTTGAGGTCAGTGACGTCCATTCCGATAATGGTCGGGGCAATCGTCCTGCGGATGCTATCGGCCGCCTTGACAACGCCCTTGCCGCCATATCGGGCACCGCCGTCCCTTAGTTCCATGGCCTCGTGCGAACCGGTCGACGCACCGGACGGCGCTATCGCACTAACGGTCACGATCGAGGTACTGACCTCGGCCTCAACGGTCGGATTGCCTCTGGAATCAAGGACCTCTCTGGCCCAAACCCTTGTGATCTTAGAATCGGACATCGGGATCTCTCCTTCTGAAGGAACTACCCCCGAAGCATGGTAGATTACCTAATAGGTTTCGCCTGGTCCTCGCTTGTGGTGTCGATGATCTCCATGTTGCGCTCGAGCAATGCCATCTCCCTCACGCTCAAGGTTCGGGGATCTACCGTGATGATCAAGGTGGACTTATACTCCATGACCGCCTCAACGATATGGTGCATCATCCTCAACACTTTCTCGAAATCGTTGTTGACGATTAAGAACTCGATCCCGTCTATGATGACGACGGAATCACCGGACTTCTCGACGAATCGGATGATCGTGTCAGAAAGAATCCCGATGTTAGTCGGGTTGACGTAAACCTTTCCGAGCTGGTTCGAAAGCCAGATGATCGGCGTCTTCTCCAGCCCCCATGTCTTCCTGATGGTGGTGGGGTGCTGTCTAGTGACACACAGCCCTTGGATGTTGTGTGTGACCTGGTCCACGAAAATGTCGAATGACTTCTCTGGCTTGAC
>CAVWKV010000060.1:0-4386 GCA_963755265.1 uncultured Methanomassiliicoccales archaeon | reverse complement strand
GGACCCGACCCCTGTCGATGTCATTGCCGAGTTCAAGAAGCGCATCAGCACATAACTGGCTCCCACGCGAAGGGCTCGCCCAACAACCCCGCCAACCAATAACAATACCTTTTTTTAATACGTCCATGAATGTCCCTGTGGGACTCCGCATGAAGGAAGATGCATATTGGATAATTGAACAGGTTAAGGAGCACAACAAGTGGTTCGAGGAGTGTATCCCAATGATCGCTTCGGAAAACCTCATGAGTCCCTTGGCCAAAGAGATGATGATTTCCGATTTCCACGACCGCTACGCGGAGGGTCTGCCGGGAAAGAGGTACTATCGGGGTAACATCTACGTCGACAAGGTCGAGATAAGGTGTATGGAGCTGGCACAGAGGATATTCAAGTGCAAGTTCGCCGATGTTAGACCCATCTCAGGTACGGTCGCCAATATGGCCGCCCTTTTCGCACTGACAGAGCCTGGCGACACCATCACCACTGCCTCACTGGACAACGGAGCTCACATATCCACTGCCAAGTTTGGCGCCACCGGGTTCCGTGGCGTGAACACGGTCACCTACCCGTTCAACACCAAGGACATGGTCATCGACATCGATGGTGCCAGGAAGGTCATCACTCAGACTAGGCCGAAGGTGGCCCAGTTCGGGATGTCGCTGTTCCTCTTCCCCATACCGCTCAAGGAACTGAGGGATACATTCGAAGAGGTGGGCTGTACCGTCTGGTACGACGCTGCCCATGTCCTCGGTCTGATTGCTGGAGGCCAGTTCCAGGACCCTCTGCACGAGGGTGCCAACCTGGTCTCTGCCTCTACCCACAAGACCTTCCCTGGCCCCAATCACGGAATTTTGCTGGCTGACAACGTGAACGACGAGATGGAGAAGAAGCTGAACAAGGCGGTATTCCCCGGTGTCACATCTTCGCACCACCTGCACGAGATGGCAGCATTGGCCGTCACCCTAGCGGAGTGGGAGATCTATGGTCAGAAATATGCCGCCCAAGTGTGCAAGAACGCCAAGGCCCTCGGCCAGGCCATGCATGAACTGGGTTTCAACGTTCTGTGCGAACATAAGGGATTCACCGCTTCACATACTATCGCGGTCAACGTTGGCGCCCACGGCGGCGGCGATCAGGCATCGAAGGATATGGAAGCGGCCAACATTATCTGCAACAAGAACATGCTCCCGGGCGATGAGTCGTCCATCCGTCCCAGCGGCATACGCCTGGGTACACAGGAAATGACCCGTCTCGGCATGAGGGAGAGCGAGATGAAGGAAGTTGCTGGGTTCATCTATCGCGTCGTTGTGAAGAAAGAGAAGCCGGAAGTCGTCAAGAACGACGTCAAGGCGCTCAAGAAGAACTTCACTAAGATACGTTATTGCCTGAGCGAGGGCCAAGAGGCCTACAAGTTCCACGAGCTCGCCTGAGTTCGTGGAAACAGTTTCCTAAACGTCTTACGATATCTTTTCTTGCAGCTTTTTCTTGGCCCTATCCACCATTTCGCATGCCATACATCGTTCATTGCACGTCGGTTCTCCGCAGGCGCACAACTCGAGGTTGGCCGCGGGGAAATGCTCCTTGAGCATCGGGCGTATGGTATCATAGCTGGAAACGATCGAGAACTTGATGCCTGGATGCTTTTGTTCCATCCCGTCGATCATCGCACGGTAGTCGTTGCGCAACGCCTCGCCTGCATAAGGACATTCGTCGTCAGAGAACTCGATCTCATTCAGTAGCGCGTAGAGGTAGGATTCCTTCTCCGGTATCAGCCGTAATGGTTCAATGCGCGGGACCAGACCGGGTTGGATACGAAGGTGGGGGCCGAGTCGAGCCAATCTCTCGACATCACCGCGCATGAAGTTCATCATGATGCTCTGCGCGGTATCGTCTAGATTATGACCAGTGGCCACGATGTCCGCCCCTATTTCTTTGGCTGCCTTGTTCATGCAGCGACGACGGAAAACGCCACAGAAAGAGCACGGTGACTGCTCACCAGAGATCGGCGCTAGCTCATCCATGGTCGTTCCCACTTCGTCCTGAAAGCTGACGATATGATGCTCGATCCCTAGTCTTGAGATCAGCTGGATGACCTTCCCCAAGGTTGCCGGTCGATAACTGGCAATGCCCTCATCGACTGTGAACGCGCTCAACCTTATGTCCTTCCGGTCGCCGAGGATCTTTGCCAGTGAGTAAAGTGTCACCGAGCTGTCCTTGCCTCCTGAAATAGCCACGGTGACATGCTTGCCATGCCCAATGTCCAGCTGTTCCCTGACCTCTCGCTTGATCCGTTTGTCCACGTATTCCGTGAAATGCTTAGAGCACAGGCTGTTCCCGTTGTATCTGATGAACGTGACGGCCTCTGCGGAGCATTTGGTGCAGCGAACCACGATACGCCCGACGACTAGGCCTCTAGATTAATCTGTTGCCTGATGTCCCAACCTAGGCCGATAATGGGTCAAGACTTACTTACGCCCTTCATACCCAAAGTATTTTCATAACCGCTGTCATTAGCAGGAATCGGTAGCCATGAACGAGATATGGATCGAGAAGTACCGGCCGAAGACGCTGGACGACATCGTCGGGCAGAGCCAGATCATCGAAAGGCTGCGCTCGTATGCTCGGTCCGGGAATCTGCCCCATCTCATGTTCGCCGGCCCAGCCGGCACAGGCAAGACCACGTCTGCCCTGGCCTTGGCCCGGGAACTCTTTAAAGAGAGCTGGCGGGACAACTTCGTGGAGCTGAACGCCTCAGACGAAAGGGGCATTGATGTGGTCCGTGGCAAGATCAAGGACTTCGCCAGGACCGCACCGATCGGTGGTTCTTCGTTCAAGATCATCTTCCTTGACGAGGCTGATGCTTTGACCTCCGACGCTCAAGCGGCACTGAGAAGGACGATGGAGAGGTATTCGGCGAACTGCCGCTTTGTTCTTTCCTGCAACTATTCCTCGAAGATTATTGAACCGATCCAGTCCCGCTGTGCGGTGTTCCGGTTCAAGCCACTACGGGCGGAGGACGTCAAAGAGTACCTAAGGCGGATCGCCAAGGAGGAGAAGGTACCCATCACCGAGGATGCGTTGGACGCAGTTGTCCATGTCGGGGAAGGTGATATGAGGAAGTCGATAAACGCCCTGCAGGTGGCGGCGGCGATTGGCACCGAGGTCACTCTTGAGGTCGTCTACCAGACCACTGGGAATGCTCGGCCGGACGAGGTCCTGGCCATGATCGAGACCGCTCTTGCCGGTGATTTTGTCGGTGCCAGAAACAAATTGGACGAAATCTTGCTTACCTACGGGCTGAGCGGTGAGGACATCATCAAGCAGATACACCGTTCATTCTTCGACCTTAGCATACCTGACTATGACAAGGTAATGCTGATCGACAAGACCGGGGAGATCGAGTTCCGGATCGTCGAGGGTTCGAACGAGAGGATACAGCTGGAGTCGCTCCTGGCGCACCTGGTTGTGGCGGGCGACAAACTGAAGGGTAGTCGCTAGGCGGGAAGTCCTCCTAGCCAACGTTTTTATATTTCTTCTATGTTTCCAACCGGAGAGGACTGATATGGCACGATTCAAGGAAGCTGATGCTAGGCTTCTTAACAAGATGAATCTGCATGGAACTTGCTACACGAGGAACGCCCCCCGGGCCACCCGGTGCAGGGAATGCAAATTGGATCACCTTCAGCCTGAAGGCAAAGGAATCGAGAAAGGCGTAATCGCCTTTCGTTAACCATTTCTATTCAATTATTCGAAGTTGAACAGCCGTCCGACCGCATTTGTTACATTCATTCTTGGTTATCCGTCTGATTATTCATGGATAAGTTTTTAGTGTCCCATTCAATCTCATTGGTTTGCATGAGCCTTGCCGTGGTGGTAATGTGAAGAAGTCCTGATCGTCGACGCAGATCGGCGATTCAGAGATCGTGTTGGAGCTCGTTTCTTCGGCCGGTTATATACCCATCACGGCTACGGGGGGGAGGATTGCCTAGACAAGGTGGCTTCGAGAGCCTGACCTATCCTGGACATCAACATGCCAGACATGGATGGTTGGACGGTCCTTCGTAAGCTTAAGGAGATGGGTGCAACAGAGAACTGAAGGTAATGATGCTGACGGCCACCACCGAGATCGGTACCGATATTTTCGGCCTTAGGATCTCGTTTCTGGATACATCCGGAAGCCGTTCAACACTCTGGAATCACGGAACGCCTGAAGGCGATGTTGGAGACGCCATCCAGATTGTGATTGAGCCGGAGTGAAGAAGCAGAGCGGTCTTTCCAGATCTTCTCAAGCTGATACCAACCCGTATCCTCCGGCCCGGATGGAGAAGGCCAGGCGTTGGGCAAAACAATACGAGTCAAGGAAGGCTTCGGTTATGTTGTAAAGAGAGA
>CAVWKV010000059.1:0-35688 GCA_963755265.1 uncultured Methanomassiliicoccales archaeon | reverse complement strand
AGTTCTATTCGTTTCCTCTCCGTGATGTCGATGCTGGCGGCGATGATCTGGTCTTTCCCACCGGTACGAACGTCATCTGGTAGTCACGGTCCACGTGATCATAATGTATCTCGATCGTGACCGGCTTGCCGGAGGCCCTCATCCTCCTGGCCCCATCCAGCGCCAGGTCCGCCGACTTCGTACCGAGGAATTCGCTGTACCTCTTTCCCTTCACCTCTTCCACCGAGCCCACGCCCCAGGTATCCAGAAACTTGGGGTTGGCATCTATCAGCACTTGGTCGATGATTTCGCCGTTCTCGTCGAAGAGCAATTGGCGCAGAGTGACAACTCCTGGGATACTCGAACAGGCTGCGATACTTGGCTTCGCTCTCCCTGAGCGCGTCATATGCCCGCTTTATCTCGCTGATCTCGACGGCGTAGGTCCGCACTCGATTCAGTTCCGGGATGAAGTAGAACTGCTGATGGAACCAATTGTCTCCCACGCGCACTTCCCTGACGATGGGGCCGTTCCTGTTCTCCCGCAGATCTCTTACGATCCGATGCCAGTCAGAAAAGAACGGGTGATTTATGCCCTCCTCTTCGATGTCCGGCAGGAGCGTTTCGGTGGCGGGATTCACATATTGAGCATTGCTTTCAGATCTAGTTCTATGACCGGGTATGGGTCGAGCTCTGGGAAGGAAGATGACCGGACGATAACATCATCTGGCCCTGGTAGCGGCTGAAAAGGACGATCATCATTTTTTTCTGGCATATATGGACCTGCTCCTCTTTCTTGAGTAAGTTAGACAAATGACTCGCTAAAAAATTGCGGTTGACAATGGGAATATCAGGATACATAATTTTGGTTAAAAAGAAAGGTCACGCAATCCCGGGTGGACGGTGAGGACATTCCTCAGGAAGGATGATCGTGCAGGAAGGACTTAGGCCACAGGATCCGTTCGTCGGGCATCTCATGCTTTTGCCGAGACTATCTTACATGCGGGCCCAGATACTGGAATAGATTCTTTAGCATATGGACGGGCAATGTAACGATATCCACCACCAGGTTCGCCATTCGCCGGATCATGACCTTATTTCAGCCGTTCTGACTTATTAAACGTTTTCACCGAAATTGCAAAACAAATGTTCCTTTTGCAATGCGTTCGTCTCCCATCGAACCCATAGCCATTATCGATGGTATATGTAGGGCATGCGGTTCATTGTTCTATAGCCTGTCCGGGCATTTTCCGGCAATCATTAAATCCCCCAGATGGCGGTCCCTTCCTTGGAAAATGTTTACGAAAGGCAGGATGATGAATGATTTCCTGACCCACCGGTATCAGTATTAGAGATGAACGTATTTCCGAACCGAAGATAGCGAGTTAGTCGCAGTGATATGATGACCTTCTCTGACAAAACAGGATGGACGGATGCGCCTGTCTCTATCATTATCATCGCCCTGCTCGTAATGGGTGCTCTGTCATCGATACTCGATTCGGATCCGTTCTGGTTCCTTGTGGCCATTTGGTCCATAATCATCGCTTCACTCCTCCTCTTTACGCATGGACAAAGCAAGGTGACGGCACAGTGTCTCTTGGCTCTTGTGACCATCCCATTTATCCTGATGTTCATGGCCGGACCCCTGAACCTTGATCTTTCCAACGTTTCGATCGCGTTCATCTATATCTCGGAGATCCTTTCCCTCTTCATCCTTTGCCTAGTATCCCTGATAGTCATCAACACCCGTTCCAGTGTCCGCATGAATCGATCGTCGTTTATTGGCTTCATGTTCCTATTCTTCGAAGCGGTGACCGCGATGCAAGGTCCCATCGATTACTACGGCGATCAATGGTTGGGCGTTGACCATTTGCCAAACAACACGGATCTGATGACCTACATAATCGTCAGCACCATAGGGTGCGTGGCATTGCTCTTGGTTTTGAATTTCATAGTTGAAAAGGTTTCGCTCAGGGATATTGAGAGGAAGGTGGTGGGCCGTTGAACGGGACCAGAAAACCTCAGCTTCTAATCACCTTGCTTTTCACTATCTCACTACTGGTGATGCTGGCCGTCAGCTTCACTAATGGCTATGATTATTGGACCGAGATCATCAGTTTGATTCTCCTCTGGGTCCCGATTATTCTGGCTAGAAAAGGCATCATAGAACTTCCTTGGCCAATCGTGTTCGGAATTGGATTGGCACTATTCATCCATAATCTTGGTCTGGTCACGAATTGGTACGGTACAACCTTCTGGTGGGACAAAATGACCCATCTGACCTCGGGGATCGTGATAGCGTCATTGGTGGCGATCGTACTGCTTCTGATCCCGAAGCATTTCCCCTGCAATCATATCCCCTTGAAATGGTTTCCATTTCTTGTCTTCATATCGATACTGGCGCTCGAAGCCTTGTGGGAGATAATGGAATTCTCCATGGACCAGATATTGGGAACCCATATGCAATTCGGTCTGCTTGATACCGTGAATGACATTACATCCAATGCCATCTCTGGAATCATAGCGGGCATGGGAGCATTTCTTTATCTGCGTCACAACTCGATCGATACATTCTTGGAAAATCTGAAGGTGGAAAACACAATCGAAAAAATAAAATTCCGGATGACCAGGAGAGGCTGGTACAAATGATAATCCGCGAGAACGAGGCGTAACGGCCTTTCGACCAATGAGACCATTTTGACCGTCGGATATTCGGCGATACCGTTCCCGCCTGGGTTTGCGAACGTGAATACTTAGTTTCGGGCACCTCTGACGGCAACGGGGATAACCCTCTCGGCCGTAATCGGTTATATACTGTTGTGGGATGGGGGCGCGCCTAGCCTACTTCGCCGGGGCGCCGCTCCTGGAGATAAAGAGGCCCTCGGGCACCACGACGCTGGAGCAGACCCGCGGTACATCGGGCTGCCGTTGTCGAAGCTGGCGGAGGGGCAGAAGATCGCGCACGACTACCTTGCGGCGTGCGGGAGAGTATGAAGGCGATCTCAGGAAAAGAGTTCGCCCCAGAGGAGATATCGCCGAAGAGGGTGGGTGTTTGAGCATGCCAGAAATTAAAGAGGATGAATTATATATTAGTGTTCAGGGCAAAATAAACGCCGAGCCAGATGGTGTGAGCGGGCCCGCCGGGATTCGAACCCGGGTTCGAGGCTTGCTCTGTCCTATGGAAGGACGTCGGAGGCCTCAGTGATATCCAAGCTACACTACGAGCCCTTAATTGGTAAAGGGTTTGAAAAATGAGTTTTGGAAAAGAAGTTTACTTCGATTTCTTGGAGAACTCAGTGTATCCGCATTTGCCGCATGATACGCGGTCCTTGTGCTCACCTAGGAAAACGCCTGGGCCGCACTTCGGGCAGTGCTTCCTCTTCCTTTCGATCTTCCCGTCCTTGGAGACCGAATAGAGGTCCTTCTTGTTCTTTTCCTTCGGGGTCTGCTTCTTTGCTGCTCCTTCTTTTGCCATGTTCTTCCCCTCCTTACTTGGCCTTCGGGGCGGCCTTGGTCTTTACCTGTTTGACCTTCTTAGGCTTCTTCTCTGCCAGTCCCTGGCGGGCGAGTACGTAGTTCTTCTCGCTCTTCTTAGCCAGCTCGGCTGTTTCGTAGACCTTGGCGTATCCGTGCGACTTGCCCATCCCGAACTCAGTGTTCGTGTGATCAATGACGACGCGTTCCTTCTGGACGTTCATCTTATCGGCAATGCCTGCCCGCAGATCGTTCCTCTTCGGTGTCGCTTCGCCATTGTGTTCAGCGGTGAACTGTACTTCTGTTCTCTTGTGGAGAACGTTTTCTTTCTTGCTGTCAATCTCGACCTTCATATTGATTCCTCCATCTGGTAGATGATTTCCTTAGCCTTGCGGTTGATCTCTGGCGTGATCCTCACCAATGCCATTCCCTTCTTAGGGATGCCGTAGACAAGACAGGAACCGGCGGGCGCAACCGCTGCGCATACAAGCGCGGCCAGGTCCTCCTCCCCTTCGACTCTTATCTTAGTTGGCGAGGGGCTGGTAACTGCCTTCTCTATCTCCCTAACCAGCTGCAGGGTGATCGTTCCCGCAGGATTGCTTACCGTCACGTTTGTCCCAGCGATTTCTTCGACCTTTGTTTCCAGGGTCGTCATCATCGACCTCTCAGTCTGACAGTCGTAGATGGTCACATGCGGGACCAAGCCGTTCTGTATCAAAGAAAGGGAAACCACATCGCCGACGGAGATCACGCTGTCGCAGTCGTTCAGTCGAGAGATCACTGAGCTTTCCGACAACATCTCTCCGAGCGGCATTCCTAGGTCCTTCCTCATGCTTTCTGGTAATTTCCAACCCTTGTTGGGGACCTTTAGTCTATCGCACCTTGAGGGCGAACTTGCCGTTGACATTTATGCCCATCCTTTTTGCGATCTCGGACCGGGTATGGTCTATGATGATGACATAGCCCTGCCAGTCCTTAGACGTAGGGTTTCCGCAGAGGGGGCACACGTCCTCCTCAGTTATGAAGCTGCAATGTTTACACGCCTTCTGGATCTTCATTGGGCAGCGCCTCCCTTCTTGGCCCGATCCTCGGCGATCCATTCGATCTTGCCCAGGCCTGGCTGCCTCATGGTGAGGCCGATTTTGCTCTCGCGCGGGTTCCGCTCGTTCAAGGAAAGAGCGACTATCCTGGCGCGGACGATGTCCCCGACCTTCAGGTCCCTCTTGGTGTCCTTGCCCAGAAGTCTTTGGCCCGAGTCGTCAACGTCGATCCTATCATCCATGATCTGGCTGATGTGGAGCAGGCCGTCCAACGGCCCGAAGCGAACAAAGGCGCCGAACTTCAGCACCTCCACGACCGTTCCTTCGATTACCTCTTGGAGTTGCGGTCGGAATATGATCGCCTCGTACTTCACGGTCTGATAGACAGCACCGTCCCCGTGGACGATGCGGCCCTGTCCTACCGGCTCGATGTTCTTCACGAGAACGGTGAGAGCGTCGTTGCCCTCGATCTGACCTTCGTATGCCTCCCTCGCAAGTGAATTGACGACACTGTTCAGGTCGTCGCCCAACTTGTCTGGAGGGATGCGAACGACCTTTTCTCTCTGCGTCAACATGTACATTGGTATACCCTTAACTAGCAAGGCATGAGGTATCTCTTATATAAATATTGATAACCAAGAAAGGCGGAATTATCGAAGCTGGGTAAAAGAAAAAGAGAAAGGAATTGGGAAAGGGTTTTGCCTGTTACTTTACGACGACGATGATTGCCGCAAATACCAGGGTGATGGTCGAGAGCAGCTTGACTAACACGTGTATGGACGGACCAGCGGTGTCCTTGAAAGGGTCACCGACAGTGTCACCGACAACGGCTGCAGCGTGTACCGGGGTCTTCTTCAGACCCTTGGACTCGACGTATTTCTTGGCGTTGTCCCAGGCACCGCCACCATTGTTCAGGAAGAGTGCCATCAAGACTCCAACGATCGTTCCGACCATCAGCAATGCGCCTACCGCCTGATACGGGATGGTGTAGTCGTCAGGGTAAGCGAACCGCATCAACAGGCCGAACCCAACAGGCACGACCACCGGCAGTATTCCGGGAAGGATCATGGCCTTCAATGCACCCTTAGTCGAGATATCGACGCACCGGGCATAGTCCGGCTTGTCGTTACCGTTGAGGATGTTGGGGTTCTCCTTGAACTGCCTTCTGACCTCATCGATCATGTTGCCGGCGGCCTTTCCGACAGCTCGGATCGCCAAGGAGGCGAACAGGAAGACCAGCATACCGCCGATGAGGGCTCCGACGAACACTGGCGGTTTGGCCAGGTCGACCACGAACACTTCGGAAATCGTCAAAGCTTTACCATCCGGACCTAGAACCCCGCCCGCGTTAAGAATCTCTAGGACTCGGTCAAAGAACGCACCGAACAGCAGGTAGGCGGCCAGTGCCGCGGAACCCATGGCGTATCCCTTGGTGAGGGCTTTTGTGGTGTTTCCGACGGCGTCCAGCTTATCAGTCCTATCCCTAATCTCCTTCGGCTGATCAGACATCTCTATGATGCCGCCGGCGTTGTCCGTGATTGGACCGAAGGTGTCTTCAGCGAGTACGAAGGCACAGGTCGCCAGCATACCCATTGTTGCTACTGCTGTGCCGTACAGCCCATAAATAAAGGTGTTGTTAGCTCCAGCCGGTGCCGCCAGGCCGCCCAACCAGTAGGATGTCAGCAACGCCACAGCGATTGCGATCACCGGTGCCGCGGTCGTTTCCATACCGACCGAGATGCCGGTGATAATGTTGGTTGCCGGACCGGTCTCGGAAGCCTTTGCGATCTCCCTGACCGGGCGGTAGCTACCAGAAGTGTAATACTGGGTAATGTAGACTATTGCTATACTCAGAATGATTCCTACGACGCCGCATGCGAAGAAGTAACCCCAATTGTTACCTAGCAATGTGAACGTTGTGTAGGCGAACAAAGCCGCTGCTATGGCACATGCTACATAGTAGCCGCGGTTAAGGGCCCTCATCGGCTCCTCTTCCTCATTTTTCAGCTTCACGGTGAAGATACCGATTATACCGGCAAACACACCGAAAGCACGCACGATCAGTGGGAACAATATCCAGCCGGTGTCGCCAGTGAGGGCATATATCGAGAAACCGAGGATCATGGCGCCGATGTTCTCGGCGGCGGTCGATTCGAACAGGTCAGCGCCACGACCGGCGCAGTCGCCAACGTTATCTCCGACGAGGTCCGCGATTACCGCTGGGTTCTTTGGCGAGTCTTCTGGGATTCCTGCCTCGACCTTTCCTACCAGGTCAGCACCGACGTCCGCCGCCTTCGTGTAGATTCCTCCACCCAGTTGGGCGAAGAGAGCGGCGAAGGACGCACCGAACGCGTATCCTACGACCATAAAGAGTGCAGTACCGATGCCCGCGTCGTATGTGATTCCGTTAACCGTTACCATATTAGAGGGTACGATGAATCCCTGGAACAGGAAGAATATGCTGGCGACCCCCAATAGTGACAGGGAGACGACGGCCAATCCAGAGACAGCTCCTCCACGGAAGGAGACCTGCAGGGCCTCTCCGAGCGACCTTCTTGCGGCGCTCGCGGTCCTGATGTTCGAGTTCACAGACACATACATTCCGATATATCCCGACAATGCTGAGAAAAAGGCACCCATCAGGAAAGCCGCACCAGTCTCCCAATTGATGCCGATCATGATGATGACACCAAGAATGACGCTTATGGCAGCTATCGTCTTGTATTGACGAGCAAGGTAGGCCATGGCCCCTTCGCGTATCGCGTCACCGATCGCCTTCATTTCAGGCGTTCCGGTGTCCTTCTTGAATATCTGCCAAGATAGGATGCCCGCGGTAAGCAGACCAACCAAGCCCGCAATTGGTATTACGTAAACCAATGAATTCATATCCATAGTTTAAACCTCGTTTGCGAGTTTACGGCATAATAATAGTTCGCATATAAATCGCTTATCCTGATATCCAAACAGAAAACCTTAATCTGGATGACTTGCCAAATGTCGTTGTTACTCGGCCTTCTTTGTATTACTATCAGAATATCATTTTTTTAATTAGATGGCCTCTTCAATGGTCCGATTTACGATTCGCATCGTACTCAATGGGAAAATGTGGTAGACGAAAGCTGATTCCTAACGGAAATACCAAAAAACAGAATAAAGGAAAAGATTTACGGGGATCCGAACCGTTCAGAACCTTGCCTTCAGGACGACCATTCCTTCCCTCCGGGATATGTCGATGGACTGCTTGCCTGTCTGATGGTTGGTGCCTCTCATCTTCAGCACTTCGAGGTACTTCCGCCGGGCACCCATCTCCTCCGACAACATCAATAGGATGATCCCATCGACCGCGTATGATATCTCGGTGGGGTACAGTTCCCCCGGGTTCACCTCACCGGTGACGATCGTGGTGGCGTTCCAGTTCTTCAGCCTGTTGGACAAGTCGAACAGGAACTGGCGATAGTCGCCTTTCATCATACCGCCTATCACGGTTATGGGATCGATCACGATTCGTTGGGGAACAACCTCAGCTATCTTCTCTTCGATGATCGACATCAGCTGGTTCGGTTTGGCATCGCGGATCAACGCACCAAGGTCCATGTAGACTATCTCATCATTGAAATAACCCTGGTCCATGAAATCGAATTGGGATGCGTAGCGCAGCATCCATTGGGTCGGTTCGCTGAGGGTGGTAAAGTAAAGCCCCTGTTCCCCCTTCTTGGCGCCCTCGCACAGATACTTCAATGCAAATGTGGTCTTACCCGTACCGGCCGGACCGGCGACAAGGATAACAGAAGGGAACGGGAACCCTCCCTCGATCATATCGTCGAGACCAGGTATGCCGCTGGTCAATCGGATCAAGTCTGGCCTTATGCTGTTAGATTGTTTTTCCATTAATGGCTCACCCCGTCATAACTTACGTCGCTGATCCGCTTGGAGCGCCTCTCCATATCCACATCCGGAAGACCGGTTGGCGTCTCGTTGATGTTTACCTCCCTCTTGCAGAGGGCTCGGGCCATTTCGTAGAGGGCTTGGTTGCGTTCTTTGTCCACTACCAGGGGGATGGCCATCCGCCCGTTCAAACTGAGAACGTTCACGAAATCCCGCAGGAACAATTCTACAGCAGAGAAGCTGTTGTAAGGTAGCAGCGCGGCCAGATTGTCTATCATGGCGAACGCGCAACCCTTTAGGTCGATGGAGCTTCCGTTGGTTCGGAGGGTCCACTCCTTGATCGCACCGGGCAGATCGTCGATGTGGAAAGGTCCGTCCACGAAGCTGACGTTCGCCTGTGCCACCTTGCAGTCCGCCGAGAATTGGCTGATGGCATCGACGAAAATTAGTCCCTGAACATTGATCTGATGCATGGTCAAAAGATGCACCATATACTGATGGGGCCGGTCAACGGAAATGAACATCCCTGGCCTACCGTTCTCATCAGAAAGGGCCTTTAGGAGAAGCATGTTGACCCTGACGAATTGGGTCGATTTTACGTCAAGAAGGATCGGACCGGCAAACGAGGGATCACCCACGCTCTCCTTGAGACGCATTGTCAACTTGATATCCTTCTCATTCATGCCAGTCTTTCGTTAAATCGTGAATTGTAATATTTAAACCCTCTTCGCATTTTATCTAACCGGATACACACGCATGATGAGTTTGAGAGAACACCTGTAAACCAATGGAGCAGTTGATAGTACACTATATCGTCCTCCAATATACTATTTTACTATCATAACAATTACTGCAGGAGTGTTTCATTGGACCAGGCGGACCTAATCGGACTTCTGTTGGTTTATCTGTATGTGGGATCGGTGGTGCTGATAGCCATCCGATCCACGTACCTTATCGATAGAGGATGGAACCGAAAGTTCATTCACATCATGACCGGTAACATCGTGTTCTTCTGGTGGATATTCCAAGACAAGTTCGTTATGGCCTTCTTGGCGGCCGCCCCGTTCATCCCGATCCTCATGTACTCGTCGCTAAAGGGCGGGAGCATCAAGGAGAAGAGCGAGCCCCGATCGCTCCGTTCCGCCCTGGCCGATGCATCGTTGAACGGACATCGGTTCGGTCTGGTCTACTATGCAATTTCATGGACCCTGTTGGCGTTCCTTTTATTCGATCATCGTCTGATCGCTTCCATTGCCATTGTCTCCATGGCCTACGGCGACGGCATGGGTGGGCTCATCGGTAAGAGGTTCGGCAAGAGGAGGCTGCTCGGGAAGAAAACACTTGAGGGCTCATCGGCGGTCCTGGTCTTCACCGCGCTGGCCATCCTAATGGTCATCGCATTCTATGGCCTGCTGTCATCGCTCGGATGGTTCCCGGTCCATGACGTGCCATTGACTATGGCCTTGATCATCGCGTTCCTGACCGGCATCTACGTCTCTTTCGTTGAGCTGATCACCCCGGGAGAGTTTGATAATCTGATCATCCCTTTGTCCGTTGGTATGATTCTTCTGCTCGCGGGTGTCTGATTTGAGATGGATAGTAGTCGATGGGATCGATGGCTCGGGCAAGTCGACATACGCCGGTCTGATCGAGAGATACTATCGGGACCGAGGCGAGAAGGTGGTTCTGCATGTCCATCCTTCCTCGGGGATATTTGGCCGGATATGCGGTCGGGCCTTGGAATCGAGAGGTAAAGCCATGCATGCGGTGGCGACGATTTTCTTCGTCATTGACGTACTACGATCGCTAAGGAAGCTGAAAAAAGAGTCCGGGATATATAACACCGTAATCTTTGTCCGCTATATCATGGCGACGGCGTATCTGCCAGACCGCCTTGCGCCCATAGGGTACAACTTCATCGCCAAACTCCTGCCGGTGCCAAAGAGGCTTTTACTCATAGACATCGATCCTGCGATCGCCAACGATAGGATCTCCAGGCGCGCCGAGAAGAAGGAGATGTTCGAGGACCCGGCCAACCTCAAGAAAGCCAGGGAGAAGCTCCTGTCCTTGGCCTCGACGGACTGGAAGGTCATTGACAACTCAACCCCAATGGATGAAGGCAAGGATGCGCTCTACCGGATATTGGAGAGCTGGGACCGGATCTACGATTGAGAGCCGCTCTCAGCAAGGCTTGTCAGGCGGTATCTGGATATCAACGAAGTGCTCCTCATGCAAGAGAGGGCATTCTTCTGATTCGCACGGCTCGATGTGAATGAGCACGTTGGTGTTCTTCAGCATCGACTCGATCTCCTTCTCCAGCATATCACAGACATGATGCGCATCATGCACGCTGATGTTCTTCTTCACCACAAGGTGCATGTCGATGAAACGCTCCGACCCGGCTTTCCTGGTCCTCAGGGCATGATAGCCGATGAACATCTTACAGTGCTTGGCCATGATAGTCTTGATGATAGCCTCCTCCTCGGGAGGCAATTGCTGGTCGATCAACCCCTTGCTGGCTTCCTTGGTCAGATCCCAGGCTGTTTTTACTATGAGGCAGGCGACCAGTATGGCCACGATTGGGTCCAATATGGCAATCCCGGTTATCTGGATGATGATCAGGCCCAGGAACACCCCCAGCGCCGTCAGCACATCTGTCCTCAGATGGAGGCCGTCTGCGATTAGCGCCATTGAGTCCTCTTCACGACCGACCTTTAGCAGCATATGGGAGACATAGAGGTTCACCACCACTGAAATGCCCATGACGATGATACCGGCGAGAAGGAACTCTGGCGCTGTATGATCGAACAGTTTGCCTATCGCCTCGTAAACGATGATCGCAGCGGCGAAAAGGATCAGGATGGCCTCTATGACACCGGCATAGTTCTCGAACTTGCCATGACCATAGGGGTGTTCCTTATCTGCCGGTTGACCAGACTTCTTCACAGAATAGTTGGCGATGACGGCCGCGATCAGGTCGATCATCGAGTGAATACCTTCCGATAGGACCGATATCGAGCCTGTCGCGACCCCGGTGATCAATTTCAGCCCGACAAGGCCAGAATTGCTATAGATGGAATATCTAGCGACGCCTACTTTTCTCGATGGCAACAGTAAGACCAATTTGATGATGGCTTATAGGGTTTTGCTTTCTCGGGTCATGTATGCGATCCGTAAGAGCGTCTTTATAAGGTCAGGAACTTTTTTCTAGGAGCATCCCTTCAGATGTCCTTGGAAGTGTTACAATGGAAGAGAACGAGGTCAAGGACATCAAGATCGAAGGCTCGATGACCATAGATGAATTGATGCGCCAGATGAGCGAATCCGGCGGTTTCACCGGACGCAAGCTGGCCGACGCGACCGATATCATCGAGAAGATGGTAAAGGACGAGAAATGCGTTACCTTCCTGTCATTCCCGGCGTGCATCATGGCCACCGGCACGAGAGGCGTATTGGTTGAGCTGGTCAAAAGGAAGCTGGTGGACGTGATCATCACCACTTGCGGCACTTTGGACCACGATCTGGCAAGAAGCTGGAAGCATTATTATAAAGGCGACTTCCTGATGAACGATGCCGAACTTAGGCGCCAAGGCGTCAACCGCCTGGGCAATGTGCTCGTCCCGGACGAGAGCTACGGTCTTGTGCTGGAAGAGAGGCTCATCCCCATGTTCGAGGAGATATTGGAAGGCAGGGATTCGATCTCTACGCACGAATTGATCGACGAGGTCGGAAAGCGTATGGACAATGAGGAATCGTTGCTCTATTGGGCACACAAGAACAACATCCCGATATTCGTTCCCGGTATTACCGACGGTTCGTTCGGCAGCCAGATCTGGATGTATTGGCAGACTCACCGCAAGTTCAAGATCGACCTGTTCGCAGACGAACAGGAACTATCAGACATCATCTTCCATGCCGACGACACGGGCGCCATCATCGTTGGGGGAGGCATCTCCAAGCACCATGTCATTTGGTGGAATCAGTTCAAAGGGGGCTTGGACTACGCCGTGTACCTGACCACAGCCGCCGAATATGACGGTTCGTTGAGCGGTGCCCAGGTTCGGGAAGCGGTCTCCTGGGGAAAAGTAAAGGAAACGGCGGCGCAGATAACCGTGGAGGGAGATGCCACCATCGCCCTGCCATTGATCGTCGCCAGCATCATCGAGCGAATGCAATGAGCAAGAACGTCGTGGTCATCGGCGGGGATGGTATCGGGCCGGAGGTCATCGGCTCGGCGGTCAAGGTGCTTGATGCGGTCAATGCGCCGCTGAACATGACGTTCGCCCGGATGGGCCTGGAGTGCTTCAGGCAAACCGGATCCTACCTGCCGGACGAGACGATGTCCGCCCTGAACGGTGCTGACGCTTGCCTCTTCGGGGCGATCACGTCCCCCGATGCAAGCGTAACGGACTACCGTTCCCCCATCCTTCATTTGCGAAAACACTTCGATCTCTACGCCAACGTAAGGCCGGTGGTGCGGTTGATCCCTGACCTGGGGGTCGGTGACCTGAACGCGGTCATAGTGCGAGAGAACACTGAGGGAATGTATACTGGCATCGAACATTCCGAAGGCGGAGTGGTCACGCTGGAGCGCAAGGTCTCCGAAAAGGCCTGCCGTCGCCTGGTTCGATACGCCATCGGCCATTGCAGGCGTGAGGGGATCCGCAACATCACATGTGTCCATAAGTCGAACGTGCTGAGACTGTCGGACGGCATGTTCAAGCACATCTTCTACGAAGAAGTGGCCGGTTCAGGCCTGGAAGCGAACGACCTTCTGGTTGATGCGGCTGCGGCCGCACTGATAATGAGACCCCGGCAGTTCGGCTGCTTGGTCACTCTGAACCTTTATGGCGACATACTGTCGGATGAAGCAGCAGCCATCGTCGGCGGTCTGGGTTTCGCCCCCTCGGTAAACCACGGCGATAGGTTCGACATATTTGAGCCGACCCATGGTTCAGCACCGGACATTGCAGGCAAGGGCATCGCCAATCCAATTGCCGCCATACTATCCTCAGCCATGATGCTGAAGAGCATGGGCATGAAAGGCGAGGCTGAACGGATAGGCAATGCCGTGATCGCCACGCTGAGAAAGGGCATAAGGACCCCCGATGCCGGTGGCAGGTCCACCACCGGGGATTTCACCCAAGCGGTCACGGCCGAGCTGGCCGGAGCTCAACGGTAGAGCGGATCGTGTGAGGCCGCCAACTTGCTCTCGTTGGTAAGGCCAGCCATCTTCATGACCATGTATTTCTGCGCATCCCGGTAGCTACCCCGTTTATCATGTATCGAGTTGGCCTCTCTGGGAGTGACCGTCAGGTCGGTTTTCTTCATGAACCTGCAGAGCATGTCACCGCTGGGCAGATCGAACTTGATCCCGAACATGCGGTTCTCGATGGCGGGATCGATCTCCCGGTCGTTGGACGCAGCGATCATATAGCCTTCGAATTCATCGATGAAGTTAAGGAAGGCCACCACCGACTCGAGCAGGGAACCGAACGATTTCATGTCGTTCCGGTTGTGCAGTATGAGGTCACAGTCGTCGATGAACAGGATGCTGTCCTTCCCGACCGCCCGCTTGACCGAGTTCACGACCCTTATCGTGTCGCCGATGTACTCCCCGAGAAACATGGAGGCTGGGATCGAATAGGTCTTGAGCCCTCGTTGTTGAGCATTCGCCAGCAGCTCGTGGGCGAACAGCGTCTTCCCCGTACCAGGCTCCCCACTGAGCAGCACTTTCTTCCAAGGCTCCTTTCCCTCTCGGAACAGTTTGAGATATGCCTTGGCCAGATCGGACGATATTAGGGATTCGTCTATGTTCTCGTCAGGGCGTTTCACGAAACCGAACTTCTCCACATCCATTCCGTCCTCCTGGACTGTAAGGTCGAGCCGCGTATGCCGGTCGGTGTGGATGGCCTCAGCGGGCTCGATCTTCTCCACCTTGACATAGATCATCTCCCCGATCTTGAAATCCTGGATGTCCTCGTCCTTGAAGTATTCGATGATGAAGTGCTCTAGGGAGCGCTTGTTCATCGCATCCCCGCGGAACAGCGGGAACACCCTGACCCTGACGTTTTTAGCCCTCGAGAACATGTTGTATCACCTCAGGTGGGAGGACCGAATCGATCATAAACTTCGATTTCGGCTCTAAGTACCTCATCTTGATAAATGCTTTGATATCATCGACCTCGAACAGGGGGATATGTTCCTTGTCCATAACGACATCGAATGATGGAGATACGATCATGCCGGTGAGGTTCTCCAGCAGAGCGTCACCAATGCCGAATGCCAGACGGGATGATTCGTCATAGCCATTGACCTGGAACTCAGTATCCTGGTAGTCCGTCTCGGAGAAGACGAGATACTTCTCCCCCTTAAGACCGGTCAACTGCGTCATGATCGGGCCATAGGCCCTGATGCGATCGTTGAGCAGATCCGAGTAATCATCGAGGACCGAACTTGCCACTGCCCAGACCCAGACATCGCGGGCGAATGCGGCCTCATCGCCGTCCTCCGCTTCCATTGGCCTCAGTTCCATCCTAGCCAGCCTGTCTC
Source organism: uncultured Methanomassiliicoccales archaeon (assembly GCA_963755265.1). Classification (GTDB taxonomy): domain Archaea; phylum Thermoplasmatota; class Thermoplasmata; order Methanomassiliicoccales; family UBA472; genus DASXVU01. The sequence continues at coordinate 20,761 of CAVWKV010000059.1, read as the reverse complement.
CGAGATCACTCATACCCAATGATTCGTCGCACCGTGGACAGGCGCAGCCATAACTTATCAGGTTGCCTTCGGTGACATAAGGGTCGTCATAATGGAAAAGCGGGGGGATGATGTTGGATAGTACATACCCTTTGACCGAATCCGCATAAGGTGACTCTTTTACCGCCAAGGATATCATCTCGATCATTGGAGCCAGGTCCGCTTGCGGGCAAGCGAATGTGGATCTCACCCCGCTGGAATAGAGCGCCTTCATCTTCTGGGGCAGATTCATGCCGATGTTAACTCCGACTTGCAGAGCCCCGAACTTGTCCACAAGAGCATCGACCCGATCTGCCGAGGCGTCGTCATCGATAATGCTTATATCCACTACAGGTACCGCTTTGCCCTCTGAAAAGATCAGCCTGTGGCCTTCTTCGAAGTTCATCTATGCACCGTTTTCCCTAATGCTGAGATCAGAATCAGTGACCTCATATCATGCAAGAAGTAAATAACCGTTCAGGGAAAAGGTCCCCCTATATCGTTTAAAAGAAGTTCATCATGGGGTCGACCTCGATCGGGCCAGTTCCTTTGTCCTTTGGATCGCGTCCTCGATTGCCTTAAGCGTGCCCTTCCTCCTCTCGTGCCTCATGCACAACATGCAGGCGAGCTCGTTCGACCTCGACTCGCTCTCAGAAATGTTCCCCACGCCGGTATCGATGAACAGCACCCGGGTAAAACCATCGAACATCATCCGTAAGAAATAGATCGGCTCATAGCCTTCATGTATCATGATGTCCAGCTTAAAGAGCTTAATCAGACCGTCCGGGCCGTTCTTGGCCCACCCCGCCGGATAGAACCAGGTTATTCCATCCGATTTCTTCTCTCTATGATACTCCTCCTCGGTGAGCATCGCCGCGATGCAGTCTTCATACTCCAGCATAACCAATGGAACCTTCACTTTATCAGGCATGCCCTTGAGCGTCTGGCAATGACCGTAGCCAAGGAACACGGCATCATATTTGCCCTCCATGGCGGTCAGGCGCTCCCGGATCTTGATCTCGAGTTCCTCGGTATCGATGTGTAGGCCGAACTCTAGGTACTCACGGTATACGATATCCTGGTCATCCTGAGTGATGTACTCGATCTCGTCCTTGATCGCGTCACAGCCGAGTATAGCGATACGCACGACCGGACACCATGCGTTCAGGCATCATTAAACTAGTGTCTAGCACGGGCATTTGGAGCCCCAATATTCGGAATGGAACCTAGTCATGTGACCATCTGTCGCCGTGTCTCCGGACATCAACGACGAGCGACCGTTTAGACCGGCCGGAGAGCGCCTGCGAACACTTGCCTGGCGAGGGCAGTCTTGGCCACGAGACTTAGCACGATATATATGTACTCGCCATAGAGGTAATTCTTCCACTTACCTACCTTCCTTTATTGGAGGATCATGTTAAGGTGAATTAGAAGAAGAATATCTCGCTGAGATATGAAGATGAAGCGCCCGAATGTCGGCACGTGGTTGGAGCCCATGGACGACGATCCATCCAGATATACTGTCATACAAATCCATGGAAAGAGGCCATCGAGAGTACCAAAGATGAACGGGGTCTAGCTGATCTTTTCTTTTTCTGGTTGTACATCTCCATCATCATCCCGAACAGGTCCATGCATGCGTTTTGGCTCTTCATCATGCATGAATTTAACGAATTATGGTCATAGTATTGATCGTTGCAACTTTATTCAATATGGCCGCGCTGGTCACATACTCAAGAATCGGACGGAGGGTTGAAGAAACCAATAACGAGTTGGACGCAGCAATGTCATAAATTCGGTCCACTCGAAATAATATTTAACTAGTTCATCCTTTCTTTAGTAACGTACCTAGGGGGTAAACCAATTCAGTCTATCAGAAAAATAGACCATGACGGCATTGCTCATATCATAGCAATTATTGTAATTGCAGTGGTAGTTATAATAGCCGCGTTGGCTTGGGTGTGGGTGTCGTCAAGTAATTCGTCCAGCGAAAGCGGATCTTACTTTTCGAATAGCAATTCTAATACCACAAACAATGGGACTTCATTGCCAGGTCAAGCATCAGCTCAGGTTGTGGTTACCATCCATTCTGTTCATGCGTTTCTTGGGGTTCATTATATGTTATACTCGAATTCAGTTCTTAAGGCCGACGGAGACCTACCTTCAGGTTCCTCAATAATACAGACAATAACGTTGTTCTTTCCCGAAAATCAAACAGGTCAGTATAGCGCTCTGATCTCGGCAACATCCAGCGGAGGATTCTTCGGGGACCAAACCAGCAATGTCGTAGTCACACCAGCGAACGGCGGGACATATCCGGTTACATTGAACGTCTAGAAAATTTTGGTTGAGAATCATGGCAAAGAAACAATGCCCGAGATGCGGGGCAGTTCAATCCTTCTGGAATGCATGGAATTGGTATTGCCGAGAATGCGGGCTATCATTCGATGTGGGTAAGAATGAGAAAGTAGTCCCATATGACCAGGCAACAAGGGACCGTCTGCACAGGAAATGGAAACTGAAACAAGCGGTAAGCATCATCATCTCAGTGTCCCTGATATTGCTTATAATAATGTTCATCCCCGCATGTTCCAGCACCATAAACATAACGGTCAGTTCAACCAATGGCGGCCAGAAGGTCGATTATCTGATGTTGGTCAATGGCAATGTAGAAGGGCAAGGAACCCTGGCACCGGGGCAAAATGTAAACTGGTCTATTAATTACAATTTCCCATGGGCCTTTTCCGGTCAAAAATCCGTTATTGTCGAGGGAATCGGATTTGGCGGCAACCAAAGCGAGGTGACAGATCCGCACTACCTGACACTAGTAAACGGTGACAGCTATTCAGTCACGTTGAATATTTAATGGCCATATGAGCCCGCTGTCATCCGATGACAGTCCTTCCGTTAGTCAAGCTTTGGATGCTCGTGTTCGTCCTTAATCGATTTACGATTGCCGATTATTTTCCCGCGGATAAGGCCATCATTGTTGAATTACAAATGGCCTCCAATGCATGCATTATTTAACTATTGTTCATCTTTATTAGAAATAACATCGGGAAGGCTTGAAACATTTAATATCAAGTTAGTTGGTGTTGGATACATGGATTCCCGCGTGCTGTTCGGAATTGGTTTCATTGTTTTAGGCGCGCTATTGCTATTGCTGGAAATTCATGCACCAGGTACATTCCTCCTCGTGCCTGCTACTGTGTTGATGTTTCTAGGAATACTCGGTATCTTGTTCCCGGATGTTCTGTTCAGCTGGTGGGCGCCGATAGCGGCTGTGGTTGTGCTGGTGCCTACCACGTACTTAACGATAAAGCTCTACCAGAGGTTGTCCCCTCCTGGGCCGCCCGAGACAACGGTGGCAACATCGCTCGTGGGCATGAAGGGGATCGTGACCGTGGATGTCTATCCGAACAACCTCCGGGGCAAGGTTGTAATCGAAAACGATACCTGGTCGGCGACCTCGGAGTCGCTGATCGTCAAGGGCAAGAATGTGGTGGTCGTCAGCAGTGAGGGTGTGCATGTGGTGGTGAAGGAGATATGAAGAACTCAATAGAAGTCGATGCAACTTACCATTCACATTGGATAGTAATATCAAAAAAGGAAGGTCAAGACAATGGTTGACGTGACGTTGGAGATTATCATTGGATTGCTGATACTGGCAATCGTCGCAGTGATAGTGATTGTAATGAGTGGCGTGAAGATCGTACAACCCTACCAACAGGGGGTGTACATGAGATTGGGAAGTTATGTAAGGATCCTGGATCAAGGACTCAATTTCGTTACTCCTCTCATCAACCAAGTTGTCAAGATCGACCTGAGGACGCAGGTACTGGAGGTTCCGAGGCAGGAGGTCATCACCAAGGACAACTCACCGGTCAACGTTGATGCGGTAATCTACACCAAGGTCATCGACCCTAAGAAGGCGTTCTTCCAGGTGACGAACCACCAAGCGGCAACGCTCTACATGGCCCAGACCACATTGAGAAGTGTCATCGGTGACATGGAGTTGGATGAGATCCTGTCCAACCGGGAGAAGATAAACCTACACCTGAGGGACATCCTGGACATCGCCACGGATAAATGGGGAGTGAAGGTCGAGGCGGTCGAGATACGAGAGGTCGATCCGGCCCCGAAGGTCAAGCAGGCGATGGAGGAGCAGACCTCGGCGGAAAGGCTGAGGCGTGCGGCGATCCTGAAGGCGGATGGTTCAAAAACAGCGGCAATCCTGAGCGCTGAGGGCGAGAAGAGGGCAAGGATCCTCCAGGCCGAAGGTCTCCGTCAGGCCAAGGTTCTGGAAGCGGAAGGAGAAAGGCTGGCGATCATCTTGAACGCTCAAGGCGAGGGACAAAAGCTCAGGATACTGAGCGTTGGGGCGGCATCGCTCGATTCCAAGGCGCTGACCGTGCTTTCGTTGGACACAATGAAGTCCGTCGGGAACGGTCAAGCGACAAAGATCATCTTGCCGTTCGAGGTCTCCAAGTTGATGGAGAACGTCTCCGAATATCTGGGAGGGGGAAACAGGACACCGGAACGCTCGATATCCAACCGGGATGAGATCGAGAAGGCCGTCGGCAAGGCGGACGACATCCTGGGAACGATCCCGACCCAAGAAGAGCTGAGACTGGATTTCAAGAACATTGAGGAGGCGGTCGAGAAGGATAAGCTTGAGGCGGCTGAAGCTCTAAAAGAATCGGAAAAGAAGAAACGGGCGGCGATGATCGCGCAGGATGGTTCTGCCTGATCCACCCCCTCCCCTTATCTTTTCCTCAACATTTGAAGCAGAAAGCAATGCATTATATAGAAGTAACAAAATTCTAATCGCAAGATCATAATAGGGCGATCGTTGCTAGAGATAGTGAACCATCGATTACATTTTGTTAATATCTTCTCTCTCATGAATGTGGCTCTAATCAAATAGAACAAGGCGGCATCGGCAACGATCGAGACGGCTGAAATGATAACAAGAATGGCTGCCTTCGGCACGGTACGGATTTTGTCAGGCCTGCGTCCAACAACTCCGGCAATATTTTTTGCTTAATATGGTGCTATCTGAGTCTCGGGGAATTTACTATAGAGGCTCTGACGCTAAACTGTCAACTCCATTTGAAATGATGGTTAGCCAGTCATCTCCCATCAATCTTCCATAAGAAGCACGAAAAATTGGGACGGGCCTTTTTCAATTCTATATATAATCTCCCGATAAAATACATGGTATCAATTTGAACTTAAGCTGGACTAAACTATATTCAAAAACCTTCCGACTAGCCAGAATATCAGTGCTCCTACAATTATGATTCCAGCAACTATTCCTAATATAAGCATTATAACGAATCGGATTCCCGGTCCTTCATCGGGGGCCTCCAATTCTTCGAGTGTGGTCAGGCCATCTTCCTCGGGCTTAGTATCCTCTTCGCCATTCATGTTCAATGATTTACTGAATAATGTATTTGGTATAATAATTGTGTCGAAATTGCCCATAACTTATGACAAATCTGAAATTTATTCCGGGGTCAACATACCCGACTCACAACACACTGGGATCTTTCCGATAATTGGCCAAGAGGCCTACGTGACCTTCAATTCGTAGGCACGGTGACCGTCCCGAATTACAATGAACGCTTATTGACCCGAACATCCAATGGATGGGGCCTTCCTGGCTAGAATAATATTTCCGAAGGTCTCCCTGATATTGTTAGTTTGATCCTGTCCCATCTACAGGATGAAAGGGGGATACATTTTTTAATGGTGTTCCAGTGAGTAAATGTGGCCTATGATTTAAAGTCCATTTTGAATACCTTCCTCTCCAAAGAGGAGGTGATGGAACTATGCCGAAAGTTGTCGCTTCCAGTCTCACTTAGAAAGGGCGATTTGGTCGAATCAATCATATTGTATGGAGATTCTACAGACGGGATTGGAAGGATCTTGTTCCGAAATATAGTGAGATCCAGTCTCGAAAAGTACTGGGATGATTGCTATGTGGAGACCGTCCGATTGAATCTGCATATCCCGGAATCAAGTACAAAGGCGGAGATACTGGATGAGATTTTCGTTTACCTAACAATTTAGGATCTAGAAAATCCAATAAGGTCGCCATCCCGGGCGTGTGATTAGTTCATTAATTGATCGTATTGTTGAAACTATTGTGATGACACTATATAGAACTATATAGCCTATTTTTATAAAATATATTTTAATCATGAATAATATATATGCAGGGGTTCTGGAGATATGCTGGCTCAGGTCAATCGGATAGCTATCAAACATGATAATAATTTGTTATGATTATATATATTTATATTTTTTTGGGTTCATCAATTCAATTCAAATCGGGAAGTCAAAATGGAGAGATTGATATGGAACAAGAGGTCAAAGTAGCATCTGATGTCAAAAGCGCGCCGATAGAGAATATCGTCAAGAGTCTGCCCGTACCGGCAATGATAATGGACGCTTCATGGAAAATCTCCATCATTAATCAGCATGCAAACGTCCTCTTGGGAGGGGAAAACAACAAATCAATCGATTGTGCAAGCGATCTCTTCGCAGGAACAATCGAACAGACCGATTGCCATGTCCTCGAGTCCCTTAGGAGTGGCAAATCCATAGTAGAAGATGGGATAATAATCACTAACAAATCGGGAATGAAGTCCCTGGTCACGATTACTGCGACCCCGGTATTCGATGAAGCGAATAGAGTGATCGGTGGTCTTTTGATCCTCTCCCCAGAGAAAGAAGACTCCGAATTGAAAGGCCGCGTTGAACTTTATGAGCGCATCCTCGATGCGCTGCCATGGCCATTGTCCGTCACTGACATAGACATGAATATAACATTCATCAACCAAGCCTCACTAAAGATATTGAAAAGGAATCGTTCAGAAATGCTAGGTAAGAAGTGCCATGAATGGAAAGGCCCGGTCTGTAAGACTAAGAATTGTGGGATCGTGATGCTTAAAAAAGGGATATCTCAAACAACTTCCGACCGTGACGGCAAAAGCCTGCAAGTCGACGTTTCTTATCTCAAGGATGATGATGGGGACAACGTAGGCCATCTCGAGATCGTGCAAGATGTCACCGCAAAAGCAAATGAGGCCAAATACCGGAAGGCCTGGTTCGACCAATTGAGGGTCAACCTTAAGAACATCGCCGAAGGGAATATGGAAATCGATCTGAGTCTAGCCAAGCCAGATGAATATACGAATTGGCTTTTTGATGACTATTCGGAGATAAACAGCAATCTTGGTCGGGCAAGGGATTCCGTCAAGGCCCTAATCACAGATACCGATATCCTGTCGAACGCGGCCATCCATGGTAAATTGGATGCCAGAGTTGATGCTTCGAGGCATCTCGGGGATTACAAGAAGATCGTCGCGGGCGTCAACAGGACCCTGGATTCAGTGGTAGGAACATTCGAGGCTATCCCCGATCCAATAATGTTCATCGACAAAGACTTCAAGATCCAATATATCAACTCAGCTGGCGCAAAGATAAGGAACAAATCCAAAAACGAGCTGATCGGAGTCACCTGCATGAGCGCATCCAAAACCACTCATTGTTCTGCGGAGGCATGCCCTTGCGCGGTGGCGATGAGGACAAAGAGCATGTTCACATGCGATAACGAAACGGGCGTCGGAGATCGCCACAAAGATCTGCAGTGCACTGGAACTCCTCTTGTGGACAATGCAGGCAACATAGTCGGTGCCTTCGAATTCGTGACCAATCAGACAGAGATAAAAAATGCCGCCAGGAAGGCCAATAAAGTTAACGAATATCAAATGGCGACGGCAAAATTGCTCACCAACGCGCTCGAAAAAATTTCGGCGGGGGACCTCGGCTACAGAGTAGAACTGCCGGCCTGCGACGATGATTGCAGGCAGGCGTATGAATCCCTCAAAATGCTCCATATTGGCATCCGAACCCTCAAGGAAGAATTCAGCGAAGTAATAGACGAAGTGCATAGATCGATAGAGCAGGTCTCCTCAACATCGCAAGAACTTGCAGCATCCTCCGAGGAAATGAACGCCTCCACTGAGCAGGTGTCTTCGGCCATTCAGCAGATCGCCAAGGGTGCACAAAACCAATCGGCGAAAGCCGATGAAACGGCTCGGGCAATGACCGAGATGTCGTCCTCGGTAGTGGAAGTCGTCGAAAAATCCCAAGCAGCCTCCAAGGCTGCTGGGAAGGCGAGCGAATCCGCATACATGGGCAAGATAGCGGTCGAGAGCGCAGTGAAGAAAACGCAAGACATCTCCAACGTCGTTGATGAGTCGGCCAAGGTCATCGAGATCCTCGGAAAAAGATCGGAGGACATCGGCGAGATCGTGGACGTTATCACCCGAATATCGGACCAAACCAACCTACTGGCATTGAATGCGGCGATCGAAGCGGCCAGAGCCGGTGAGCAAGGGAGGGGCTTCGCGGTCGTCGCCGAGGAAGTAAAGAATCTGGCGGAGGACAGCAGGGAAGCGGCTGAGCGTATAGCAAAGATGATCAATGAGGTTCAGAAGGAGACTAGGAATGCGGTCGACGCAATGCAGCTTGGAACAAAGACAGTGGCCGAGGGCATGGTTATCGTCGAGAATGCCGGGAAAGCGTTCCAGGAGATCGCTCAGATCGCAGCGACAACGTCCAGCGATGTCATGACCATCACAAATTTGATGGAAAGGCATAAGGAGGGCCAGCAAAAAGCGGCTAAGATCGTGGATGGAATAACGGCCATAGCCGAGGAGACCGCCTCCGCGACCGAAGAGTCCGCGGCGTCCACAGAGGAGTTGACCGCGAGCATGGAGGACATGACCTCTCGGGCTCAAAGCCTTTCGGAGATGGCCAATCAGCTTAGCATTGTCGCCGGTCATTTTAAAACCGGGAATTCCGAGACAGTCCAAGAGACTCATGCGGTTGAGAAGTCATCGCCTGATGGCCATATGCCCAACGCTAAGACCAAGAGGATCCTTCCTAGTAATGACGGTCGTGATGTCAATATTAAGGCCAAAGGGACATCGATCGGGCGTGGCTATCCATTCGGTCGGGGAGTGAGGCAGAGCTAATCGTCCTGACTATATCGATGGGCCGTCGGATCTTGACTTATTCCCAAGGGATGAATGAGGCTGCGATCACTGATATTATACCCCATCTTATCGTTATGATGGCTTACCCAGATCGAATATGGGCCAACCAAGAAGGACGACCGACAAGCGTGTCGCCGTGGAAGGTCGGAGACCTTCTGGATCCTGTATCGCAAGTTAGGGTCTTTCGACTTCTGGATTGCGTGATCTATGGCACTGCCTATTACGATCAATCAGGAGTATTTGCCAGGCCCTAGCCAGGATAAATATCTCGAAGCGCATGCTCACTCCAAACCTGCTTTTTCTTCGATAGACATGCCAGTTATGGCCAGTATCATACAGACATGCCGCCGGACTTTTGGACAGAAAGACGTCGATTCAGGAGTGCTGATCGATGCCATGTCCCGAATGATGGGACATGTGAGCACCAAGACTATAGAGAAATACTATTGCCGGAAAACTCAAGAGTCGGCGATCCAACAGGCTCAGCAAGTGTGGGGCAATTCCCCAAAGCCTCAAGGGATAGCCAGACATATGGAGCCGAAAACCCCTTGATTAGAAATTCAGAATGGATAAATGGCTATAATTGATGGTGCGGGAGAAGGGCCTCGCCATTTTAGCTAGCCAGTATCTTGAAGTTCTTCGTCAATTAGAAGAAAATTGACATAAACCTATTCCATATTTTTTATTATATAATTAGCATATATTATAGAGTTTTGATCTTGGTAGATAATATCCCTTAAGCTCACTTCTTCCTCCGCTTGAGCAACTTGAACTCACCGACACAGAGCATAGTAACAGTATCACAATTGCCACTACTATCAGTATTGGACTGTCGCTTTCTGCTGCTTGCAGCAAACGATCATCATCACCGTGAAATCATATGAGATTAGGGAGTATGTTTCGGATCTAAAATCAACGAGTAAGAGATCAAAACCCATGTATCAGAATATCCAAGAAAGGAGCTATAACATTAGTCAGATATTATAGCATAAGATTACCGGATAAGTGTTACGATAAAACATATATACAAACTGACAATTGTCTGATAATAACAATCTGAAATTCGTGCTACTATATCAAAGCCGCATTTCGAATTGATGTGGATGGAAGAGATAATATGCATATACCAGATGGTTACTTAGGACCGGCAACCTGTATTGTGTTTTTCCTGATAATGATATTTATATGGTACTTCTCGTTTAAAAATGCGAACAAGAATCTGGGGCCGCGCAATATTCCAATGCTGGCATTCATGGCGGCACTGGCGTTCATGTTGATGATGTTCAACCTGCCCATTCCAGACGGGACGACCGCCCATATGATAGGGGCAGTCTTGATCGCGATTATCCTCGGACCCTACGGAGCGGTCATCGCTCTCAGCATCGCACTCCTCATCCAGGCATTGTTCTTTGGAGATGGCGGCATAACCTCGTATGGTGCCAACGTGTTCAACATGGGCGTCGTCATGCCCTTCGTGGGAATCATGGTCTATTGGGGGGCAAAGAGGAGTTTAACTAAGAACGGCAAACTAAGCTCGAGAGCGCGGGCCATGGCCGGTGCCATCGGAGGTTATGTTGGAATAGTTGTGGCGGCATTCGTCGATGCCTGCGAGTTCGGTATCCAGCCGACAATTGCTCCGGGCTATTCACCTTATGGATTCAATGTAGCAATACCGGCGATGGTGGGAGCGCATCTACTCGTCGGCATAGCTGAGGGATTGACCACATTTATCGTGATCTATTATATCGCGGAGAACCGGCCAGAACTGCTCAAACTGCCTAAGATGTGTCCTCGCTGGCTGGAGGGTGTATTCAAAGAGGAAATCCCCATAAATGAATCAGAAGGCGGTGCTCGAAAGGAAACGGGGCCTGTTGAAGTCAAGGGAGGGAACTGATAATGGTGCTAGGTCTCCCTTCCATACCGAAAAAGTGGCTGGTAATATTGCTGGCTCTAGCCGTCCTCTCTCCATTGGGCATCCTCATCGTCGGGATTAACTCGGGTGCCTGGGGTGAGTGGGACAGTGTGGGCAATTGGACTCCCTGGAAGATTTGGCACGCACCATTTAATGGCTATGACTTCGCCGGCTGGAATAACAATCTGACGGCTTCCATCGGTTACATATTTTCGGCCTTCGTCGGGGTGGCAGCCATCATCCTGGTGGTATACGTCTTGGGCCGCGTCATGAACCGTAAGAATACCGAAGGAAAGGACAACAAGTAGGCGGATAATAACCATGTTTGAGCGGATACTAAAAGGAGTGACAAAGGTCATACAACACTCGCTCGACATGGAAGCCGTATCGCAGCGGGACGGGGTGCTACAACGCCTTGACCCGCGTTTCGTTTTCCTTTTTCTCCTCTCATTGGTGGTCGTATCTGTCCTGTTGAGGAATCCCCTCAGCATGGTCCTGATGATCGTTCTTTCCTTGCTCTTGGCCATGCTTTCCAAGGTGCCCCTATGGTGGTACCTCAAACGGGTCTGGCTTTTCATCCCTTTGTTCTCGGTGGTCATCCTGATCCCCAGCATGACCAATCTGATAACCCCAGGACAGGCGTTCGGTCCCTCCTTCCAGCTGTTTGGATTTTCCATCTATCTCACCAAAGAAGGCCTGACCTATGCGGCCACGTTCACCCTGAGGGTCGGTGCGGCCGTCTCATTTAGCATCCTGATGGTGGCTACCATAGGATGGTCCCGTCTCATGGCGGCAATGTCCCAACTTAAGTTCCCGCCTTCCTTCGTCCTCATATTGGACATGACCTACCGTTACATCCATCTCCTCCTAAATACTGTAATGGACATGTTCATGGCCCGCAAGAGCAGGATGGTAAGCAGGCCGAGCAAGAGGGAGATCAAGGAGATTGGAGGTTCCTCGGTCACCACTCTTTTCAATAAATCCTACAATATGGGCGAGAATGTTTATCAGGCGATGCTATCCCGGGGATATACCGGTAAACCGCGTGTCCTATATGACCTGAAAGCGAGCAAAATCGACGCCATGTTTACGATCGCGGTGATAAGTTTCGCCGCAGTGGTTCTGATATTCGATTGTAACGGATCCTCGACGGCAATGCATAATCTAGTCGTGTACCTTGGAGTTTGAAACTGATGACTTCGCCGATTATTTCACTTAAAAATGTCACATATAGGTATCCAGACGGAAACACCGCTATCGAAGGATTGACCCTGGACATCGAGCGGGGGGAAGCAATAGCAATGGTGGGACCAAACGGAGCGGGGAAGTCCACGCTTCTTCAGATAATCGCTGGACTAATACCGGTCTCCGACGGAAAGCTCACCATCGACGGGAAGGAGATAGACAAGAAAAGCGTGGACCGTCCGAACGACCTTGAGTGGTTGAGGAGAAAGCTGGGGATCATCTTCCAGGATTCGGACGTGGGTCTTTTTAGCTCTACGGTCTGGAACGATGTCGTTTTTGGGCCCTTGCATATGGGGTTGCCATTGGAAGAGATAAAAGCACGGGGAAACAGAGCATTGGATACGATGGGAATCTCCCACCTTCGAGACCGCCCCCCTTATCGATTGAGCGGAGGGGAGAAAAGGAAGGCATCCATAGCGTCGGTTATCTCCATCGAACCCGAGATCCTGCTTTTCGACGAACCGACCTCGGATTTGGATCCTCGAAGCAGAAGGATGGTCGTGGACTTGCTGAAAAGCATGACCGCGGAAGGAAAGACGGTCATTGTGGCTACGCATGACGTCAACGCTGTGCCGGATTTTGCCAAACGCATCGTGGTTCTCAACAAACGCGTCTTGGCCAGTGGTGACGTGAGAACGATCCTATCGAACGAGACAATGTTGAAAGAAGCGGATCTGGACGTGCCCGAGATCACCCGCCTTTTCAAGGTGCTGGCTTCCATAGGCTATACCACCGAAGAACTGCCATTCTCGTTAGATGAGGCTGTCGAGCAGATCAAGAAAAGGAGCGATAGAGTGCATGTACACCCCGGTTCCAGCGGATCCGATCGACAGCAATAATGGACGGTCTGTCTTCAGATGGCAATTTTCTGTTATTCTAAGAGGTTTGAATTCTTTCGCCATGACATACGTGATTATCAGAGGAAGAATACTCAGCACACAACAAGAAATAGATTTCTTCATAGGGTTAACTTCGAGAACTTCAAAAAGTATCCATTAATTATTCGGTAATTTCTCAAGCATTTCGTTTTCTGATAAGCCGATTACCGATGATTTTACCCCATCAATGTTACGGTAATTGTTAAATACCAATATTTGTGTGCTGATAACACGAATACATAATTCGTGTTACAATATACTTCCCCTTGATGTTGTATGGTAAACGAATTGTGCTGTTCCTCCTAAAAACCAACAAACGCTTGCCAGGCGGCAGTCCTTGCCATGTGCTGCCGCCTGGTCCAAGAATTGCATCCATTGACAATAAATGGGAGACGCTGTTCAAACGGTTCGAATGGAGAGCACATGGATCATCGGAAGAATCCTCGTTCATACCTTCGTAATAATAAATGGAAAATCTTAATATGCCAATGCATCTCATTGAAATCGTGAATATTACCAGAGACAATATTGGCTGAGGAGGTTGCGGGCAGACCTTGTTCCTGTTGTTAATTTGGGGACATTTATGGTCGTGATAGGATTGAACGGCCTTTTTGGAGGTTCATTAGCATTCGGATCTGCCTGCACTGTTACAGGGTTCGCGGCTTTGGGTGGTCGAAATCACCTGAAGACCAGATAAGGAGCTTATTAGAGGGATTGGCCAAGCAGTGGACCTTTTCATAATGTGATGGCCTATGCCGCAGAATCAGGTATCTCGAAATCTGACTATTATAATCTCAATGACCCCTTATGAAAGTTATTTTATCCAGTAATCGCCTTTTGTTTGCATGGATTACGTAACCAGAATTGGCGTCTCCGTCGAACCTGACCTTTTGACGAGCTTCGATGAGCTCATCGAAAGAAAAGGGTATGCCACTCGTTCTGAGGCTATCCGTGATCTGATAAAAGGGATGCTCATAGAAGATACCTTGAAGGACGACACAGCGCACACTGTCGGAACCATCACCCTGGTATACGATCACACCAAAGGCGGCGTCAACGAAGGCCTAATGGACGTCCAGCACCAGCACCATGATATCATATCGTCTTCGATCCACATCCATCTTGATACCGAGAAATGCCTGGAGGTGCTCATCGTCCATGGATCTATGAAAGAGGTCACCGAGCTGACTGAGGCGATCAACAGCATCAAGGGAATAACCCATGGGAAACCGGTATTGCTTTCAGGGGAACCGGTCGACCACAAGCATAACCACTAATAACGATTCTGATCTGGACAAAAATCTCTAGTGATCTGTGGGTGAAAATGCATCACCGAACCAAAACCGGCATCAGATGAGGACAAAACGGGAATCTCATTTATTGCCTGATCTCGGATAATGCACCGCCCTCGAGTTTCAATATCCTATCGCACACGGCCTTGAGGACATCCATGTCGTGCGATATCAACAGATACGAGACATTCTTCTTTTCCTGCAAATCCATCATTAGCCTGAGAATCTGGGCCTGCGTCGAAACATCGAGCATTGACGTCGGTTCATCTGCTACGATGAAGTCCGGCTCCAGAGAGAACACCCTTGCCAATACCGCCCTCTGTATCTCGCCTCCGCTTAGCTGGTGTGGATATCTGCATAGATGTATATCGCGAAGACCGACCATATCAATCATTTCCATTACCTTTGCTTTTTCCCGATTCGCGCTAAATCGTTCATGTACCCGTAAAGGTTCGGCGATGCAATCAAAAAGTCGGATTCTGGGGTCCAACGATGTCTCTGGATTCTGGAAAACCATCTGAATCTTCGTTCGTACCTTTTTGAATTCCTTTTGTTTCATATCAATGATGTCTTCACCTTTGAAAAGGACCCTTCCCGAGTTCGGTTTTTCCATCCGGACTAATATACGCCCCATCGTGGTCTTGCCGCACCCGCTTTCTCCAAATAGCCCGACCGTTTCTCCAACGCCGATCCCGAAGGAGAGGTCGTTGAAAATCACTGTCTTACCATATTTTTTCTGAAGGTCCTGAGCATCAATCAGGTATGAACATGACATCGAATCCACCTCCCTTTGTTGGTTTGATAGATATCAGGGTGTTCGTCCAGACAGGCCTCTTTTTTCTCACTGCAGAACTGTGAACATCGTTCCGAAAAATAGCATCCCACAGGGAGGTTTAAAAGATTTGGCGAAAGACCGGGTATCGGTGTTAGGCCGTTGCGGGGAGTTGACCCCAGCAGACCCTTGGTGTATGGGTGCATCGGTTCGCTTACCACATCGTCTATTTTTCCCATTTCAACTATCTCCCCAGCATAAACAACAGCGATCCGATCGCATATCTCAAAAGCTAGGTCGACATCGTGAGTTATCACCAATAGCGATCTTTCCTGGTCTTCCAATCCCGCTAGAAGCGAGGATACATTCCTGCGTGATTTTAAATCAAGGCCTTTTGTCGGCTCATCCGCGATGATAAGACGAGGGCTTCTGGTCATTGTCGCCCCCACCAATAGCTTTTGTTTCATTCCTCCAGATAGCTGATGAGGATACATTTTGGCAACGCGTTCAGAATCATCGAAGTGCAGAGTTCGCAGTATCTCGATCGCTCGCTTCCTGCTCTCTGCCTTCTCGATACTGTCCTCATAGTAGACTTCGGCTATCTGTTCAACGTTCTTCATCAATGGATCAAGAGAACCAGAAGGATTTTGAGGAACCAGTGATATCGATTTTCCACGGATCGAGGACATCTCGCGCTCGGATAGCTCGAGCAAATTCCTTCCCTCAAATTTTATTCTTCCAGTTATTTCAGCAGAAGCAGGGAGAAGTTTTAGGATCGACAGCCCGATTACGGATTTACCAGACCCGCTCTCCCCGATTATACCGAAGATCTCTCCCTTATTTATTTCGAATGTGACGTTGCTTGCTGCCTCGATTACACCAGCTGAAGTATTGAAACAAACGTTAAGATCATTTACTTCAAGAAGCGCCAATCACTCCCTCCTCATCTGATTTGGGGTCCATCACGTCCCTGAGCCCATCCCCAAGAAGACAGAAAATCATTACAGTGAACGTTATGGCCAGACCGGGCCCGATTATGACCCATGGTGCGGTGCGGATATAATCTTGGCCGGCATTGATCATAGATCCCCACTCTGGGATATCAGCCGGAATGCCTAAACCGAGGTAACTTAGAGAGGCTGAGGCTAATATCACATGCCCCATGTCTATTGTTGCTAATACGATCACCGGCGCGATTGAGTTGGGGATTATGTGCTTGAACATGATCCTAAACTTGCTTTCACCGATCAGTTTGGATGAGCTGACATAGTCATTGTTCTTAACGCTCAGGACCTGACCCCTCATGAGCCTGGCATAGCCCGCCCAACTCGTTATCGATAGAGCCACTATCATATTTACAAACCCTGGGCCCATGAAACCTATGAGCACCAATGACATTATTATTCCAGGAAATGATATAAAGACATCGATAATCCTACTCAGGAGTCCGTCTGTCCAGCCCCCAACATACCCAGCAATGCTCCCGATAGCCAAGCCTACGATGAAAGAAATGGCAACAACCGCTCCAGCGATAGGTAAAGATATGCGTGCTCCGAAAAGCACTCTGCTAAAGATATCTCTTCCCATTTCATCGGTTCCCATGAGATGAGTCCAACTTGGGCTTTGCAGAGCACCTGATAGGTACTGTTCATTCGGATCGAACGGTGCGATTAACGGTGCCAGTATAGCTGCCATTACGAGCGCAATGAGCAATATCAGGCAAATCAATACCAGTTTATTTCTTAATAATCGGACAATGAGGTCCTTTCCGCCCGTCGAGACGGAGATGCTGTCGACCGTCGATTTTCTTGTCTTAAGAAAGGAATTCATTTTACCCCGTCCTTATTCTTGGGTCTATGATCGTATATGCCACGTCGACACACATGTTGACCACAACATACATCGCGACAATTGCAATCACGCAGCCCATTACCACAGGTATATCCTTAGCCAGCACAGAATTGGCCAATAGGCTGCCGACCCCCGGCCAATTGAATATTGATTCGATGACCACAGTTCCACCCAATAGACCTCCGAACTCCATGCCGATGACCGTCAAGGTGGGAAGCATCGCGTTCTTCAGAACATGCCTCGACATAATGCTGGCAACAGAGAGTCCCTTCGCCCTTGCAAACGTTACATGTTGCTGTCCAAGCGTTTCCAACACGCTTGTCCTGGTGATACGTATGACAACTCCCGTGGGATGAGCGGCTAAGGCCAACGAAGGCAGAATAAGATAGTTCAATCCTCCATACCCAGATGTTGGATAAAGTCCAAGCATTATGGAGAACACGATTACCAGCATCAGTCCCAACCAAAAGGTAGGTATAGAAACGCTCACAATCGAGGCGATTCTAATGACATAGTCTGTAATTTTATTTTTCTTAATAGCGCAAAGAATGCCAAATGGGATACCGACCAGAAGAGCTATGCCTAATGCAAAAAACGCGAGTTCTGCTGTTGGGCCGATTCTGATGGCTACCATTTGAGCGACTGGCTGATTGTATACGTATGATTGACCTAGATTGCCGTGCAAAGCATTGTTCAGCCATGTGAGATACTGGGTGGTCAGTGGTTCGTTGAGGTTGTACCTCTGGGCAGTTTCGTTGACCATCCATTGCGGTGGGGTTTCTTCCACTGGCATTACGGTGTGTTGCAATATTGATGCGGCCGTTTCTCCCGGAGTTATGTTCATTAAAAGGAATGTGATGATTGTTACCGAAAAGAGGGTTGCAAATAGAGTTATTATCTTTTTTAATGAATATTTAAACCAATGATTCAAACCAGAATGATCAACCATCTTCTAGCCCCGAGTGGTCCATTTATAATAGTTAGCAAAATTGTCATTTGAACGAAAATGTCGCCAACAGATCATTTGC
The DNA here is from genome assembly GCA_963755265.1 of uncultured Methanomassiliicoccales archaeon. GTDB lineage: Archaea > Thermoplasmatota > Thermoplasmata > Methanomassiliicoccales > UBA472 > DASXVU01. The sequence goes on along the minus strand of CAVWKV010000059.1, from coordinate 2,694 downwards.
CCTTTTGACCCTGTACCAGGTAATAGCTCCAGTTGTAACCAATCTTATTCCGCAATGGCATGCTGGCCATCTGCACTTTGCGGATATCCGTAAGATCCGTGGTGGAGGTGTGTATGAGTCCGGCATTGGTCATATATTTCTCAACTTCTCCAGCTGGAGCACCACCTCTATGCGGCAGCATTTCACGGATTTCGTGACTATAAGAGCTCTTCCATGGATTCTTACGCTCAATGAACAGAATTCCAACGTTGCCAAAGAAACGCTTTACGCCCTGCCCCACCGAACCATCTCTCCAAACACCGTCGATCACCAGCACGTGCCCTCCGTCCTTGACAACTCTAGTCCATTCTTTCAAAGCGATATCTGGGTGGGGTAAAGTCCATAATAAGTGCCGATTAACAACGACATCGAACTTACTATCTTCAAACGGAAGCTTTTCGGCATCTCCCTTTTCAAAAAGTACATTCAGACCCATCGCTTCGGCCTTCTTTCTTGACTTATTTATCATTTCGTCTGAAATGTCTAAACCCTGTACGGTGTGACCCATCTTTGCCAGAAGAAGCGTGATCTCTCCAGTTCCCGAACCGACATCCAAAATACGGAGATTTTTACCTACCAGTGTATCGCTAAAGACTTTCTTCCACGCATCTCGTTCATTATCACTCTTTATCCCATGTCCATAATGCGTATCGTAAGTCTCTGAAGATGAGTCCCATTTATAACTCACGTATTTTTTAAACTCATTATCGTCAAGAGGCATAAGTCCGGCATTGATATAATAGTATTAAGAATTATGTAATCGTGTTACCAATCAAATTTTTGAATCGATGAATCACTTTTAGCTCGTTACCTGGCATGCCGAATCTCAGTATGGAGCCGACAGTCTGGTCGAGGTATTTAATCGAAACGAGAAGCTCGTCCATCATATTACATGAATCGATATGTTCCAGGGCGATCATTACGATGGCAACCATACTGGTGGCGGCAATGCAGAAATATGTTCTTAATCGGCCTCATAACCGACAGAGCGTGGCAAATGTTTAAGATATGGTAAAAAAAGGAGGTTGTAAGCCTCCGAATATAAAGTTTTGGCAGAAGTCACTCCCATTCATTTCGAAATGTACGTGCCTGGATAAGTGTTGTAGTCGTGCGAGGTCGGGTTGTATACATACCCCTTGACATAGTCGTACATAACCAGGCAGATGCCGTAATCGACCATAGGAAGCTCCTGCGCGTCGTTGTAAATAATTCCTTCTGCTTCCCGCGAGAGGTCATATCTAGCCGTAAGATTCCAGGTGGTGCTTAGTTGCTTGATTAATGCATCGACCCTCGGGTCGGAGTAATTGCCATAGTTGTATGCTCCTTTTGTTTCATACACATTCTGCAAGAAGTATTGAGGATCACCCACCATCGTCAAAGCTAGGGTGTTTATCTCCATGTCCCAATAGCCCTCCGCTCTTACCGTGGACAGCACGCTGCTGGCCTCAGCTTCATATGTCACACTGATTCCTGCAGCCATCAATTCACCCGCCATAGCCTCCTCCAGCAGGGGACATCCCGGCCTATTGGTCTGAGTATCGATGTTAATGGATAATTGTTTACCTGTGGTCTCGTTAACGAGCTTCCCATTCTCGGACACATATCCCGCCTCTGCAAAGAGAGCCGTTGCTTTAACTGGATTATATTGGTACCCCAAGAGGCTGGTGTTGGCCCAGGGCATACTTGGATCGAATATGCCTTTAGCCGGTTCTCCCACGCCATCTAATGCATACTCTACAAGGGCGGTGGTGTTTAGGGAATACAGAATGGCTTGTCTCATGTTCACGTTATTGAAAGGCTGTTGGTTCAGGTTAAAGGTGTCAATGTAGACTCTTGGAGTGATTTCCGTGGTAACATTAAGACCGAGTTTCTGCATAATGGAGATTTCAGAGTATGGTATATCAACTGTAAAATCCTCTTCTCCGGATTGGATAGCCAGGGCCCTTGCATTGGGGTCGGTTATCGGTGTTATGACTATTGTATCGATGCCCACGGCCCCTCCCCACCAGTTTGTATTTTTCTTTACGGTCACGACATGGGTAAGAGTATCATAGCTAACCAATTCGAACGGGCCAGTTCCTATGGGATTTGTACATGTCGTTCCGGAAAAGGTCGAATTAGGACTTATTATCCCGAACGACGAATATTCCATAATCTGAGGCACGATGGGGTTGGCAACAGTAGTATGGATCCTGATGGTATAATTATTAACGATTTCAACATAGTTCAGATCCAACAGGCTCGCAGCCACCGAGTTAAGGCTCACTGTCCGGTCGATGGTGAACTTAACGGTACTAGAATTAAATTTCTCACCATTTTGGAAAAGAACCCCCTGTCTCAGATTAAATTGCCATGTTGTGTCATTGACCTCTTCCCAGGATGTAGCCAATGAAGGCGTGACGGTATAATTAGCGGATTCATCAGTCAGGCATTCGATCACTCCTGCTTTTTCTTTTAAAAACGTTCCGTCTGGAGCAGGATCCATGGTCGTTATATCGAACAGTTCCCCGATTCTCAGGGTGTTATCCGTTGTAGTCGCTGTTCCATTATTTTTTAGGCTGATGCTTGCTATGACCACGACCCCCACGACGATGATCGTGAATATAACTACAATTATGCTTTTCTTCATTTGTGTGCGTCCTACCCTGGATTTTT
>CAVWKV010000058.1:0-20065 GCA_963755265.1 uncultured Methanomassiliicoccales archaeon | reverse complement strand
GGTACACTTTCACTTTCCCCTGACTTTTGTTATCAGAGAACCAGCCTCGATGAAGATCCTGCCCTCCTCCTTGAAGAATATAATGTAATCGCCTTCCTCAGCGTTGAGAACTTCCCTTACGCCCTTCGGCAGGGTGATCTGACCCTTGGTGGTGACCCGTGACTCTCCTATTCGCTCTCTCGGCATGAGACGTTAGTATCTTGATTGTAAACTTATAAGAAGCCACGGATGCACGGAAGTAAGAAAGTATTATCTCTTACTAGCTATCTTTCCCTTCGAGGTCTAAAATATGTCAGAGGAAACCAAGGCAGATACAGCTGCAAAACCACCAGCCGCGCCGAAAAGAAAGAAACAGACGTTGATAATAGTCGGGGTCGTGATGATTGCGATCATCATCGTGATTGCTTTGCTCGTGGCCAATGCCATAATTCAAAGTCAACCCCTGCCGGCCGCCAAGTTCACAGCGACGTCGTGGTCTATCGATCAATCCCTTTCCGGACCGACGACGTTCACCGTGCAGGTAACGAACGACGGAGGGTCATCCGGGTCGGGAACGCTCTATTGTTTCGTCAACATCGGAGTGAATTCATATTCTAATTCGCAGACGTTCAATCTTAGCCCAGGCGGATCAACGACCGTGACCATCGTGGTGAACGACAGTGACAAAGAGCATGAGCGGGGTGTACTTCTAACAAGCTCTTTCATGATCCTTTTCCCGAGTACAGTCTCAAGATCGACGTTCTGCAACATCATTAAGTTGCGATTACCCGACTAGAAGGATTTAAGATTTAACGCTGTTTGGGCACAGTTAGCGGTGACCAACTTTCACCTTTTAGGAGGTTGCTTCGCCTCAAGTCTAGCTAGGCGGCGGCTTACCTCGGCATGCGACCTCACCGCCTGCAATATGATGTCCGACCGGCTGCGATACGCTCCCGCCTCGACGATCTCATCAAGTACCTTAACGAGTGCGGCGGGCATCTGCAAGCTCACAACGACCGTGTTCCTCGGCCGCCGCTTACCTTTGCCTTTCGGGGATGTTGCAAGGACTCGCGCCGGAGCTGTCGGTGGTGCTTTCGGTACCACCGTTGTTGCGTGTTGCGGTTGGGAGGCCCGGACGCCGTGGACCGAATTCGCCGCTATCGGCAACGGTGCCGCCGGGCTTGGACCTGATTGCGCACTTTTGCTCTGATGGATTTGTGTCTCATCATGAAGTACTGGCTTGGTATCTTCTTTCACTATCTTCTTCTCATCCTTCTTCGTTGATTTTCCTGGCCATGAGATTGGCATTACGGGTTCAATCAGGTATTACATTGATAATACTTATGAATGATATTCCATTCGGGCAAGGATTACATCTTTGTGGTGGTTTATTTTTTATTAACTCTCCGTCTTGCAAAGGAGGTTCTTCGGGTCCGAGAACTTTACTTAAGGAAGGCAAAACGCTCTCCTTAAGGCTTTGATTGAGTCTGACTTAAGTCGATGATCTCCGCGTTTCCCGCAGCATCACGGTACTCCTTAAGAAGAACCTTCGCGGTAGTTATCATGGTTCGGTAGACCACCGGTCACGGTGGTCCGGACTGGTTGCATAGGCCTTGCAGACCTTCTCTGCAAATGCAAAGGTCGCCCCCTTCTTCTGCTCCGTTGGACCTTGTCCCCAATCGTAATACCTCATATTCCCATCGATGATGTCCTGTCTCAACGGCTTTCTGAAGGCAATTCCATCATAGTATTCCTTGCACGCAGGATGCATCTGAACCCAGTTGAGCGCATATTCCACATTGGGATGACATCTCTTAAAGACGGGAATCCCATCATATTCAAGGAGCTGGCCATCGAATCCCTCCAGATACGTGTTGCCAACGGTTTGCAAAAGAGAACGGACCCCCACGGTCCCATGCACCGCTCCTCCTAACCAGTTCTGCCCCTCCGCCAGTTCATATGCGTCGAGCAGGGACGTACCGTAGTAGATCCCGATGTTCGGCTTGATGACCGCCGGGCCGAACGCCACCACTCCCCGGAACGCGAGCGGCATGGTGCTTTTTCCGGGTTTCAGGATGGACAGCTGGATGAAGGAATTGAGAATCGTACAAAGGGCATGAAGTTTCTTTTCATAATCGACCGGGTCTTTCTTATCCGCCCGGACATGGAAAATGATCGTGTCCGAGAACTGTATCCGGTCCCGGATCAGGTCCGCAACGATCAGGGGATCCGGCAGTCGCGGATCGGGCCCCCCGGCCTCGCAGTTCCTGAAGAACGAACTTACTCCTCCACGTAGGAAAGCCGGGAGATCCAGCCAGATCTTCTGAAGGGTTGGGCCGAGGCGGTCCGGGCCATCACCGCGCATCGCGTTTCTGACGTGCTGTTTGAATCCCAGGATGTCCAGCAGACCTACCAGGTAATCATAGGATTCGAACTTCAGTTCATCCATTACCGATGGTACAACCGGGCCACTTGTGGCCCCAGTCGGTGATGTTGTTGCCACGCTTCCTGCTATCTCCTCAATCATTTCCATGCATACAACTTCATTTCGCTTCACTTAACAATTTGCGCTAAAGTCAAGCAGGCCTCCTGCGAATCCCTTGATAATTCTCCAAACACCGGGAAGCGCATCGTATCACTATCGATAGCAAATTGAGGCATGACGCTGCTTTATTCACGATTGAGTCGCATCGTCCCCGGCCGAACTCTAGGTGGGGAGGCTCTCCTTGTATGGAACTTTGGCGCGTCTTGTGGCCCCTATCACGACAATCGATGCCTCCTTCCCGATGTCAACCCTGAGGTATAGGTTCGACTTGATGAACCATTCCTCGAAGGCGCTGTCCCTGTCGAGAATTGCCCTGGCTTTCAATATCCATTCGAGATCCGCCCGCTTCTTCTGCCTTGACCTGGACACGTAAAATGTCCCCTCCTTCTTTTCCAACAGATATGTTTTGCGTTTATCGGTGATGAGCCACGTGGAATCATCGAATTGGGAGACCATCGACCGGGGGGACAGTTCCGTTCCGTGCATCTGGAAGACGCTTCTTGGCATTGCATCAATGACGCCCTTTGTCGGTTCGGCCAATCCTTCAGATTCCTCCTCGAACAAGTGCTCTGTCGCCAACTGCATCAAGACCGTTCCCGGCCATCCCGAGATTCGCGGCCCCCTCGGGGCCGTTATTAGGATCGACCTCACCTCGTCCATCACGCCTCTTTCCTGCTCGATCCGGTTCATGATATCAGAACGCAGTTCAGTTGCGACCCCGAGGTCCAGATGGCGGATGCGGGTAATTTCGTCTGGGAAATCGTCTTCCTTCAGGCCCCACAGAGCGAGCCGTGTCGCAATATGCTTGAGCACGTAGTCCTGAAGTCGCACTCTTTCCTCAAGGTCGTTCTCCATGGCGATGTGCTTCCCGAATTCGTCCGCCAGTCTGCCTAACCCCCTCCTGAGGGTGAGCCTCAACAGTTCTTCGTCAAGATCGTGCACCAAGGAATTCAAGCGTGTGGCAACGATTTCATCCACCTGGTAGTCATCGATCATCACGAATCGACCGCTGTTAACTAGATGTACCTTTTCTCCGAACCTTCTTTTTAAAACCCGGAGGATTTCCGCCCTCCTTGTAGAGGCGATAAACGGAGCGTCTCGATCTGCCCCTCGCTCCCCCCTTTCATAATAGCCCCAGCGTCTGCGAATTAGGTAACCCTCATTGACGAGCCGGGTAAGATCGTCGGCCATGTTCGAACGCCGACCATAAGATTGCTCTACAATCTTCATTACCGGAGATAGCCCTTTGTATCTCTTGATCCTACATTTTTTTCGTTTTAGGCAATTTTCACATTTGTGTGAATCGGAACACGTATGCACCATATTTACCATGGGGCCACTCCTGCAAAGGATGTACTGGAGTTCGCTGAATCGCAATCCCGTCTCCCCGTTGTCGCGTATGATTTTCTGTATCTCGGGCATATCGAATAGCTTGATTATGGGATGGGTGGCCAATGTTTCCGGGGTCGTAAACCTTCTTTCCCTTCGTTGGGTGGTAGTGGCTGTCATATTGTTCTGTTATAATCATACGTAATAGAACTTTATTAATCCTTTGCCGGTAGGACGTGGTGCCTATGAACCCGGTTCGACGGGAGAGGCAATCAAGGGGTAGGCAATATGAACACCACAGTATCCGTCAAAGGCCCGCTCGCGGCGCGTCTCCAGGAGATAGCCGACGAGGAAGATCTAACCCTTGACGAACTGATTGACTTCATCCTGCGGCTCTATCTGGAAGGGCTGCTGGATGAAGGCGAGGATGACCCAGAGTGAAGGAGATTGTGCAATGGTGCACTCTGGAATCATCCAAACACTTTCAATCTTTTTTTCTCGCCAGCTAAAATGGCCAATTCATGGCATTGTACGGGCCAGCATGATGTCGATCGATTCGACTTCCACTAAACGACCAGATTATTCTTTTTCCAATCGATCCAGTTTCCGAAAGTCTAATTCCAGTTTTGCCATCGAAGACCGTCTAATGCATTTTGATATAGGAATTCCCGCCCAACTCATCGTTGGAATCGGTTTTCCGATATTCATTGTCACTCATATGAGAGGAAGCCTGGCACCCCACCAGGGGGAGTTTCCCGATGGATTCTAATATCCCGCTTCCCGATAACGATGGCGGAGGCGCCGGCAACGGACCACACAGAGGGCGTCCCAGAAAAACGGTGGGCAGGAAAAGGGGGGCGACCTCCACGGGCCGCTTCCCCCTGCTGACCGCCGCAAGGAAATATCTGAGGAGGAGGGTAGGGATACTAGCTGAGTCCACCATCGAGGAGCAGGAAAGGAAGTTCAGGTATCTGGACAGCGTGTTTCGGGAGCTGAAATCAGACCATAAGGTCTTGACAGCCGATCCCAAGAGGATGTCGCGGGAAGACATCCAGGCCTTTCTGGTCTGGATGAACGAAAAGGACCTCGATCCTGGGTACAGGTCAAAGCTGATCGGCCTGCTTGACAAGGTGACGACCTTCACCGGAAATCCGGTGGTCCAACAGATGAGGGCAGAGGGGGAACGGTTGCCAACCGCTTTGCCCAAGGACCTTAAGTCACTGGACGAGACCGAGGTCTCCAGGTTGATAAGTGCGGCCGAAAGGTTAAACGGCTGGACCGGAGAGGTGGCCAGGATGCTGGCGACATTCCTGCCAGCCACCGGCCTAAGGCCGAGCGAGCTTCGACTTGCCGACCTAGGGGATATTGACGTAAAGGGCTGGACATTCCGTGTCCGGCATCCGAAGGGCGAGAACCGCTATGCCAAGCGGCGCGAGGTCATCATCCTTCCGCAGGCGAGGGAGGCAACGCTGCACTTCCTCAGGTCCAGAATGAAGTACCTTCATGCCCATGGGCTTGAGGACGCGGTTCCCCTCATCCCGTGCGTACTGAACGGACAGGCGAAACACTACTCCTCGAATTGGTTCAGGGTCGTCAAGGCCAAGATAGAGAAGGAGGCCGGGTTGGAGTTCAAGCTCAAGGACTTTAGGCCGACGTTCACGCAGATGTGCCTGGACCGCGATCCCACCCTCCTCTCAGATGTTTCCAAGCAGCTGGGGCACAGCACTACGCGCACCACGGAGAAGCACTACGGACGCATCCGTGACCGCGCGGCCTTCCTTCGGCTGGAACGAGCGTTCAGAGCACCGGAACCATCTGGCTACGCAGAAGACAATAAGCCAGATGCAAAAAAGCCCGGAATTGAAATCAGAAATGAGATCACTGGTTATGGTTGATGGTGGGTTCGCCCGGATTTGAACCGGGGTCTATGGCTCCCGAAGCCACAAGTATAGCCAAGCTAGCCCACGAACCCTCTGGCTGCCTATGGGGTTAATTGCTAGGAGTATTAAAAACATATCCTTTCTCACTCATTTCTCTCTTGCTTGGCTTATAACCTCCCAACCTTGTTCCTGTCCATCCGCATTCAATGTTGAAACTCGTTGTCGAACCTAAGAGGTTTTTTTGCTGCGAGTACCGGTCGTCAATATTGTCTAAGATTGACTTGCAACTGCGCTCCTCATCTGTGGAACCCGAATAGAACCCGATTCATTGCACGTCGCATTTGGCTTACCGGCTTGAAGCCTACCCAATTCGGCTATACCGATCTGGGCGATGTTCTTTGAAGCGTTTAGGTCAGCGTTAAGTTCATACTCACATTCGGTACATTTGAAAACCGATCCTTTTCTGTTTTCACGGCTGACATTCCCGCACTTCGAGCAGGTCTGGGATGTATAACTACCATCAATCAGAATCAGCTCTTTTCCTGTTTCCTCAGCCTTATACTGCAGAAACTCTTGGAATTGATAGTGTGGCCATGTTGCCAGATCTCGACGGAGTTGCCAAGAGTAAACAGATTTGTTTCTAATGTTTCTCAGATCTTCGAGAACATACGCTGAGTATGGCATTGCTACAATTTCCTTTGCCATCTTATGGTTCTCACAGGCAACGAACCGTTTCTCTTTTCCGGCAATCTTCTTAAGTTTTCTTCTCGCCGAATGAGTGCCTTTCGCCTGCAATTGAGCCCTCAAGAATGCATATTTGCCCTTCACTCGTTTCAATTCTTTTGAATTGAAGAAAGCGTTATTCGAGCATACCGCTAGATTTTTCAGCCCTCTATCTATCCCTAGAACATCTCCATTCACAACCTCCGGTACTTCATCATTCTCTACAGCCACGTTTAAAAAGAAGTTATGACTGGTATGTTCGTAGTATAGGTAAGAACATTTTACTTTCCAGTCTAAGTACTTATCAAAGCACATGGGCGTCTTGAACTCGGCAATAACCCTAAATCCAATTGTTAGTATTATCGCGCATCCACTACGCAGGTTGACCTTAGCTCCTTTCCATGGATATCTTATGGAGGTACGTTCTCCCTTTATCGGAATTGACTCAAATTGGCATCCGACCAACGCTTCGGTAGCCATGTGGCAAGCGTTGATGACCAATGCCGATGGGAGCTTTGGAACCTGCTTTCTGACTGTTCCATAGACAGCCATCTGATTACGGAACTTGTTCTTCTCGCGGTGCTGATATCCCCATTCTGCCGATATACGAAACGCTTCAGAGAATGCCTCCATCGTTCCTAACAGGCGCTGTTTTTAGTCATCATTGAGGGTTAATTTCAATCGCACGGTTCGATACATCTTGCCTCATATCCTCTGATGCTGTCGACCATAATCAGACTAACGGTGGGAGGTGTCCGAAACTGAAATTCCTGAAGGGACTCTAGGTTAGATTTCTCGACAATCCTTATAACGCCTGGCTAATTTATATTTGTAAATTTGTAATTATGTATCACTTTTCATTCACCGAAACTGTACACATAACTGGGGAGCAAGCTTTCTTATGGGATTGCCGTACCCGACCAACGTGGCGTAGTCCCCCGTCTTTTGTTGTTGTCCACTTATCTTTAACATCTCATATTGTCGTACTTCGCCTACGTCAGTTATAAATACCGATCACGAATTAACCGGTTTTCATGCGGGAGCAGCTCAGGGAAAAGATGGCTGGCGAGATCGTCCTGTCCGTGGATGCGGGCAAGACGATCAAGAAGTGGCGAGAGGAGTTCGAGGTCTCCCAACAGCAGCTGGCGAAGTACATGGGTGTATCCCCTTCAGTCATCAGCGATTATGAGTCGGGACGACGCAGGTCCCCTGGTATCGTCATCGTGAGAAGGCTGGTCGATGGTCTGATCGCCCTCGATGACGCTTCGGGCGGGAAGATACTGAAGAAGTATGACCTGGGCGAGAAGAGCGATTGTATCATCAGCATCAAGGAGTTCAAGTCATCGTTCCGCGGGTCGGATTTCGTACAGGTAATCGAAGGCGAACCGCTCACCAAGAGCGTCAGTCTGGATATGGACATACACGGTTTCACTATCATCGATTCGATGAAGGCCATCACAGCCCTGGGTTCGATGGATTACCTCAAGATCTATGGCTGGAGCAGCGAAAGGGCATTGATTTTCACCGGTGTCAAGTTCGGCCGCTCGCCCATGATCGCAATCAGGGCGCACCCCATGAAGCCGGCGCTGGTCGTTTACCACCGCCCAGAGCACGTCGATGACCTGGCTATCCGGCTAGCTACGTTGGAAGGTCTGCCGCTGATCAAAACGACCTTACCGATCCAGACCCTCGTGGAGAGGCTGGAACGGATCGAGTGAGGAGGAATATTCAATGGATGTGGGTATTGTAAGCTACGGAGCGTACGTGCCAAGGTATAGGATCGGGCCACAGGAGATCGGCAGGGTCTGGGGAGCGGACGGGGAAATGATGTCCAAGAACCTTCTGATCTTTTCCAAGTCCGTCCCGGCCCCCGATGAGGATGTCATAACCATATCGGTGGAAGCCGCGAGAGCCATGATGCGTCGTACTAACGTTGATCCGAAGGACATTGGGGCGCTCTACGTCGGTTCTGAATCTCATCCCTATGCGGTGAAACCGACGGGAACCATCGTCGCCGAGGCTATCGAGGCCTCCCCGAACCTCACCGTGGCCGATTTCGAGTTCGCATGCAAGGCTGGGACCGCAGCGATGCAGGTCTGCATGGGTCTTGTCGGTTCGGGAATGATAAAGTATGGTGTCGCCATCGGAGCCGACACCTCCCAGGGTGCTCCAGGTGACGCCTTGGAGTATTCGGCATCCGCCGGGGGTGCGGCCTACTTGATCGGTTCCAACGAGATCATAGCCAAGCTGAATTCCACTTTCTCCTACACCACCGATACTCCGGACTTCTGGAGAAGGGAGGGTCAGCCATATCCATCCCACGGTGGTAGGTTCACTGGCGAGCCAGCATACTTCAAACATGTCTCGGCCGCGGCCAAAGGCCTGATGGAAAAGGTCGGTTCGAAACCAACCGACTACCAGTATGCCGTATTCCACCAGCCGAACGGCAAGTTCCCCATGCGTGTGGCCAAACAGCTCGGTTTCACCGAGAAGCAGATCGAGACCGGATTGTTGACACCAGTGATCGGCAATACCTACTCCGGAGCTGTCCCCCTAGGACTGGCATCCGTTTTAGATGTGGCCAAGGCCGACGACCGCATCTTCGTCGTAGCATACGGCTCAGGTGCTGGCGCCGACGGATTTGACATAACCGTTACCAACAAGATCTCCAACTACCGCCGGGAGGAGGCCCCAACCGTCAAGCAGTTGGTGGAGAACAAGAAGTTCGATCGATTATGCCACGTACGCCAAGTTCCGCGGCAAGATTAAGCTCAAGGAGGGATCCGAGTGAGAGAAGTTGCAGTCATTGGCATAGGCGCTACAAAGTTCGGCGAGCTCTGGGACCTTTCGTTCCGCGAGATTGGAATACAGGCGGGACTGGCAGCGGTCTATGACGCGAACCTGTCCGGCGAGGACATCGACGCCCTATATGTTGGCAACATGTCCGCCGGTCGTTACATCCAGCAGGAGCATGTAGCTGCGTTGATAGCAGACTACTCGGGCATGGCGCGGGACAATATCCCAGCGACCCGCGTCGAGGCGGCTGGCGCGTCCGGCGGACTAGCCCTGCGCCAGGGGTACATGGCAGTGGCATCGGGTATGCATGATATCGTTGTTGTAGGCGGGGCCGAGAAGATGACCGATGTGGGCGACAACGAGTCGAATGAGATCCAGTCGTCAGCCGCGGACGAGCAATGGGAAGTGACGTTCGGGGCAACGTTCCCTTCGCTGCATGCCATGATCGCACGCCGCCATATGCATGACTTCGGGACCACCAGGGAGCAGATCGCGCAGGTCGCGGTCAAGAACCACAAGCATGGTTCGATGAATCCGAAGGCCCAGTACCAGAAGGAGATCAGCCTTGACACAGTGCTCAAGTCCCCACTGGTGTCGGACCCGTTGGGCATGTTCGATTGCGCCCCGAACTCGGATGGTGCCGCGGCGGTGGTCCTGTGCGCCATGGAAAAAGCCAGGAAGTACACCGAGACGCCGGTCAAGATACTCGCATCAGGTCAGGCATCGGACACACTAGCATTGCACCACCGCAACAGCATCGTCGGGTTCAACGCGACCAGAGTCGCGGCGGACCGGGCGTTCAAGCAGGCCAAGCTGACCCCGAAGGACGTCGACTTCGCCGAGGTGCATGACAACTTCACCATCTCGGAGATCCTGGCGATCGAGGACCTGGGCTTCTTCCGGAAAGGGGAGGGCGGGAAAGCCACCATGGACGGACAGACATTGGTCGGAGGAAAGATCGCTATCAACACCTCCGGCGGTTTGAAGGCCAGGGGAGACCCGATCGGCGCTACCGGTGTAGCTCAGATCGTCGAGGTCGTGACCCAGCTGCGCGGACAGGCGGGAAAGCGCCAAGTCGCCAATGCCAAGGTCGGACTGGCTCAGAACGTGGGTGGCACCGGTGCAACCGCTGTCGTCCACATCCTGGGGGTGGCCTGATGACCACCGCTAGGTTCTGGAGGGAGAATGCGTCCCGGTACAACATGATCGGCGTGCAGTGCACTGTTTGCGGGAAGGTCCATTTCCCTCCGCGGTCTGTGTGTCCCACCTGCCACCGCAAGTCGATAGGCAAGATCCAACCCCTTAAACTGAGGGGAGACGGAGAGATCTATTCCTACACCGTTGTGCACGAGGCCCCTAGCCAGTTCGAGATGCAGAAGCCTTATGTTATGGCAATAATCCGCATGAGGGAAGGGGTCATGGTGACCGGGCAGGTCATCGACGTTGAGGCAAACGAGCTGGCCATAGGATTGAAGGTCAAGGCTACCATGAGGAAGCTGGGATCAGATGGTCCAGGCGGGGTCATCCATTACGGCTACAAGTTCGCGCCGGTCAGGGAGTAACGTCCTGGCACGATCGGTTAAAACACTTTCTAATTCGATTTTTTTGTTCACTCTACCGTCATATCGAACTCCGACTCGAAACCGACCAGTTCGTCGGAGTTCATCGGCTTGCAGGATAGCATGAGCTTCAATCCGATCACCCCGGATGATTTCGGCCGGATCGATGCCTCGATCGTCCGCTTCTCTTCTTGAAGAAGTCGATCAATGCCGGTAATGCCCTTTACCTCAACATCACCGATGATGTCGATGTTGATCTCCCTGGCCACGGCGCTGCCGTCATTGCTCACGTGCAGACGCACTTTGGCCCACGAACCTTTCTTCAGCTCATCCAGGAAGTCAATGTCGATGCCGATGTCCGGCATCATCTGTTGTTTGTGATCCTCGACCTTCGACACTGCCTCATTGAGTATGTCCAAAGCCTGCTTCGTATCGTTAGCATGAAGTGCATCCGCCTGCTTCATCATCTGCTCCGCGGCGATGACCGGTGTACCGTCAGCCCTCATCTTCTCCAGTTCCGTCTTGAGCTTGGTCCTGGTCTGCCTGAACTCTTCGTTCGCCGCGCTTGCGGTCCCGATCGAGCGTTCGCATTGCTCCAGCGTTCGATACGCCTCACCGATGTCCTGCGTCAGCATACCGCCTGTCGCGCTGGTGTACAACCCCTCGCTGATGTTGACCTCCAGACCGGCCTTCTTGGCTTTGGCGATCTCCCCCTCCACATGCTTGCGCTTGCGATCGAACTCCTCGATCACGACCTGTCTCAACGTCTGTATCCCCGCGTTCAGCGCCTCCAGCTCCTTAGAACCGAAGGTTCCGCCTTTCACTTCGTGCAGGCGCAGAACGCTCGGGGGCAGTTTCGAGCGATCATATCCGATCTCGTTCAACAGCTTGTAGAGAGACATCAGCTCCTCATAGTTGCGACCAGATTCCCGGCCGACCGTTTCCAACAATTGGGCCTTCGCCCGGCGCAGGAACAGTGAGGATTTCTCGAAATCCAATACCAACAATGCCTCGTCCGCCTGGTCCAACAACATTCCGATGTTCGACCGGTCGTCGCTCTCTTCCAGGTACTGGAAGTCATGTCGGAGCGATTGCATCTCGGCCATCCTTGCCTCGAACATCTCCCGCAATTGGCCCAATTCGTCGCGGCAGCGCATCGCCAAGGCACTAGCCTCGGCAAATGCCCGTGCTTTCATCCTTTCCTCGGTCTTGGTCATCAGCTGCCTCAGCTCTTCCGAGTACACACCGGCCGCAGCCGCCTCGTCGAACTTGGAGCGGACCTCGGCTATCGTCCGCTGGGCCGAATCCCGGATATCCTTGACCTTGGCCAATTCCTCATCGTAGGTGCGAACCAATGGCAACACGTCCCGGAACCGGCGCTGGTTGATGCGCTCGTTTATGTCCCGACGTATGCGGTCCACGATGACCAGGTCCGGTCCTTCCAACTCTTCGCGCCGAAGTTTCAGGTCCACTTCCTCCAGTTTCCTGGAGGCCATCATGTCCATAAGGTGCGCTGCCTGATCCAACGCGCGCTTGGAAAGTTCCATTGCCAGCGGGTGGTTGCCTTGCTTCTGGATGATGCGGGCCTGGTTCATCATCTCGACGGCTGGCGATACGTTCACGCCTAGGTCTTGTATCGCCTTGAGGGTGGACATGGTACGCTCGATCTGCTCGGTGGCCTTCTGCTCCATGAGCATCAGCTGATCCAGTTCCCCGCGGGCCATCTGTGATGCCCTCAGCGCGTCCAGATAGCGTTTCTCGGAAAGGAGGCTGGTGGCTTTGGCCAGAATCTGTTGCGGTGAGGTGATGTCTATGCCTGCCGCCTTGGTCCGGTCCATCAACGAATGGCATAGCCCGATCTCACGGGAGATTCCATTGGACAATTGGGAACGTATCGAGTCTATCCCGCTGTTCATCGTTTTCAGCGCGGTCAAATGCTCCTTCTTCTCTTCCAGCTCCGATGCCGCATGGATCGAAGCCTGAGCCGTCGCCGTGTCCAAGCCTAGGGTTTCCATGGCTAGGACCAGTTCCTTTGCCTCCTGCACTTTTCTCAGTGCCATGAACGGGGCCACGATGACCTCCGTCTCCGCATAGGCCGCGGCGGACGTCGCCCTGGCATCTGCGTATCGACCGCTCTCGAACATGCGCTTGGTCCGGAGAAGGAGATCGGTGGCCTTCTTTGTATCAATGCCCTGGGAATCTGCTTCTTCCAGTAAGGTTGATATCTCTACGATCCGGTCGTAGATCTCAACGTGCACGCTAGTTAGCTGCTTAAGGCTGATATTGGCCTCCTTGAGGCTCTCATAGGCCTTCTCGAACAGCCCCTCCTTCAATGCCTTGCCCGCCTCCTCCAGGAGGTGCTCGGGTTTCATGACCTCGACCCCTTTCTTGCGCTCCAGGGAAATGGCGCGGGACGTGGAGGCCATCTCCCTTGTGAACTCGTCCAGCATGATCGAATGGGAGAATTGGATGACGTCGTTGGCGGTGCGGAGGGCCTGCATGGTGTTGTTCTTGCCCTTCATCTCCTCTGCCTTGGCCATTTTGTCTTTGAGGGTGATGCTCTCGCAATTGAGCTCCTTCAGGATGGCGAGCATGGTGTGGGCCTCTCCCAACCTGAGCTCCAAAGCCTGTTTCTCATCCCGTTTCAACGATTCGGCGGACTCGGCCGCTAGATCAAAGGCGTTTACGAACTCCTTCTTTTCCAAGGCGGCTCTGGCCTGTTCCAGCATGGCCGCCGCGTTGCCGATGTCCATGGAGCCTTTGTACGCTTCCAGATTGGCCTTGCCATCGTCCAGCGCTTTCTGGACGGAGGAGCGCAACTTCGCTTCGGTGGTTTCGGCGCATTTTGCCAGCAGCTCCGGCGCCACCGTGAACTCACCTCTCTTTATCAGGTCCACGATCTTATCCAGCATCGTGGTTTCGTCCTTCACGTCCGCCCCAATGCGCACTGCCGCGGCGAACTTGATCTCGATGCCCATGACATCCCTGGCATAGTGTCCCTCTAACTGCTTGTTAAGCTCCGTCTGTGCTTCCCGGAGCAGACCGATCGCGCTGACGAACTCGTGGGCCAATGTCGCCCTTCTGGCGGAGTCCATGAAACTCTTAGCGGTCGAAATATCCAATTTCAGGGTCTCGGCGCTGTTAATGGCCCTTCTGGCCTTGGACAGCTCGGATTCCAGGTCTGCGAGCCCTTTCAGCGCTTCATCGATTTCCACTTCGGCCGCTGATACCTGGTCTATTGCCTCCCTGAGGTCCATGGCGGTTAGGCTGGCCCGGGCTGCCTCAATCTTCTTTGACGGAGCTTCCAGATCGATTCCCAGACGTTTTGCGATTAGAAGCTTCGGCCGTAGCTTTAGTAACGTCTCCGAGAGTAATGCTGCCTCCTTCTCCCGAAGCAGGCTGCTTACTCCTTTGATCCCTTCCAGCGCTTCATCGAACTTGGAGTCCTTGAGCAGGTCCCGTTGCTGGGCGATTTGAGAATTGATCTCCTTGATATCGATTCCGTTCTCCTTCAGGACAGTGCTCCTCCTGCGGAGCGACTGCAGTTCCGCAGTGAATCCTCTGGTCAGCGCCTTCTGGTGTTCCGATTCGGTGGTTTTCAAGGCGGCGAACGCTTCTTCGAACGAGCCCTCCCCCAAGAGACCCTGGGCCTTCTTCAGTGCCTTTTCGACCTTGGTCAGGTCTATCGGCACATCGAGCTGGTACTGGGAAACATCCATCATGCTGTCGGCTTGGGCCGTGAATCTCTCCTTCAGCGAAGTGTCGAGCGATTCCAGGCATGAGGAGAGTTTCTCCATCGACGCTGGCACCTGCTCCCTCTCAAGATAGCCTCTCGCCTCCTCAAGCGCCTGCCGCTCAGTATCGACCTTGATGCCCAGCCCTTCCGCAAGAAGCATGATTCTCTGTGCCTCCCCGAAGGCGGTGGCCATATAGCGGTTGACGAGCTTCTCCACCTTGTCCCAGAGGTCCTTGGCCATGGCGAACGCGTCTTCCATCGACCCCTTTGCCAGGGAGGCTCTGGCCTCCTGGGAGATCAATGCGAGATCATCGGCCTTGATCCCTCTCCTTTCCACCAGCGTCCTCAGTTCGTCCGCCGCCTGGAGCATGGAGACGACACGATCGTTCTGGCCCTTGTGTGATGTCTCAATGCTCTTTGTGGACAGACCCAGCGAAGAGCGGTAATCTTTATCCTTGAAAAATGAGCTTGCCTCGGTTAAAAATTTCTCCGCCTCGGCCGATGGAGCATCCATCTTCTTTGCCAACTTGAGAGAATCCTCTGCTTTTACCAGCATCTCCTCCGCAGCCTCGCGGCTCTTAGCTGCCTCCTTCGCCTTTTGCTCAATCTGCTTTTTGAGCTGCAGCTGTTTTATGTAATCCCCAGTCAATCGTATTCAGCCCCGGAAGCCGATCGGACCGTCATTCCATGTCCATGGGATAGATTGTGGTCGGATTGGCCCAACACCGGATATACCTTTTGCCAGAAATTCGAGTCGATGTAATTTGCCCACATGTTCAGCGCTTCAGTATCTCGACGAACGCGACCCTTTCCAGCACGAGGTCCGCCGCCTGCCATTCTGGCACTGTTTCCAGTTCATTGCTCTCGATGCCGAACGCGATGGCCTTCTCCCTCGACGGTATCAGCACTAGGTCATCCTTGATCATCTTCAGCCTTCTGAGGATGTCCGCCGGGTCATCGCAATTGAACAGCACGAGAGCGAAATGCCTCATACCGTTCTTAACCCCCATCTTCTCCTTGGCCTTCGATATCTGACGTTCGCCTGATGCGAATAGCATCGTCTCCATGGATATTGCCGCGGAGACATTAGTGCCCTGCTCCATAGCTCTCTTCGCGTGGATCACTGCTGCTTCCAAGTGTGCCTTGCCACAGACCATGTCCGCGTCCAGGGGGAGAACGTCGCATGGGAGCGACTGGACCAATACCATCAGGTCAGATGCGCTTCTTGCTTCACCTCTCGCACCCAGTATGAGGACGGAGCTCATATCCGGTCACAACGGCGGGAGCGTATATATTGGTTTTCCGGAGCCCCAACCTACATTATCAGGTCATTCTCCCAGTGGCTCGCCCTTGCCCCTTCGGTCATCTAGAAAACATTATTAGGGCAAACGGGTTTTGTGGGCCCTGTTCTAGTTGACATATTAGATGGAGCGCACCAAAATGATACTTAACAAGGTCGTGGTAAGATCTCCGGCTACCATGGCGAACCTAGGGCCGGGCTTCGACGTGTTCGGCATAGCCCTTAAGGAACCTGCTGACATGATCGAGGTCAACCGCACCAGCGAGTTGGGCGTTCGCGTAGAGAAGATCGAGGGGATAGGGGCTCACGGAGTGACGATCGATAATTCGCGAAACACTGCCGCCGTAGCGGCCCAGAAGGTACTGGAGATGGCCAACGCCGACTTCGGCCTGAGGATGACAATAAAGAAGGGCATCCGTCCTGCCAGCGGGATGGGTTCGTCGGGGGCTTCCGCTGCCGGCGGGGCCTATGCCGCGAACCTCATGCTCGAAAAACCCTATCCAGTGGAGAAGCTCGTTCTATGCGCCGCTTTAGGGGAGGAAGCTTCCTCCGGCAGTCGTCATGCGGACAACGCCGGTCCGGCGCTGCTTGGAGGTTTCACGATCATACGTTCATATGAACCGATGGAGATCGTGAGAGTCAACCCCCCAGCGAACCTCGGGATCGTGGCCATGCTGCCCTCCTTCGCCGTCCCCACCAGGGAGGCAAGGAAGGTGTTGCCCCAGACCATCGACCTGAAGAGCCTGATATTCCAGGTGGGCCATGCCGCGTCGCTTGTGGCCGGAATGGCCAACAAGGACGTGAAGCTCGTGGCCCGGAGCATGAAGGACATTGTTGTCGAACCGGCCAGAACCCCAATGGTACCTCATCTGAAGGAGGCCGAGGAAGCGGCAATGAGAGGGGGCGCACTGGCATCATTCCTGGGCGGGTCCGGTCCATGCATCGGGGCCATATTCGACATGAACGAGAGCGACGGTGTCGAAATCGCCCGTTCGGTGCAGTCGTTCTTCGAGGACCATGGCATCGATTGTCTTTCCTGGGTGACCACCTGGGGCGAAGGCTGCAGGCGGGTATCGGAATGAGCTATACCGTCAAGTGCTTCGAGTGCGGCAAGACCGTCACAGACAACTTTGCAGATGCCTGCCCATACTGTGGCGGTCTGCTCACTGTAGAGATGGACCTGGAACGGCTGACCAACCTGACGCCGGCGGACCTGAGGAAGCGTCCTATCGGGGTTTGGCGCTATGCCCCACTGCTTCCGGCATGCGAGGCCAAGGCCATCACCTTGAAGGAAGGGGGCACGCCACTCTATGACTGCAGGTCCATGGCCAACAAGGCCAAGCTGAAAAAGGTCTATGTCAAGTTCGAAGGGGCGAACCCGACGGGTTCGTTCAAAGACCGCGGCATGACCGTCGGGGTAACCAGGGCGGTGGAACTCGGTTGCAAGGTAGTGGGATGCGCTTCCACGGGCAATACCTCTGCGGCGCTGGCCGCGTACGCCGCGAAGGCGGGGCTGAGGTGCGTCGTGCTATTGCCGTCGGGAAAGGTGGCAGCCGGCAAACTTGCCCAGGCCATGTTCTACGGGGCCAAGATCATTTCCGTGGACGGCAACTTCGATGACGCCCTCAACATCGTCAGGCAACTGGCAGCGGACGGCGAACTGTACTTATTGAACTCGATCAACCCGTTCCGACCCGAGGGGCAGAAGACGGTGGGGTTCGAGATCATCGACCAATTGGATTACGAGCTGCCGGACCGGATAATACTGCCGGTGGGCAACGCGGCCAACATCTGGGCTGTCTACAAGGCGTTCACTGAATACAGGCAGCTAGGCTGGATCGACAAAATCCCGAAGCTGACCGGAGTGCAGGCGGCCGGTTCCGCACCAATAGTTGAAGCTTACCGGCACGGCACCTCGGACTTCGTGCCAGAGGAACACCCGGAGACCATCGCCACGGCCATCCGCATCGGCAACCCGGCGTCCGGCAAGAAGGCGTTGAAGGCGATCTATAGTACCGGCGGAAGCGCCATCGATGTCACCGACGAGGAGATATTGTCGGCCCAGCGCATCCTGGGCCGGTCCGAAGGCATCGGCGTGGAGCCGGCAAGCGCAGCCTCCATCGCCGGCATGCTCAAACTGGCGGAGATGGGCGAGATCGACAAGGACGAGCGGGTCGTATGCATCTGCACTGGCCACGTCCTGAAGGACCCGGACACGATCATCAAGTCTTTTGGAAAGGTGCATCAATCGAAGGCAGACCTGGCATCAGTGAAGGCCTGCCTCTCCGCAAAGGACTGAAATTCCCCGCCACCTCCCATCGTCCAGCAATTTAATCGTCGTGACCATAACAAAATCTATTATCCTAACCGCGGATACTTAGCCTCATCGGGGGATTCCACTATGGACCAGAGACCGAGATACAGGACACACGTGCACGGGCTGGACGAGAACATAGGCGGAGGCATCCCCGATGGCAGCATTGTGCTCCTGTCCGGAACCGCTGGAACGATGAAATCATCCCTCGCGTACTACATCCTTTACGCCAACGCCAAGGACGACGCGGTCCCGGGCCTGTACGTATCGCTCGAACAGTCAAGGGACAGTCTGATGCGCCAGATGTTAGGTTTGGGATTCGATGGAAAACTCAAGGCGAACCTGGACATCCTTGACCTGGGCGAGGTACGCATGAAGACGGAAGGCGCCAACTGGCTCGATACATTCAAGTTCGCTATCGAGGAGACACGAAAGCGAATGCATTACGATCTGCTGGTCATCGACTCGCTTGGGGCGCTTTCCCTGATCTCCGAGTTCCTACGCCCCCGGGAGGACATATTCAGGATGTTCGAATGGCTGCGCTCCATGAACATCACTACATTGCTCATCTCGGAAATGCCAGTGGGCATGTTCCAGTACTATGGCGGTGA
Organism: uncultured Methanomassiliicoccales archaeon; assembly: GCA_963755265.1. Classification (GTDB taxonomy): domain Archaea; phylum Thermoplasmatota; class Thermoplasmata; order Methanomassiliicoccales; family UBA472; genus DASXVU01. The sequence goes on along the minus strand of CAVWKV010000058.1, from coordinate 1,293 downwards.
GGAGACGGACTTCCTGTCCGACGGCATTATACACTTGAAGATGGTGGACGTCGGGGAGACCGACGTACAAAGGCGGCTGAGATGCGTAAAACTGCGGGAAACGGACCATTCCAGCAGCTATTACTCGTTCTATTTCAAAGACGCCAGCTTCTTTATCACCCGGGCCATCAGCGATCTTTAGAAATCCAACAGGCTGCTCTGTCCCCGTTCCTTTCCCTTCTTCTGCGTTTCCGGCCCCTCGGAGACGTCCGATTCGATCGGCCCCAGCGGCGCCTTGGTGGGTGCCCCCACTTGCTTCTTGATGCTCGCCGCCAAGATGTCACTTATGCCGATGACCCGGGATATCTGCCCGATATCCGCCTGTCGCAACGCCTCCAGCGAAGTGAAGCCCTTCCTGAATAGCGAACGCGCCCGGATCCTGCCAACCCCCTTCAACTTCACCAGGTCGAGCAGTTCCGGCTTGACGCCATAGTGCAGCCGGGTCATGAGTTCGGTCAACGTCGGGTAGGCGTCCTTATTGAAGATATTGGCCATCTCGCGCATGGAATATAGCAGCCACTCCCCGATCTCGACCTTGTTACGAAGGTCACCGGGCCCGATGCCTAGCTTGTCCAGTATCTTGTCCTCCTCGATCTCCAGGGTCCAGTCCTCCAGGATCGTGGCGGTCTTCAGCTCCGCCAGGAAGAACTCATACTCGGTCTCGTCGTCCTCCGGTGGATCGAAGACCAATTCGCCCTCCCGGCGCAGGACCAGGTCGTCGAGCCACTCCTTGTCGTTGCGCCGGATGAACATGGTCTTCATATCCGGTGTCGAACAGACTGCATGCAGCAGGCCGAACTCCTTGCCCGGTTTGAACTTCTCCAGTGCCTGGCGCATACGGACCGCGGACATCGGGTCGATGTACAGGTCAGAAACCCTCCGCCCGAAGAATGTGGGCTTGAACGTCTGGTCCGGGCCAGTCTTGATCATCTCTTCCTTCTCCAGGAACTCCAGGATGTTATTGGCCGCCTCCTCGATACCCACGATGTTTGCCTGATGCGCGAAGAACGTGGAACCGAGGAAGTCCATCAAGCCCTCCCAGCTGCTTGCGGTCCCGCTGGCGATGGTGGAGAGTACATGGCTCCGCATGACCGCTTCGTTGCTCAGCTTGGAGATGACGTCCTCCGGCTCCCCCAACAGATAGGTGTCCCTCAGGAACGTCAGCTCGTCCTCGGACTTGGCCAGCAGGATCGCCTCGCCGTACGGATCGTATCTGGGGCGGCCCGCTCGCCCGCACATCTGTTTGATCTCCAT
>CAVWKV010000057.1:0-52220 GCA_963755265.1 uncultured Methanomassiliicoccales archaeon | reverse complement strand
AAACCGGTCCGGGTCTGGTCGGAAGACGCCGTGCACGGCGTCCTTCTGATTGGTTTTCATCGCCGAGGTGATTAATTAGTTTAACACGCATTTTGTCAAGCCAGTCAAACGGATGCAACGAAATTCATCATCGCCGCCCTGCAAAATTTTACATTACGCTGGTTTCTGGGGGAACGGAGTGAAAAGACGGTCTACACCACCTTCAACCCCACAAACAGGACCATTTTGGCCGGATACTCGGATCCGACCTAGCGAAAATCGCTCGTTTTCGGGCGATTTTGACGAGGTAACGGTGCCTCGAACACAACTGTCAAATCCTAAAAGGAGCTGAAATGGTCGTTGTCAACTGTCGAACTCAGGATTAATCGTCAGGGATAGCACTCGCAAATACATTAAATTTGGATGTGTTAGCTGATATAGGTCGTCTACAGATCTAATCAATCGCTGTCTTTCTCATATCCTTGTTTTCCTTCCTTGATTCTTTATGCGGGAAAATCGCATGTGGAATCATGGAAAAAAGATATGGATGCCTGAACATGTAAGATGGACGGGTATAAAAAAAGAAGGTAGGCAAGGACTATTTTCCTGGAGATCGCTTTGTGGCCCACGCCCAATTTGTCGTAATCGATAACCGGGTCCACGACCGTGAACCTGTCATAATCGTCGGTCAACAGGAGCCCCCTTGATCTCAGGTCGTAGAAGATGGGAGTGCCGGGATATGGGGTCAGTATGGAGAACTGGGCGAAGTCCAGTCCCAGTCTGATGGACAGACGTATGGTCTCATCCATTTCCTTCAAGGTCTCCCCCGGATATCCAAGTATGAATGACCCTAATACATTCACGTCCAGGTCCTTGGTGATCCGGACAGCATCATGGATCTGAGCCAGCGTTGTACGCTTGCCCATGAGGTCCAGGACCCTTTGGGACCCAGACTCGATTCCCAAGTATAGCGAAGTGAGGCCCGCACCTTTTAGCTCAGAAAGCAAGGACCTGGAGATCGTGTCTACTCTGGAGGATGCGGAGAACCCTATGTCCAACTTCCTCCGGTTGATCTCTTTAGCTACCTCAATGGCCCTCGCATGATTCAGGACGAAGATGTCATCTATGAACTCGATGTCTTCCACACCCAACCCAATGAGCACCTCCATCTCGTCCACGATCGAAATCGGAGAGCGCGCCCTGAACCTCCCTCCCATCATTCGTGATGAAGCACAGTAGGCGCATCCGAACACACATCCACGGGAGGTGATCATAGTCCCGATGGGCTTCTTCTTCACCGGGTCCCTATAATCCTCCAGACGTATCAGGTCCCTGGCGGGCAAAGGAAAGGTGTCGATGTCGGCACGCATTTCCCGAGGACTGTTCACCTTAATTTTGTCTCCGGCTCGGAAAGCTATTCCCTTAACCTCAGCAAGATCGCCTCCCTTTTCTATTGTGGAGACCAGGTCCACGATCGTATCCTCCCCTTCTCCCATAACCGCGATATCCAGACTTCGATTTCGCTCCAATGTCTCCTCTGGTAAAAAACTTACATGTGGGCCCCCTAAAATTGTCCTCGTACCCTCGTTCCGGCGTTTGATGGCATCGGCATATTTAATTGCCGAGTTCAATGTGGAGGTGGCAGCGGTCAATCCAACTATCTCGGTTTCCCCAGGAAGAGAGCGGACCAGTTCTTCCGGTCCCACCCCGCCGACATTATCATCGATTATCCGGACCGAATAACCATTTTTTCGTAGCGAAGATGCGAGATATAAGAGATTCAAGGGAGGAGCTTTGAGACCTAATCTCTCCCGAAGCGTCGTATTGTCGAGAGGTGCTACTAGAACAACGTCCACCGTGTTTACCCCTCCGGATTGATCTCAACCTCCGAAAGCATGTTTACCAAAATGAACGTCATCGTTTCCAATATAACCTCCTCCATGGACTTGCTGATGCCATCGCCATATTGTACTTCTTTTACGCCTCTCGCAATATCGATTTCAGGCTATCTAATTCCGGCTTTATCTATTTCTGGAGTTTAGACCACAGCCCGACCTATTTATTCGTTTTTGATTTGCTAATTTATTATTCCGAAGTTATCGGCAATCAGAGTTGATCCCTCCAGGCCTTACGTGGATTTCCCCGACGAACTGCGTGTTCAGCCCGAGCTAATTGGCCTGGACCATTCGGCATTTAAGGACGAGCGTGCATTCCTCGATGTAGAGTGCGTCGACGAGCTATGATCGGATTGGAGTGAGCCCTATAGACGCGAACATGTCGTTGAGGGCGACCGGGAACCCAGCGTTCACAGCCATCTGGAGAATGGTCTCCGCGACCTATCCCATGGTGCAGCCCACATTCATCATCCCTTTGATGTGAACTAGGAGCTGGGGTTTTGCATTGCCAAGTGTTGTCAAAGCTGCCACGGTGGCGATTTCCCTCGACCTCAGGTCAAGACCAGGACGGAATATCAGTTACTCGAACCGAATCATAAATCAGCGTTCCGGGGTCCGCTATAGATCGCTTTTCCATGGCCACGGCATCGACCTCCTTTACATTTTCGAGCCCAACATATACGGTATATCGGTCATATCGAACGAAAGGGCAGGAATATGGCAAAGATTAACTCCCTCCTATTACAATCTGGACATCTCGGTTGTTTGGATAATCAAGGAGCATTTCACTTTGTTGGCCATTGATGTCAGGAATCTTTCGAAAAGGTTTGACGATTTTCAGGCAATTTCAGACATTAGCTTTTCTGTAGAGGATGGCGAGACCTTTGGTTTTCTCGGACCAAATGGTGCGGGCAAGACCACCACCATACGGATACTTACAGGGATATCCGCTCCCACGAAGGGGTCAGCTTCCATCTTCGGCTTAGACATCGTCAAGGAAACAATCGCCGCCAAGAAATTAATGGGCATAGTCCCGGAAATGTCCAACGTCTACGACGATCTCTCTGCCTGGCGCAACCTTATGTTCTCAGCCGAACTCTATGGCATCAGCAAAAGCATCAGGGAAAAGCGAGGACAGGAGCTCCTGGAACTGTTCGGGCTTTGGTCAAGGAAGGATGATAAGGCCCGAGGATATTCCAAAGGAATGAAGCGCCGTTTGACCCTTGCGATGGGGTTGATAAACGAGCCCCGTCTCCTTTTCTTGGATGAGCCTACATCCGGCCTGGATGTGCAAAGCAATCTCATCATTCGTGAGGTTATCAGTGATCTGAACTCGAAGGGGGTAACGGTCTTCCTAACTACACATAATATTGAGGAGGCCAATCTCGTCTGCGACCGAGTGGCTATCGTCAACAAGGGCCGCATCGCAGCCATCGATTCGCCGGAGAAGCTCAAAGGAACGATTCAGAGCGTCCAATCGGTCGAGGTCGCCTTTGATAATTCTTCTGCCGATATTATGGAGGCGCTGAAAAAATTCAGTCGCGTGAGTGAAGTTCGCAAGGAGGGGGACAAATTCCGGCTTTATACCGAGGACCCCTCATCAGTAATGCCTCAGCTCATGGAGTATTCGAATACTCATGGAAATCGCATTGTCATCATGAACACATACGGGCCCAGCTTGGAGGATGTATTCATCAAACTCACCGGTCTGGATGTTAATGCCAAAGGAGTGAGGACCGTTGAGTGAGCATAATTGGCACAAACAGGTGATCATCGAGCTGAAGGCAGGTTGGGCCATTGCCAAAAAAGACATGCGGATATATTACATGAAACCAAACATCGTGGTCTCCGGCATACTCTTTCCTCTCTTTATGTTTCTTGCTTTCTCGGTTAGCAACACATCTGGACCGACGGTTCTGATACCCGGCCTTATCGCCATCACCATTCTATTCTCCGCATCATCGATTGAGCCAGTGTCAATCCCCATCGAGAGGAGGACAAAAACCTTCGATCGTCTTCTTTCCGCACCAGTGTCCCTCAACAGTGTAGTCTTGGGGGAGAGCATGAGTGGATTCCTGTACAGCCTATGTATCGCCTTTGTTCCTTTGATCGCTGGAATCCTCATCTTCGGCACGTCAATCATTAACGTCATTCCCTTTGCCGCAGGCCTACTTCTGACCTCATTTTGCATCGCTTCTATGGGAACATTGTTCGCTTCATACCCAACCGAGAGTCCGGGGGATATCATGTCCATGTTGAACGTTGTCCGATTGCCACTCGTGTTCATCTCCGGCATATTCATACCGCTGACTTCGATACCGTCCACGATCCAGTTCGTGACCTATTTCTCTCCCTTAACCTATGGTTTTGACCTAATCAATGCCGCATTTTCCGGAACATCGCATTTCAATCCAATTATTGATGTGATGATGCTGTTTATCTTCATCATCATCTTCCAAGTGCTGGCTGATCGACTCTATAACAGGTACAAAGCCTGAAAAATTGACACAACATAAATAGACCTTGATGCAAAACCATTTTGATAACAAATTTATTTCCTAGCCAGTAGCAACAATCTGAACATGGCAATTTCCGCCTTTACTTCGTTTTCCAATCTATCTTGGTCCCGCGTCCAAATATCCCATTTGATGCCGGAACTTATGGAAGGCCGATCCAATACGATAGTTTGCTGCTTGGATAATTCTAATTCTAGATGTCGTCATAAAGGGCCAGAAAACAAGGCCCTCATACTTTTATGCTAATTCTGACCCTATGTATTTGGAGGGCCGGACATTAACTAGGATGTTCAACCTAAGAACAGGCCGACTTTGGCCCCGCACGGTATTCTCAAGCTGTCAAGGACATACTATTTCAGTCGTGATATACCGGTGGGACACTCCACACTGTCCCTGGACACTGCCGGTCAGAGCGTCCCGGTAAAGTTGTAAAGTGGAAGCGTCGCTTGATTAGGAATTGATGAAGGAGTGGACCGGTTCGATCGACCTCCTCCTAAACTCCCATGGTGTTGAATTATACTGCTCACCACGTTCCATATGTCCCATAATCTCTTGCCGCCTGAACCAGGGCAAATACATTTGCCGGTAAGGAATCTGGTGGAAGTTCACAGGCGGTCCCCAAGATGTAACCGTTTGGACTGTCACGCCCGCCTATCAGCTGCCGCTTTGCTTGTTCATAGACCCTTTTAGGGTTGGGAAGGATCATTATCTTTGTATCGACAGACCCCATTATGGTCGCCACATTTCCGTACTCCTGCTTTAAGATACTCGATGGGAACACATCCCTTCCCTTGTATCCAATGTGGAAGATAGTGAAGGGCGTGAATATCAGTTTGTCCTTGAACACCTTATAATCAGTCTCGTGATTGCCGCACAGATGGTACAATATCTGGGGACCAGCACCTTTCATCAACGATTTTTGCACGAAATCATGCAGGTAATTAGCCGATAGTTCGGTCACGTCCTTATCTGAGAATATGTCGTTGTTAGCAAGAACTGAACCAGTTGAAATCATAGCCATTCCATACCTATTGGCCATGAGTTCCGCCCCGTTGACCGCCGTTTCCGTATACTTTGAGATGAGCTTATGAACGGTATCTCTCTCGGTCAGTGACCACATGATGAATTTCTCGATACCACATAGTTGTGCTCCTCCACCAGTCAGATCAGAGGTATAGGTCATGGGTACGAACTTCTTAGGCGTATGTTTCTGTATGTAGTCCTGTGCACGGATCATCAGTTGACCGGTAAAGCCATTCTCCATCTCCCTCATATCTGGGACTTCGAGCTTATCGACCCCCTCTGCATCCATGATGCAATTATCCTTCACTACGGGAGGCAGCAATCGCCGGAATTCTACATTAGCTCCCATCTCCGCCACCCAAGGAAGTGAGAAGTACCAGTGGGTCATGGGTATGAGATCGTACATCTCAGATGCGTTGCCCACACACATTGAGCCTAGCTCGGGGTTGGTATAGAAATCGTTGATTGTATACCCAGAGATAAGTGCTGCATGTGAAAGCATCATGGCGTCAACATCGATCCTGTCGAACTTCGAACCTGTAAAAGGGCTAGCGAACCTTTTTTCAGCATGCTCATGCCATTTTTGGTTCGCTGGCGGAAGTATGTCCTCCGGTTCTACGCTCATACCATATCATCCGTATCTCTTACCTTAATCTTTTTGGAAAATGCCCAAATAGTGAGTTTGTTGAACGTATGTAAATTAAGCATAAATAGAAGTCTTCAAATAGAATCAATAATGACTTCCAAGGTCAAGGTCAATATGAGGGTCTGCGGCAAGACTCATTTCATCAAGGTGGAGATGTCGCCTGAGAGGGAGTTCAAGACCTCCGTAGAAACTGATTGCGTCAACGTCAGGGAGTTCTTTGAGAAGCTAGGAACGCTGACGATGAGCGATCTCACCGATAAGAAGGGCAGCAAAGTTTGGGGGACTTTCGCGAATTGCCGTATGAGCCCCAATTGCCTCGTTCCAGCGGCGGTCCTGGACGCGGCATGGATGGAAGCGGGATTGATGTCCAAGAACCGCGCCCAGGCATGTGGGTCTAAGTCCATCGAGTATGTCAAAGATTAATATTCCACAATGATAAATCTGGCTCGATTGGAAACGACTTGTTTCTGCATAAAAACAGATAACTGGTCGAAGACCATGCCTCCGACCAAGCGATGGGCACTTTGGTTAAGAACATGTATTCACTCTCCTAGATTTAATACCTGGGAAAAGCGAACCACAACTCGACCTTTAATATTATATATTTCCATATATTATTAAATTTCCGTTGCGAACTTCGTTTTTCTGTAAGGCCATCAAATACAAATATGGAAGGGTCTGTTGATTTTCCTAAGGATGAAACCTCTGAACAATTATTATTGGTGATTCAAGATGGTTAAAAAGGGATTTGTTGGGAACATTGAAAAGGAAACGATGAAGAATAACGATTTCCGGCGTGTTATCTATACTGGAAAGTTCAGTCAATTGGTATTAATGTGCCTGAAGCCAGGTGAGGAGATCGGCTCGGAGGTTCATGACACAGTCGATCAGTTCTTCCGTTTCGAGGAAGGAGAGGGCATGGTTGTTATCGACGATGTCGAACACAAGGTGCGAGACGGAATGGCCGTTGTCGTTCCATCCGGCGCCAAGCATAATGTGATCAACATCTCGAAGAAGGACAATCTCAGGCTTTACACTATTTACTCGCCTCCGGAGCATCAAGACATGGTCGTGCGCCATACCAAAACGCAAGCTTTGGCAGAGCCAGAGGAGTACGACGGAAAGCCAACGGAGTGAAAGACCTCAATAAAGGACGTTGGTCACATTAACAGATGAAGTTGAACGATATATGTTCGTTCATACTTCATTCAAACTTCGTCGTCAAAGAGGAAAAGGTCATCAATCTTGACCCCAAGGGCCACGGCCACATCATGTGCTAGGTGAAGAGAGGGATTGTACTTTCCTTTCTCTAGGAATACGATGGTCTCCCGACGGACCCCGACCTTATTGGCCAGATCTTCCTGTGTCATATTCAGTCGGGCCCGGTGTTCCTTTATGATAGTCCTCATTCGACATCGCCTTTCCTTCCTAGGTACCAGTTGAAGCCGAGTATGGAGACGACCATTACGATAAGTAAGGAACCAACAGCCTGCGGCATGCCAATCTTATAGCCCCCTCCCATCCCGAATACCATCGCAATGAATCCAACAAAAACTAGAATGGTGTACCAAGAATATGTCGTTGCTCTGGTCCCGATCCTGGCCACGCGTTCATCTTTCAATGGTTGTCTAAGGCCTAGGAACTCGAAGAGACCTCCGCCAAATAGTCCTAGGCCCAGGAAGACCTCTACCCACAGAATGCCGTTCAATGTATCGTTGATAAGCATCAATATTCCGCCGGCCATCAAAATGGCTCCGCCGATGTACATGCTTATGGCCCTTGCTTTTGCTATTTTTATTGTCATTGCGACACCTCCACTAAACTCACTGTATTGTGCATTCCATTATTGATTCGGTCATTGTTGGCTCACCCATTATAGTTATATATTTCTAACAATTAGTTATGTAATTATAACATTACTATATATTAGTTATCTATTTCTAACATCGAGATGAGCTCTATCGAATAGTAGATTCTGCTGCCAGGCATTTCTCTTAAAACGAAAAGGAAGATTCTTTGACTACAGCCTCAATCCTGAAAATCTTCATTAAAATTTGACTGGTCAATAAGTATCGCCAGATTCCTGGGGAAAATCGATAGGTCAAGACCTGAATGCTCCAGCTTTTCCATTATCTCCTCGGCATTCTCATTTTGGAACTCCCCTTTCAAAAGGTAGTCGGTCTCGGCCTCTGAATAAACATCGCCTTCAATGATCGAACCCTTATTTATGTGGTTCATAGGACAGGCATTCTGGCATCTCATGCATCCCACGATCGCGTTATGGGCCGACAATTTGATCGAGAGTGAGAAGGCATGATCGTTGGACATCTCATTGTGGAAGGTCAAACAGCGGTCTGCCCGCACTAGGAAACGGTCCTTCCTTATTGCTCCCATTGGACATGCTCGAAGGCAGAGTTCGCAATCGGTACATTGCGCCATGATCTCTCTTTGTTGCCAATGGTCGGTCTCCAGATCCACATCAGTAAAGAATCCGGTGAGCCTATGATAGCTGCCATGTTGTTCGGAATATGTAACGTTGTTTTTACCATATTTCGCTAGCCCAGTCCTTGTCGCTAATGTCTTGTATGGTAGTATAGCTTTGACCACTTTGCCGCCTTTCAGTACTGATTCGAGAATCGATTTTACCTGCTTGTCGATGTCAACCGCATTTGCATAGGTCGGAGGTACGACACAACGTAGCTCCTTACCCTTGTGGTGGAATGTCAACATCTGACCTTTGGTTGGAACGGCAACGATAATGAGCGACTTTGCTGATGGCAGAGAATCGGGCAAACCGTACTTGTACTTCGATAGGTACATGTCATAAAATTCTTTATCCAGCAGTCCTTCATTTTTAAGTGACAGGATGTCAAAACCGACGTCAACGATTCTCTGAGAAGGCACTATCCTTCCCTGCAGACCCGCCTCATTCAGTCCACGTAGAACATCCACTGCTCTGGAATTCATCTCAAGGGTAAGAAGACGGGGCACGTCTTATATTTACTGGCGACCTTGTCCGGATTAGCGGGCGATAAAAGGCATTAAGGAGATGACGATGCCGGAAGAATTGAGCTTGGGGGAGCGCTGTCAGATCTGGGATGGGGAGTACACCACCAAGGGGGCGTTGTGGAAGGGAGCCCCTAGGCAATCGATAGATCTGCGGCCGGGGTCGGTCGTGCTTGAGGTCGGTTGCGGCAGCGGCAAGACCATATCAGGGATGAGCGGCGTCAGAGCAGTCGGAATCGACATTTCCTCGGTGGCGCTAGAAATGTGTCGGACCATGTACTCCTCCGAAGGACAGGAGTATGCCATAGCCGATGCCGGGAAGCTCCCGTTCCGGGAGGGATGTTTCGATGTCGTCCTTTCATTCCATATCTTGGAGCATTTATATCGGAGGGAAAGGGAGGAATCAGCCCGTGAAATGCTCCGTGTCCTGCGTCCGGGCGGCGAGATCATGTTCAAGGCATTCTCTCAAGCGGATATGCGTTTCGGCAAGGGCAACGAGGTTGAGCCAGGTTCTTTCATACGAGGGGCCGGTGTACTTACTCACTATTTCTCTCCGGGGGAGGTCCGGACCCTTTTCCGAGGTGCCACAGAAACATCCTTCGAGGAGATCCGCATCGAGAAAATGATCATGGGTCGGGACGTCCTGAGATCGCGTCTGAGCTTCGTGTTCAAGAAGCCCTATGGGTAAACTAATGGATTTAGTTGCGATGATTCTGATTGCGATCGGCTTAGCCATGGATGCGTTCTCAGTCTCAATCGCAAAAGGAATAACTGTAAATCACAATAGACGAAGATCCGCAATTTTTCTTGCTTGTCTTTTTGGAGGCTTCCAAGCACTAATGCCCGTGATCGGATGGATTGCTGGTCTGGGCCTGAAGGACTTGATCATGGGAATTGACCATTGGATCGCATTCGGGCTACTTGGGTTCCTTGGCATGGGATAGTTCGGCGAACCATTCCAATCTTCTTCCTGGCAACTATATTTCCGATTGCATGAAACAGAAACACGATATTCATTTCCTGTGATGGACCCATTTTCTCTGGGTAATCCATCTTTCTGTAAATATCATAAGCAGCACAGAACATGTTATGGCTCAAGCGACCGAGCCAGTCAATAAGTGCACACAAAAGCTTATTAAGCCTTCTCCGAATCACACAGACAGAATATAAACACAACGGGAATGACCAAGACCAGACGTCCGATCCGTTCGTTCGGGAGGCAAGTTCTTCGGTCCCGGTGTAACTTCAGGAGCGTACCGATTTGGCAGCAACATCATCCAAGAAGAAGGAAACTGAGCCAGCAGTGAAGAAGGCGACCCCCAAAAAGAAGGCCGTGGCCAAGAAACCTGTGAAGAAGGTGGAAGAGAAGTCTGTGGAAGAGGAAGTCATGGATCAGGTCCAAGAGCATGAGGAGAACTGCGAATGCTGCGGTGGCGACGATTCGTCCGAGAAGAACGGACCTCGGTCCTATGTGCTGCGAGATATATGGTACGAAAGCCTGAGCGATGTGATCGCCAAGGAGGAGATGCCAGAGGAGAACAAGCGCGAGATGCTGTTCCTCACCCTCAGCAATGCCATGCTCGACTTGGTAATGGACATCATCCCAGAGGACTACGCCAAGGTCGTGGCCGACAACATAGATGATTTTCTCGCTGTCACCGTCGTCAATAAGGAGAACAACATCGACCTCCTGGCCAAGTTTAAGGAGGATTTCGTCAAGGAGAAGGGGGACACCTTCGAGGACGAAGAGCAGTTGCAGGCCGCGTTGGAGGAGTTCGAGGACAAGTGGTGGAACTCTAAGCGCAAGGACCTCAAGGGAAAGACCCCGAACGAGGCTCTGGAAGAGGCGGCAAAGCGTTACGGCATCGACTGAGCGATCAAACTTTTTCCCGAAAAACTATTTTCTTTTCTCCCTGGCCTCTAGTATACGGACAATGCTTATTACGGGATTCGTCATTGCTGAGTTAGTCATGTCGAGGAGTAAGGGGTTCAATGTGGCGGCGTCAGCGCCAGGGAAGGTCATTCTCCTTGGCGAGCACGCAGTCGTCTTCGGTCAACCGGCCATAGCGGTGGCCATCGACCAGAGGCTACAATGCTCCATCTCCCCTTCGGACACGTTCACACTGAACGGACATCCGTTGAACGAGAGGACGCACGCATATGTGAGCGCCGCGGCCACCAAGTTCTGGAACGGGGGGCCGCTGGCGATAGAGACCACGTCGGAGTTCCCATCCGGTTCTGGATTGGGGTCCTCAGCCGCTGTATCCGTCGCTGCACTGGGTGCTATGGAGTCGCTCCAGGGGCGCCTCGATCCCAAGAATGTGGCCCGGGACGCATTCGAGATAGAATCGACGGTCCAAGGAAGGGCGAGCCCGATCGACACCTCGACCAGTGCCCACGGCAACGGCATATTCGTCAACAAGATCAAAGGTGACGATTTCATCTGGGAGCTGGCCAAGGATGTGAGGCACTGGAACATCCATCACTGTGATGTGCCTCAGCTGAACCTGGTAGTGGGGTTCACCGGCATTTCTGCGGCTACAGGGCCGCTGGTGGCCAAAGTGAAGCGCTTCACGGACAAGAGCAAGTTCGCCCGCGAGATCATCGAGGAGATCGGCCAGCTGACCATTGAGGGGCGTGAAGCATTGCGCCGCAACGACCCGGTGAAGCTTGGTTCGCTCATGACCAAGGACCAGAAGTTGTTGGCCATCCTCGGAGTCTCGTGCCAAGCATTGGACGACCTGATCGATGCCTCGCTCCCGCTTTCCTATGGCGCCAAGCTTACCGGGGCCGGTGGCGGGGGCAGTATGGTGGCATTGACCGACCGGCCGGACCATGTGGCGGAAATGATCCGGAGCAAGGGCGGACATCCAATAAAAGTGAAGACCGGCGTCCCCGGTGTAAGGTTAGAGAACCCACGTTCGGGACAATAATAAGGAAAGAAGTTTGGAAATGGTTTCAGATCAGGTCCTCGAATTCCTTGACCAGTTCCGGGTGCTTTTCCTTGATGGCCTTCAGGATGTTGAAGACCGACATCTTGTCCACGCCTGCCGTCGAAAGTGTGTCGATCACGCTGTCCAGGGTCTGGTCCGATAGGGTCAGGAACTTCTCCTTGGCCATCCAGTTCCGATACAGACGCTCTTCCATGTTCTCGCGCCATCCGGCGTCGTACTCCATGAGCATCTTCTCACTGAAGTCGTTCGCCTCGACGCACTTGGCCAGGACCTTGCCGCCGATATAGCCGGTCATGCAACCGTTGGCAATACCTCCGCCGGTTATGGGGTCGATGACCCTGGCGGCGTCGCCGACAATCATCAGGCCATCCGCCACTGTCTTCTCCAGGGGGACGGACACGGATACTGCACCCGCGAGCGCTTCAAGCGGCTGCCCGCAGTTCAGCCCGGGATCCTTCTTAATGAACTTGTCCAGGTACGCCTTGACCTCTCCCGGCCTTTTCAGCTTGGAAAGCAGGACGCCTATCCCAACGTTGGCGGTGTCGTCGCCCTTGGGGAAGACCCACACGTACCCGCCTGGTGCAGCCGATCCGAGGATGAACTCACAATAGTCTGGCTCGGTCTTAAGGTTGGTCATGCGGTACTGGAAGCAGGTGGTGATGTCACCGGGTTTGAGCTTGGTCTCAATCCCAGCCCATCTGGCTACCTGTGATTCGTATCCATCGGCGGCGACCACGCAACCTGCGGTGAGCTTGTATGGCTCTCCGTTATCGATGCCCTTTATCCCGACGACCTTACCCTTTTCCATGATGACGTCGGTGGCGCTGCATTTAAGCTTGATCTCCACGCCAACGTGCGCTGCCTTGGCGGCTATGGCCTTGTCGAACAAATGCCTCTCCAGCACCATGCCCACCTCGTCCCCTGCCTGACGCTCGTCGATGCGGAACACGGAGCCGTTCGGTGATACGATCTTTGCGCCGGCAACCTCTGACGACACCCATTTCCGGTCCACCTGGATCTCCACCTTGTCCAGTCCTTTCTTGGATATGCCCTCCGCACACCTTAGTGATGAACCGATCTCCTGTCGCTTTTCGATCATGAGGACGCGGGCGCCTCCCGTAGCGGCGTGCAGCGCAGTCATAGAACCGGCCGGTCCAGCGCCCACTACGATCACGTCATAATCGGTCTTCATACCTTCGCCTCCAGCTTGAGGGCTCCGACCGGGCACGTCTTGATGCACAATCCGCAGCGGTTGCACCTTTCGTTGAATGTGAGGACCACGTCATTGAGGTATATAGCGTTCTGGGGACAGGTTCCGACGCAGGCGCCGCAATGCATGCACTTATCGATGTTGACTTTCATGATAACAGATCCTGTTAGTTCCGATCACAAGTACTCGTTTCCCTTGGTCTTCTTCCACTCCTCGATCGGGATGGCGAACTTCTTCTCCACCTCGTCGCGGTATTGTGGTCCGCCGTTGTAGGCACAGAATGGGATGATCCGGTTGTCTGGCGTAGCATAGTGGATGGAGCAACGCTTCACCCTCTCGATGTCATAGTTGTAGCCATCCTGGAAGTGCATTCCGCCCACGTACATCATGTTCCAAGAGAACTTGGCCAGCGATTGCTTCGAACCGTCGCCAAGGACTGACTGCAGGAGCCTTAAGAAACTGGCCGTTGTCAGGCCCTCTGGCATCTTGCTCTCATCCATGTGCTTCTTCAGTGCGTTCAGTGTCTTTATCTTGAGCGGGAACTTAATCTTGGCCTTCTCCGCCTTGATCGAGATCTCGTACAGTTCCTTGAACAAGCCCTCGACGTCCACGAAGCGCGTCAATGGAACGATCTGGCCATCCTTGACGAATAGGTATGTCGCCAAACCACAGTGGGGATGTGTAGTGAAGGTGACCTTCTCCTCTCCCAGGAAAGCTGATGCGAGGGTCGAAACGGGCACCACCGACGGCACTGGGTACCAGTCCTGCTTGTCGATCAATCCAGTCTGTTTCGACAGGTCCTTAACCAGATCGGGAAGTGTATACCTGCCCTTCTCTCGCTCTTCCTTGCTGATACGTCCAGTGAACGCGACCGGCTGATAGTTGATGCCACGGACGACGTCCATGTTCTTGATCGCGAACTTGAATATCTCGCCCACTTGGTCGTCGTTGATGCCTTTGATAATGGTAGGCACCAGCACTATCGATGGCGGGTGTTCCAGCTTGCGCACGTTCTCGATGACCTTTAATTTGACATCGAGCAGCTTCCGACCACGGGCCGCTATATATGTTTCCTCCTTCAGTCCATCGAACTGAAGGTATATCGTGTTCAGACCGGCTTCGGCAGATTTCTTCAAGAACTCGAGGTCCTCGGCGAACTTGATACCGTTGGACGCGACTTGGATCTGCGCGAAACCGAGCTCTTTTGCCTTTTTCAGTACATCTAGGAAACGAGGATAGATGGTCGGTTCTCCGCCAGAGAACTGGATGGCCGGTGTCTTGACTGGACGATTGGCCCGGAGGTTTTCCATCATCTTCACGATGGTGTCAAAACCAGGCTCGACGACGTAGCCTGCCTGATTTGCGTTGGCGAAGCAGATCGGGCATTTAAGGTTGCATCGGTTGGTAAGATCGACGATCGCCAGCGCCGTGTGGCTGGTGTGTAACTGGCATAGGCCGCATTCGAACGGGCATATCTTTGCGTTAGGAATGGCCGGGTTCGTGACGCCAGTTCCGTCATAGGAGAACTTCTCGGCCCGGAGGTACATCTCTACATCAGACCAATAAACATCAGTGACCTTCCCATGCTCGGGGCAGGTCTTCTCCATCATTACCTTCCCATTTAACTCGAACAATGTGGCCGATACTATCTTCTTGCATTCCGGGCATAGCGAATCGGTCTTCTTTGGCAATCCCTTTTGTAGTGCACTTTCTTTTACGATCATGAAAGTCCCCAATCCCCGTGTAAAAGTAAAAAAGGATTTAATACTTATGTAGCTAGTTAAGCTACAAATGATGCTATGAACCTTATGGACATTCTAAGGCTGGACCTCCATGAACTGGAAGCGGAATATAGGAAACTTGCGTCTGTACTGGGGAAGTTGGGACTTTCCGATTACGAGGCCCGGGCCTACGTGGCATTGGTAATCAAGAATCATGCCACCGCGGACGAGCTGGCCGACACATCGATGCTGCCCCGCACATCGGTCTACAAAGCGCTAAAGACCTTGGAGGAGAAGGAATTCGTGACCTTGACGGTCGGCCGTCCGACCACTTATCATCCAGTCCCGGTCGAGGAGATCAAAGCGCGCACTTTCACGGAATTGAACGAATTATTTGACGAGCTTATGTCCATCAAGGACATGCTCAGCGATAAGGGGACGCCCCAGATGGTCTACACCATCATCTACAAGAAGAGGGTATTGGCCAAGATCGGGGATATGATCGAATCCGCCAAACAAAACATCATGATATCATCTCCGGTGATTGCCGAGATACGCAGTGTGCACGGTCAGAAATTTAAGGACGCAATTAACAGAGGGGTCAAAGTCGTGATCATAACCCTTCCCGGAGTCAAGGTCCCAGAATCGGCCGAGGTCCATCGAAAATCAGACCTAATGGCCACCGATATGATAACCGATGGGGAAATGGCGATAATAGCCTCCCCCGACCTAGAACTCTGCGGATTCTCCGACAACCCGTTCATCGCCGAACACTTGGAGAGGTTTATGAGAATGGCGATTGGAAGGTCGAATTGAAGGGCCGCGTTGTAATCTGATTGTAGTTTCAGCACTTATACGGCCGTCAGACCCTGATCGAGGTGATGAAAGCCAAGGTCACCATTTTCAATGGAACATCCCAGCATAGGGGATTCCGTTCATTGAGCACATCGCGGGCTGGCCAGATGTCCTTCGCAATCGCCGCGGTTTTAGTGCTCATTATTTCCGGCGCTTCCGTCGTGGTCTATTCAGAGATTGGAACGCGCGACCACAGAGCGTCGATGTCACAGGAGACCCTGCTTGGGCTGGAGCGAGCCTCCAAACAAGCGGCTATCGAGGCCGAGAACACCGCCTATACTATAGCCCTCGATCAGGTCAAGGCCGGGGTAAGGAGTGAACGTGATCTCACTAGCGGCTTTGAGAACGCGTTGCAAAAGGATACCGCCACCCGTTATCCATGCGCATCGGGACCCTACTCGATCCGTATCAACACCAGCCATCTGACCTTGACATTCCTGCGCTTACCGGCCAGGGAACTCTATCCGGTCGTGATGGACGATTCCAGCCTCGACCTTACCGGTTCGTCGGTACCTGTATACTTTTCACTGGCGGGGAACATGACCGTTAATGTATCTTCAGGTACTGATGTGCTCGCCAAGGTTGTCGATGTCGACCGCAGTATCCTCACCCCGCTGCCCTTCTTACAGAACCGGGCGGAGGCGTTCTCGTCAGCATATGGTCAGGGACTCACCGAGTTCGAGAAGATCGTACGCTACGAATTAACCGCATTGGCCCAACTCAGGGTGATCAACGGTTATGGATCAGGAAGCAGGGATGGTTCTGAAGGCACTTCCTCCATAATTACAGAGGTGGACGTTGAAAACGCGGTCAACGTTGCTACAATATTGTTGGAAAGGAAATATTTCCGGACTGTCGACCCGATGATGTTGGCCCTCCTCAACTCGACCAGCAGCGAGCCTGGTATCGGCCGTTTCCTCGGCGACCTGAACGAAGGAGGCGACCTTGATGCGGCCGACATATTCCTGAGCCTATATGGGGCGGGCAGATACGACCTCAGGCTTGTCCTGGCGCAGAGCCTGTACGCCGCCTCGGACCTGATCGTGCTGCGGTGGTTGGATTATCTCGGCATCATCGGCATGGTGAACGGGATCGAGGATCTGGTCGAGAGAGGGCAAGTGCTCCTCGCCGACCTCATCAATAAGTGCCTGGGCAAGGACTTGATACAAGAAAATGTCATTTCCTGGATCGAACGGCGTATGACCGAGGCCGGGAATGGCCCTGACCAGTATCGATATGTTCACACTTCAATGCTCGACATGGACCTCACGATCCCGTCACATTCCCTGACTTTAATCAACGACACAGGCCAGTTGGTTCAGGTGCCGGTTTGCGGAAGCCTCAGTATCGACTTTCCAAGTGTGGACATTTTCACATTGGAGGAATGGAAGCAATTCTACGTAGATTACACAAAGAGCACACATCAGTTGGCGAATGAGCTCCAGGGCTTCGTAAAGAGCGTGGCATTGGGCATTGCCAGCGCCTCAGACATGCCGGTCATGAGCATGTCCCTTGACCCAAGGGACTCGCAGAACTACTTGGACCAACTCTCTGCGGCGCTGAACAATATTGTAATGAATCGCAGCTCATGGCTCGAAGGCGCGTTCAAACGGGCCTCATCAAACGGGATCGTTGACGGCATGTCGGAATCCATTTTTGGATTATATGGATGCTCATTGGGAAGAGATGTTCCACCGTACTCTAATCCTGAACGATTCGGTAAGGAGCATCGCTGAGCGATTGGTGGACGATGCGTCCTCATGCACTCTGGACATGGGCGGGACCTATTACGAGGAGAATATCCAGAACGTGGCGAGAAACATCGTTCTAGACCAAGGCTGGATTTACCAAGACCTATGCCATGGATTCGATTTGGATATCTCTCATGTAAGGGGCGTCTTCAATGCTACGTTCACCGAACCGAGCCCGGAACACTCTAGACTGTTGCAGAGCGTAATGATGCTATCCCAAGGCCTGTTTGCTCTTGTTCCCGGGGTGGAGGTCATGATAGAGAAGTTCACGGCAAAACTGCTGAAGGACATGGCCGATTCCGAGACCACGCGGTCGGACCGGGTGGTAGTCTCTGTCCCTTCCGACCGGGATTTCTCGATCCAGTCCGAGGGTGGGAGAACGATAGAGGAATCGCTTGTGCTCCGTTCGAATATCTGCCCAGGCGGCATCTCCGACCTCCATATTGAGATCGTACCACCTTATCGGTTCGACCGTTCCTCATCCATGTACCCGAACCAGCATACGGTCGATATCGGCAATTGCTCCTGGACGCCATATGCGAGCCAATGGAACATATCCTTGAAGGGTTCGATTTCGTTGGGCCTCAGATCCGCCATATCGGACCCGTTAATCGAACTGATGAACGGTTCCAGCACCGAGGACAGGGTCTCGTTCGAATCGTCATTTACGATCTCGGTCCAGAGCGGTTGGGCCCTTAACGGGGTCGAGTACATGCCCACCACCACGTTATGGGGCGACATCGCGAAACTGCTGCAATCGGTGTGGCAATGGATCGTGGATGGAGTAAAGGTGATCTGCGATGGAGTCTCCAAGCTCTTCGACCTGCTGCACGGCCTGATCGACAAGCTGATATCGTATTGCGCCGAAGTGGTCAAGGTCCTATCCTCAGTGATGCAGTCGTTAATATCGGCAGTGCAGGATTTCGTTCGGATTGCGCTGGCCGGTCCGTTCCAATGGATAGCCGAAAGCATAGCTAACCGGATCGGGACAGTATCCCGCGATATGGACATTTTCGGCCTGAAGTTCCGGATGGAAACGAACGTGGCGGACTTGGCGTTGGGCGCTGCCAAGAGCGTACTCAAGATGACGATGTGGACCGGTGTGATGGGCAACGCGATCTCGGTGTCCACCAGGATGTGTCAGCTAGTCGATGGCCAGTTCACTCTACTCTCCAATGCCACATTAAAAGCGGATGGGTGGATGATGACCTTGGTCCTCGACCCTTTCATGGACACATTCGAGCACATGATCGAGATCAAGGGGCTAATGGCGGACAACGTCGTCGAGGTGGTCATGCCAGATATAGTGCGCTACGACCAGTTATCGTTGGCTCTCTCCGATGTCCCTGGATTCGGTCAGCTGCTGTCGAACATAATCCTCCCCATTCCGGGCTTGAAGGGTTCGGTAGATGCCGGATTCACATTCAAGTATGCCGAACCGAGCATGGACCACATTCTGATCAACGAGTACGAGCAAAACCCGCGGGGAACGGATGCCGGGCACGAATGGGTAGAGCTGTTCAACCCAACAACTGAGGTAGTAAGTCTGTCTGGATGGACCATCGAGACGATGCACGGCGTACAACGCTGTGATGACCTGGGGGATATCCTGCTTATGCTCCACACCCGTCTGGTCTACGTATTCAGCAAACAAGCGTTGGACAACGAGGGGGAGGGCAGGTTCCCGATCATGGAATCGGTGGTGCTCCGTGACAGTACAGGTAAGCGGGTCGATTCGACCCCTTGGACCGTTGACAGCAAGGACGATGCACGTTCTTGGCAGCGTTCGTTCGACGGTTCGGACCGATGGGAGTTCCGTACCGCTACCAAAGGTTCGGCCAATTCCCCTTGGCCATACGATCCGAGCACATCCGCCTCGCTCGTCAAATTGATCACCGATAGCCTGCAACAGAGCCTCGATTTGATGGTCGCCGCCGGTACCAGCGCCGATGGTATCGCCCTGACCATCCGGGCCACCATCGATAATTTGCTGGAACACCTAACCGACTACCTGATCGATTCCATCATCGAGATCGGTGTCTTCGTGGAGGTCTCGGTCATGGATCAGGCAGGCGCTGCCGGGTCGGGGTTCCGCCTTTCTCTGGCCGTGAGCAGCGGATTCGTACGGGAGGCGTTGCATTGGTTCGGGAATGCCATCGTTGAGGCGATGAAGAACCTGCTCAACCCGATGGCTCCGTTACGGGCAGCTCTTTCCATGGAGCAGCTTTGTGAGAACACCTGGATCGGGCTCGGTGCTTTCTGTAAAATAGGCCTCCCGAACATCCTGGGTAAATCGCCCGTGATAGTGAAGATGTCCACGGTCATCAAGGTCAACTTGGCGACTGTGGGAGTATTGATCGGCAAGGACCAGGGTCGGGCGCAGATGGCCTTCGGGGTCTTGATCTCAGGCATCCCCGCTTCCTTGCTGCAGAATGCAAAGCTACGGGGAAACGGAGCAATGGTGGACGTGTGGATGTTGAAAGCCTCCATTACTAGCACCGCCTGAAACCCTTTTTAATTTCCTTCGGGTACAATAAACTAGAAATCACCGTTGTCGGATACTCTGGAACATGCTGTATGGATTGTCGAACGTGCCTTTGGTCACCGGGGACGGGGATTGGCTGAACACGTACGGATGGGCCCTTCTTTTCGCCGTGGCAATATTCGTGCTGTCCCTCTATGTGTGGTCATACATTTCCAAGGTCTTCGACAAATTGGCGTCCCGAGAGGGCAGGTACCTGGACTCAGACGTCGCAACTTTTTTAAACCACATGATCAAGACAATTCTCATCATCTCACTGGCGTTCCTGTTCAGTTATGTCACTTCCCTGGTGTGGGCCGATTTCAAAGATAAGATTTGGTCACCTTATCTGAACATCATCGTCGACATGGTGGTCATCGCGGTCATCATCCTGGTGGCAATGCTGATCGTACACATTTTCAGGCGCATCGCAAAGCAGGAACGAATGACGAAAAAGGAGGTCAGCACTTTCGGCCGTTCCACGGTTGAGTTGACCAGCCTAGTGATGAGCTATGTCGTTTATCTGATCGCGATCGCCCTGACCTTGGTCATCATCATCACCCTGATCCCGACCTTGAATCCGTACCAGGATGCGGTAAATTTCATTAACAGGAATGGGGCGGTCATTGGCACCATCATTGTCATCATAGTAGCGATATTCCTGCTCCTGCGCTTGATCGGAGAGGTCATGGAGGATTTCAAATACCGCACTAAGAAGTTCAACCCTCAGGTCATCGACCTGTTCCGAGCGGTCATCGGTTATGCGCTCTGGACCATCGCCCTGTTGACCATAGTCTTCTCGATATTTTCGCTGTTCAATCTCGCAGAGATAGGATTGATCCTGGTCATCCTCATATTGGCATTCATAATGGTGTTCGTAGGCCTTTCCTATTCCACTATTCGAAACATCTTCGCCGGACTGGCGATAATGGATTCAAGCGCTTTCGAGGTCGGTGACCGAATCAACATCGGCGGCGACATGGAGTGCGACGTGATCCAGAAAGACTTGATGTTCACCGAGGTGAAGACCATGGAAGGCGATTTTGTGGACTTCCCCAACATCATGGTCATTGAGGGGAAGATATTCAACTATTCAAGGTCCGTCGCACGTGCCATCACGGTCCGAATTCAGGTGGACTTCTCCATTTCCCACACCGACGTGGAGAGGTTAATCCATGAAGCGGTTGGAAACGTTCAGGGGATTATGAAGGATGCAAGCGCAGAGATCATCGCCGTCGGCATCGAGGGAAGCACAATCCATTATGAGGTTAGAGCACTCGTCGAGGAAAGCCTCAAGGCGAGGCAACTAAGGTCTGAACTGATCTTCCACATCCAGGACGCCTTCCACGCCGCCGGTCACGAGGCTCTGTTCGAGTGATCAGTCCCTCATCAACTCAAACTGGTAGAATTCTTCGAAACTCCAGCTCTCCAATGATGTGAATCCATCGAAGATGCTTTCGACCTCCTCGATGCCGATCCTCTCGTTTATCGGAGGTCCGAAGCTGGTCCGCTTTTTCTGGAAATCGACCAGGCTTACCCGACCCCCTTCTCGAAGGACCCTTGTTATCTCTTGCACCAGGCGGTTCCGGTCCTCGAACTCGTGGAGTACGTTCACGATGAATATCCTGTCAATCGAGCTGTCCGCGAAAGGCAGTTCTGGTAGTTCCCCGATAATGGGCCATATGTCGCCAGCATGGCCTGGTTCGATCGCGGTCTTCAACGAATCGAGCATCTCTCGCTGGGAGTCGAGAGCGATCACGGCTTTGACCTCGCGTGACAGTGGGATAGAAATGTAACCAGTTCCCGCTCCTAGATCAGCGCAGACCTCATCTTGGTGGGGCGCCGCTCTTTCCAGTATCTCTTCGGCCGGCTGGATCTCTCGCCTATGTAACCCCTTTAGCATTTCCCTGTTTCCAGCCTCGAACTGATGTGGCATGAAATCAGAATCGCCATCGAGTTTATTAAATCGGTTGTCGGTTCCTTCGTGCGAGGGACTGGCATGGGGTCGGGTGTCCTCGCTAGGGAGATATTAATTATAGTGTGGTCACTATTCCAAACAAGGTGAATCATATGGCAAAGGAAGAAGAGAACATGGAACTCTCGTTCCCTGAGATATTCGATATTCTGGACTGCTCGATGGAAGACATGCTCGACGTTCTATCCCAGGCAATAGACATGCTGGAAGAGGGAAAGAAAGAGGACGCCATAGAGGTCCTGAAGGCGCTCGAGGAGGACATGTTCGATTTCCTCGGTTATGTCGACGAGGGCGAGCTTGAGGGATGCGCTGTCGAGGAGGTCGAGGTCGCAGAGGAGAAGCCGAAGAAGGCAGCCAAGCCCGCTGTGAAGCCGGGAGCAAAGGCAACTAAGCCATCACAGAAGCCAGCGAAAAAGCCGGCCGTCAAGAAGGCAAAGGGTAAGAAGTAAATCACTTTTTCCCAAACATTTTTTATCTCTTATTTTTAAAGTTCTTGATACACTATCGGTCCAATACCGGTCAGACCATTTGTTGATTTCCATATTTTTATATCAAAGACTGAATTAAGCATAGAACAGAATAACCGAGGCTAATAGGAATTTAGGAAATTGGATTGGAAAGGGTTTTATTCCGGTCACTCAATGAGTTCCTGGCCTTGCATATATTTGCGAAGAACGTTCGGGATCGCGATGGTGCCGTCCTTCCGCTGGTTGTTCTCCAGGACCGAGACCATTGTTCTCGGGAGCGCGACGCCCGATCCATTCAGCGTGTGCACGAACTCGCTCTTCAGGTGAGGTTCTGGACGGAACTTGATCCTGGCCCGCCGAGCCTGGAAATCGGTGAAACAGCTGCATGATGAACATTCCAGCCACTTCTGCGTTCCCGGCGCATGCGCTTCGATATCGTACGTCTTGGCCGAAGCGAAACCCATATCGCCGGTGCATAACAACAGCACCCGGTAAGGCAAATCCAGTCCGGCCAGGACAGCCTCGGCGTCCAACAGGAGCTTCTCCAGTTCGGCGTATGATCCTTGCGGATGCACGAACTTGACCAGCTCCACCTTGTTGAACTCATGTACACGGATGATCCCTTTCATTTCCGCATGGCGGCCAGCCTCGCGCCTGAAAGATGGCAGATAGGCGGTATAATAGATGGGCAGCTGGTCCTTCTCTAGGATCTCGTCCTGCAACATGTTGGTGACCGGCACTTCTGCGGTCGGGTTAAGCCACAGGTCGTCCCTTTCGCACCAGTACATGTCGTCCGCCATCTTAGGGTACTGGCCGGTACCGATGACGGCGTTCCGGTTGATGACCACGGGTGGGAATATTTCCTTGTATCCTTGCTCATGATGAAGGTCCAGCATGTAGTTGACTAGCGCCCTTTCCAGCCGAGCCCCGTCGCCCTTAAGCACATAGAAACCACTTCCGGCGATCTTGGTGCCTCGGTCAAAGTCGATAATATCCAGATCCACTCCGATCTGGATATGTTCTTTTATGGCGAAGTCGAATTTTCGTTCCTTACCGTAGGTCTTAACACAACAGTTATTATCGTAGCAGGCACCGATCGGCACTGTGGCGTCAGGTATATTGGGGATAAGGAGAACCACCTCGTTTCGGGCATTCTCCAGTTCAGTGACCTTGATGTCAATCTCATTGATCCTGGTCGCGACTTCCTTCATCTCCTTGACCAGACGATTCTTTTCTTCTCCCTTGAGCTTCGGGATCTGGTGGGATGCTTCGTTCCGCTTTCGTTTCAATTGGTTGGACTCGTCGACCAGCACCCTCCATTCATTGTCTATTTCCAGGAATTTGTTGAGCAACTCTTCTGGATAGTTCCTGTTCTTCAGCATCTCCCTTATCCTATCGGGATTCTCCCTGATGACCGATACGTCCAACATCTAAATCCTTCCTAGAGGTCTATGTAACCTTTACCGTCGAGGAAATCCTGCTGGGTAAGCAGAACGATCGAGCCCCGAACATCCACCAGGACAGTGCCGGACCGTTCCGATATCTCCTTTGCGGTGACATCCTTCCCATCCCCGGAAGCGGGCAGCAATCTGATCTTCACGACCTTCCTGGTCTTCACCTGGAGCTTGACCTCCTCTATCAGGCTGTCCGTGATCCCGTCCTTGCCGACATGGATCGTCGGCCTTAGGTCCGCGCCTATTCGCTTTATCTCCTTCATGGTGCGCTTGGGCATCGCTTGGTCTCCTTTTTCTCTCGGATGTATGGCATTCGCCTTATATGATTGCACCCGAGGCAATGAACGATGATACGCTGGTCGCGCAGGCGAATGCGGCAATTGCGTCCAGGGATGAGCGGCATGTAACACTCTTTGCACCATAGTTCGTTACTCGGCATCGGTACGTTCGAGCGCAAAGCGATCTTTCTGGCGAGCTCGACATAGCGTCTGCCTCGCGGAATATTTCCGTTGATCGCCGCCACATGGGCAAGGGACATGAGGATCGTCATGCGTCTCTTTGCGATACCTTTCACTTCTTTGTTGCTTATGCGTCTCTTTGCCAATATGCTACTTCCGAACGTCTCGAAAGTATATATCGATAAAATAGCTTTCCCCGCAACGACTAGTTATTTCCTTAGCAGGACGATGCTCCTCGGGTACATTCCATGGTGCTGGTAGAACGGAAGTACCCCCTCATTCCCCCAAAGGACCGAGGTGCGCACTTCCTTGACATCGTGCTCGTCGATCCAATCCAAGGCGCCCTGGATGAGCTTGCTCCCCAATCCCTTGCCTCTGAATCCTTCCAAAACGAAGATGGAATCGATCTCGGCTACTCCATCGAGACCTACAGTGGAAACGCAATATCCCACGTCCTTTTGTTCCGACGTCCCGGCCAGGGTCACAATCTGGACCAATATATGGCCTCCCTCGGACTTCTGCTGTAATCCCAATCTTCTTGATTCGAACTCCATGTCACGTACCATGTCAGAGAAATGGGCGGATCTAGATGAATGAAGGTCCCTGAGCTCGCACCAGAGGGTTTCGATCCGGGGAAGCAGGTCAACCCCACCGATTATCAGGACGGTCTCCATATGGACATGATTCGTTATCGCAAGGATAATGATGTTGCGATGAATCTCACAATCCGTCCAACATGCTGGGCATGCCCCAGGATCGGATCGCGTCGGTCAACTGGCATGTCGCTATTACATCAATCTTATATAGGAAAACACTAATCTAGCCTTCCCGTCGTTATTACTGTATTTAGGTGATCAATCATGGCACGCAAGCCCGGAAGGATGTACCGTCAGATAAGAGGTCAGGCATACTGCCGCAGGGAATACATGGGTGGAGTTCCTGCCAACCGTATCAATACCTATGACTTGGGAGTCCCGAACGGTGACTTCGCAGTTACGATCCAATTGAAGGCCAAGGAGCCCTGCCAGATCAGGCACACTGCTCTAGAGGCAGCCCGTATCTCGGCGAACAGGTTGTTGGCCAAGAATGCTGGTGCCACCGGTTACCATCTAAAAATAAGACCGTACCCGCACCACGTGCTCCGTGAGAACAAGCTCGCTACCGGGGCAGGTGCGGACCGTGTCTCGAGCGGTATGAGGGCGGCATTCGGGAAGGCGGTCGGTACCGCAGCCCGGGTACAAGCCGGCGATATACTAATGATCGTTAGGGTCCCATTATCCTCGCTCAACTTCGCCAAGGATGCTTTGTGGAGCGCTTCGATTAAGTTGCCCACACCGACCTACATGATGATCGAGCAGAACGGCGAGATCATCCATTAAACTTTTTAATGGGTGCTCCTTTTTCTAAACAGGGGCGCCCTATGTACGATTTTCATTTTGACGACATCGCGAAGTTCGTGACCCGAAAGGGCGCAAGGACGGTAGTTCTCCAGATGCCAGAGGGATTGAAGGTCCATGCCCAGCAGATCGCATCTGAGATAGAATCAAGGACCAAGACCAGGTGTCTGATCCTCGGCGACCCGTGCTATGGCGCATGCGATATCTATTCCGATTTTAGAAACTTCGGTGATGTCCTGGTCCACATCGGCCATGCTGAGATACCATCCATAAACACCGGTGACCGGGTGCTTTTCATCGAGGTCGGCTTCGACTTCAATGTCTCTGATCTGCTGGAGAAGGCCGCGCCAAATCTGAAGGACAGGATAGGCATCTTCACCACTATCCAGCATCTGCGGCAGGTCCCGGAAGCGACGAAGTGGCTCATCGATCACGGCAAAACCGTCAAAGTCGGCATGGGGGACAGCCGCCTCAAACGAGAAGGGCAGGTGCTCGGTTGCAATGTGACCGCTGCAACGAATATCGACCATGAAGTGGAGCAGTATGTCTACATCGGCAGCGGAAATTTCCACCCCCTAGAGGTGGCAATTGAGACCAATAAGCAGGTAATAGTTCTTGATCCGGTCATGAATGAGGTCAGGGAGCTGGAGGGACTGAAGGAGAAGGTCCTCCGGCAGCGTCACGGGGCCATTGCCCGGTGTCGCGATGCGAAGGATTTCCTGATTATTGTTTCGTCCAAACCGGGCCAGAACCGATCATCGATGGCACTGGATATCAACGACAAGCTCCGGGCCAAGGGTCTCGGTTCAGATATCGTCATCATGAACGAGGTCCGTCCCGACAATCTTATGCCGTACCACGCCGACGTCTACGTCTCCACCGCTTGCCCACGGCTGGCGATTGACGATTACCTGCGCTATCCAAAACCCATCATCACACCGGTGGAGCTCGAAATCGTTCTGGGCGAAAGGTCCTGGGAGCAATACCGCATGGACACGATCTTGGGATGAATGTGTTTAGGTCGCTGCACACATGAATAGGCACAATGCCTTACGGTTGAATCGCATGCCAGATGATCAATCAACCATTTCTTGATTCGGTTTCAGCACAATTTAAGGAAATGGTCGAACTTGCTTCGCGACTTCCGATGGTCTGATCGCCCCAACTAGTTCCCGGCGAATTCACGATGTTTGTCCAGTTGATGGTTATGGCGCCATTGGGTGGATGCCTACATGAGTCAACTTCTTTTTTCGTACTATACCAAAAAATCGAATAGTGTCAGGTCCATCGGTCTTCGTCATGGTCAGTCCTGAGCTCATTTTCAAAGTCGCCAAGAGCACCGAGCGAAAGATCGGTATTGGCGTAGGGTCCAGCGAAGAGAATGTCGAATCCAGTGTCACGATAGCGAATGCGAGCAAGTACGGAGTTACCGCAATGTTCGGCGATGCCGAAGAGCTCGTGTCGGCGCTGAAGAACGGGAAGATCGATGCTGCAGTCAGGGGCACCTTGGATTCCAAGGACGCCATGTCTGCGGTGAAGAAGGCGTTTGGTCTGGATCACGTGCTGCGCGTGGCTTTGATGCAGCCTCGTGGAGGCCCGATATTCTTTCTGGCACCGGTCGGTGTGGACGAAGGTTGGACTGTCGAGCAGAAGGTCGAGATCATGCAGCTCGGCTCCAAGATGATCCGAAAGATGGGCGTGACCCCAGCGATCGGGATAATGTCCGGTGGCAGGTTATCGGACAGAGGAAGATCGCCGATCGTAGATCGTTCAATAAATGACGCGGAGGAGGTCGCCAGGATAGGAATGGCACAGGGTCTTGATGTCGTTCATTGTGAGATCCTGATCGAGGAGGCGGTTAAGACCAAGAACTTCCTTATCGCACCAGACGGCATATCTGGCAATCTGATATTCAGGACCATGCACCTGGTCGATGGGGGAAGGTCTATGGGAGCGCCCATAGTCAATCTGGACAAGGTATTCATCGACACTTCCCGAGCAAAGGTATCGTTCGTTGATTCCATAGCACTGGCATCTGCCTTATTAGGCGATCCTTCGGTCAAGCGGGGACATCCCGAAGGACACCCTGGCGGGAACCCGCCGTCAAGAAAAGGCTAATAGGCAAGGAGAGAATAGAGAATGGATAATATGCGTCTCGAGATCGATGGGGAATACGCGGGGGTCAAGTTCTCCGCTTGCCATTTCATCGCTGGCCACGAGAAGTGCGGTCGGCTCCACGGTCACTCTTATGTGGTCAGCATCAAGTTGCACGGCTCGATAGGCGATCACGGGATGATAATGGACTTCGTCCCCTTGAAAAAGGCGCTCCGCGACCTTGCCGACGATCTGGACCACCGGGTCTTAATCCCGGCTAACTCGAAGAAAATAACCGTTTCAGTCGGTGAGGAGATCTTCGTCAAGGCGGACAGTAAAAGATATGTGTTCCCTGCGGAGGACGTGGTCCTCCTGGACACGGAAGAGTCGAGCGCGGAAGAATTGTCGCGTTTGTTCCTATTGCGTTTGTTGGATCAAGTGGATTTTCCCGAGAACGTTTCCCGCCTGGAAGTGGGTATAGACGAGGAACTTGGGCAGAGCGCATGGTCCACACATGATTTCCGGTGATCTCAAATGAAAGCTGTCTCATTGTTGTCCGGCGGGCTCGATTCAACGGTAACGTTGGCATATGCCCTTTCGGAAGGATATGAAGTCGTACCAATGACCATCAGGTATGGTCAGCGGCACATTCGGGAATTGGAAGCGGCGAAGGCTGTGGTCAAGCACTACGGTCTCAAGACCCATGTGGTCATGGACCTTGACCTGGGCAGCTTCCGCAGCGCCCTAACGAGGAACGACATAGCCGTCCCGGAGAGAGGTTCGACCGCGGACATCGGTGACGATATTCCGATAACCTACGTCCCGGCACGCAACATAATCTTCCTGAGCATCGCGGCCGGCCTGGCGGAGAGCGTGGATGCTGACAAGATATTCATCGGAGCCAACGCCATAGATTATTCCGGATATCCAGATTGTCGGCCGGAGTTCTTCCGCGCTTTCGAGAAGGTCCTCAAGGTGGGGACTAAGGCTGGCGTGGAAGGCGCTCCGATCGCGATCGAGCATCCCATTTTGCGTTTCACCAAAGCGGACATCGTCCGTCTGGGCAAGAAGTTAAAAGCGCCCCTGGAGCTGACTTGGAGCTGCTATCAGGGCGGGACAAAGGCTTGCGGCAGATGTGATTCATGCCTTCTGAGGCTCAAGGGTTTTGAGGATGCTGGATACAAGGACGAGATCATCTACGAGTGATTGACCATGAAGATATGCGAGATTTTTCGATCGCTCCAGGGCGAAGGCACACTGATAGGCACTCCCACGGTGTTCGTACGCACCACTGGATGTAACCTGGAATGCGCTTGGTGTGACACTCCCTATTCCAAGAAGGAAGGTGACGAGATGACCGTGCCAGAGATACTGGACAAGGTCAAGGCCTTCGAGCTCCACTATGTGTGTGTGACCGGCGGAGAGCCCCTTTACCAGAAAGAATCTGTGAAACTCGTCGACGAGCTGCTCAAGGCTGGCTACCACGTCTCTGTGGAAACGAACGGTTCGATGTCGCTCGAGAACCTCCCATGTTCGATGAACATGCTGATCAGTATGGACATCAAATGCCCCTCTTCAGGCATGGCGGATCAGATGGACCTTACCAATCTGGAACTCCTTTCGCCCATCGATCAATTGAAGTTCGTTGTGGCTGACCGGGATGACATGATGTATGCAGCCAAAGTCCTTAAGGAAAACAAGGTAGAGTGCACGGTCATCTTCACACCCGTTGGAGGTCTGGACCTCGAACCGGTGGCTGATTTTGTGCTCAAGAAGAAGCTCAACGTAAGGGTCTTGCCCCAGCTGCATAAGCTGATATGGGGAGATAAGAGGGGTGTTTAAGGTAATACTTTATTGGTCTTTTGAGATTTCACGGCCCAGCATTCTTTCCATGACCCGCAGATGATAGAAGGATGACCTGCAATCCTATTTAGATGCGTTATCTTATCTCAATATTGTTGCGCCATTACAAAGGATACTGGCCAACAATTTTCTGGAATTATCTTTAGTTTTCTAACGGAACGGCGGGTCGATATATTATGTTTGAATCGGTTTGGCAAGGATTATATATAATATGTAAGTTACTGCTTAACCAGTAAGGCAAGGAACGGTAATGGGCGCTATTCAAAACAGTATCCACTGTCTTTTGCGTCTCTAGTGCGACTCATCGCTGCGACCCTAGCCTTCAGAGGTGGTTTTAATGGACGACCTTCGAACGAACGATAGTCAGAACTCGGAAAACATCGAGAATTGCAGGGATAGTATCCATACCAGCCAGTTCAATAGCTTTGCCATATCCAGTTCGTTGCCGAAGAAGGTCCTGATATTCGATACCACTCTACGGGACGGGGAGCAAACGCCGGGAATAGCGCTCTCGGTCGAGGACAAGGTAAAGATCGCCATGGCCCTGAACGACCTGGGAGTGGACGTGATAGAGGCTGGGTTTCCCATCACTTCATCCGGTGAACGGGATGCGATCCGGAAGATCGTGGACCTGAAGCTGAACGCCCGCGTATGTGGTCTGGCCAGATCGACAAAGACGGACATCGATGCGGTCCTGGACTGCGGGCTTGACTACGTGCACACGTTCATCGCCACTTCGGACATCCACCTGAAATACAAGTTAAAGATGACCCGCGAGCAGGTCCTGGCCAAGGCTGTGGAGACAGTTGAGTACGCTAAGTCCCACGGTCTTACCGTAGAAATGTCATGTGAGGATGGGACGAGGACCAGCCTGGAATTCCTCAAGCAGATGCACACCGCGGTGCAGGATGCAGGTGCGGACAAGATCAACCTACCGGACACCGTAGGCACGATGTCCCCCGCCGCGATGGAGGTCCTGGTCGCTGAGGTCATGAAGTTCACACATGTACCCCTGGCTACTCATTGTCACAACGATTTCGGCCTGGCAGTGGCGAACTCGCTGTCAGCTGTCAGGCAGGGTGCTAGTCAGGTGCACGTGTGCGTCAATGGTCTGGGCGAAAGGGCAGGGAATGCTTCCCTCGAGGAGGTAGTGCTCGGATTGATGGCGTTCTACAATATCCGTACCAACGTGGATACCAAGCGCATCGGCTATACGTCAAAGCTAGTGTCTCGGATGACTGGCATACCGATTCCGGACAACAAGCCGATCGTAGGCAACAACGCTTTCTCTCACGAATCTGGGATACACGTTCATGGAGTGCTGAAGGACCCGTCCACGTACGAGGCGTTCTGCCCGGAACTGGTCGGGATGCAGCGCACCATCGTGCTGGGCAAGCACAGCGGGGCGCATTCGATCAAACAGAAGCTTCACGAGTATGGGATCGACATCACCGATGAGCAGGTCGGAGAGGTGGTCGAGAAGGTCAAGAAGCTGGCCGAGAGCGGCAAGGGCGTTGACGATGCTGAACTGGTGGCGCTGGCATCGCATATTCTCGGGCAATCTGGAAGAGGTGAGCATAAGATAAAGCTCAAAGAGTTCACCGTGCTTACCGGGATGAACATCACACCCACGTCGACGGTCGTGATCGACATCGATGGGGATGTTCGTCGAAGCTCCAACATCGGCATCGGGCCGGTGGATGCGGCCCTGAACGCCATCAAGAGCGCCGTGAGCGACAAGCTGACCCTGGTCGAATATCGCCTGAGCGCCATAACTGGCGGGAGCGATTCCCTGTGCGAGGTGACGGTGAAGCTGAGAATGAACGGCGAAGGCAGCGTCATGTCCGTGGGAAAGAGCATCGGCACTGACATCGTCCTTACGTCGGTCGAGGCCACAATGGAGGCCGTCGACCGGCTTTATGCCCGAAAGGGCGCATGATGGAGGAACAAGAATGAGCGATAAGGATCCGAAGACCATTTCAGAGAAGATAATGTCCTTGAAGTCCGGCGTGGACGCCCACGCCGGTGAGATAGTGGTGGCGAACGTGGACTATGTCATGGTCAACGACGTCACGGGCCCGCTGGCCTTCCAGGAGTTCGAGGGCCTGGAGTGCGAGCCCATGCGGGAAAAGATAGTCCTGATACCGGACCATTTCGTGCCGAACAAGGATATCGCCTCGGCCCAACAGGCCAAGGAGATGCGTGAGTTCGCCAAGAGATGGAAGATAGATAACTATTATGAGGTCGGCCGCGGCGGTGTCTGCCACCAGGTGATGATCGACGAGGGTTTCGCGGCACCATGTAGATTGATCGTAGGGGCTGACTCCCACACCTGCACCTACGGAGCGCTTAACGCGTTCTCCACTGGGGTGGGGTCGAGCGAGGCAGCGGCCGTGTTCGCCACCGGCAAATTGTGGTTCAAGGTACCGGAATCGCTGCACATCCTGCTCAAGGGGCGCTTCAACAAGTATGTCGGGGGAAAGGACCTGATACTGAAGATAATATCCGACATAGGAGTCGATGGCGCAACGTACAAGACGCTGGAGTTCGGCGGTTCGGGGATCTCAGCGGTCAGCGTCTCGGACCGTATGACGATATGCAACATGGCCATTGAGGCCGGTGGAAAAGCGGGAATATTCCCCTGCGATGCGGCCACCATCGCGTTCATGAAGGCGACACGCCGGGAAGGGTTCAAGGCGGTCTATGCCGATGATGGAGCGAAATATTCCCAGACATTGGAGTACGACCTATCGAAGCTGGAACCAATGGTCGCCCTGCCGCATCTCCCCTCCAACGGGAGAATGGTAAAGGATGTCGACGTGGAGATCGACCAGGCTTTCCTGGGCTCGTGCACGAACGGCAGGATCGAGGACCTAAGGATCGCAGCCGAGATCATCAAGGGAAGGAAGGTTAGGGACGGCGTCCGGATGATAGTAGTTCCGGCGAGCGTCAAGATCTTCAAACAGGCGATGGAAGAAGGCCTGCTGAAAGTGTTCGTAGACGCTGGGGCCTTTGTTTCCGGACCGACATGCGCCGCCTGTCTCGGCGGGCACATGGGCGTTCTGGCAAAGGGCGAGAAATGTGTCAGTACCACCAATCGTAACTTCATCGGCCGCATGGGACACAAGGAGTCAGAGGTCTATCTGGCCGGGCCCGCGGTCGTTGCGGCCAGCGCCGTCACGGGAAAGATATCTCTGCCCCAGGACATCAAGGATGAGTGAACCATATGCAGAAGGTTAAAGGTAAGGTCTGGCTGTTCGGGGATCACGTGGATACCGACCAGATAATTCCGGCAGAACGGCTGACCAGCGACAACAACGAAAGGCTGGGAACGTTCGCATTCGAGAAGGTTAGGCCAGGCATGGCACAAAAGGTGAAGAAGGGCGATGTCATTGTGGCTGGACGTAACTTCGGCAGCGGCTCGAGCCGAGAGCATGCTCCCCGAGCGCTGCTCCAGATGGGGATTTCCTGTGTCGTGGCCGAGAGCTATGCGAGGATCTTCTATAGAAACTCGATCAATGTCGGCCTGCTCCCGGTCCAGTGCAAGATCGAGGCACTGGAAGGGGACATCCTTTCGGTCGATTTCGACCGCGGGACCATAAAGAATGAGACTCAAAAGAAGGAATGGAAGTTCGATCCTTTCCCACCATTCGTGCAGGATCTGATCGAGAAAGGCGGCCTGATGGCCAAGATCAAGGAGGAAAAGAGATGTTCAAAGTAGCTGTCCTACCGGGAGACGGCATCGGACCTGAGGTAGTGAACGAGGGAATGAAGGTTCTGCGAACGCTATCCGAGAATTACTCGGTGCAATTCGATTTCCAGGAAATGGACATCAACTCCGAGCGGTACCTCCGCACTGGAAAGCTGCTCACCGCCGAGGATGTGGAGCGGCTGAAGAAGTTCGACACCATTTACCTGGGCGCTGTCGGGGACGACCGTGTCAAGCCGGGCGTGCTGGAGAAGGGAATCCTCCTGGCGTTGCGCTTCCAGTTCGACCAGTTCATCAACCACCGGCCCGCCCCCATGTGGAAGCCGTTCGGCCGGCTGAAAAGGGACATGGACTTCAATATCGATGTTTTCCGGGAGAACACCGAGGATTACTACGTTGGTGCCGGAGGCAGGGTCCAGGAAGGGCATGGGAAGCTGAACCTGCAGATCAAGCGGAACCTTTACGATATGAGGGTCCAACTGCAGGCCGACGCGGACGCCAGGGACGAGTTCGCCTTCGAGATCGGCATGATGTCCCGCAAGAACATCGAGCGGTTCGCCGACTTCTCGCTCACTTATGTCAAATTGATCAGGGAAAAGAAGATCACCGTGATCGACAAGGCGAACGTCTGCAGTAATATCTACGGATTGTGGAGGGACGTATGGGCGGAGAAGTGCAAGCAGGCCAACGTAGAATTGAACTACATGTACGTGGACGCCATGACCATGGCATTGGTAAAGAATCCGGACAAGTTCCGCGTGGTCGCTGCACCCAACATGTTCGGGGATATCATCACCGACCTGCTGGCGGAAGTCACTGGCGGACTAGGTCTGGCCCCTGGCGGCAATATCAACCCCAAAGGGATTTCCATGTTCGAACCGGTGCACGGTAGCGCCCCGAAGTACAAGGGCATGAACCGGATTAATCCGATAGCAACCATTCTGGCCGCGAAATTGATGATGGACAACCTGGGCCGCAGGGACCTGGGAGATGTCATCAACAAGGCAGTAAGGACCGCCCTGGACCAAGGCGTCTATACCCAGGACCTGGGTGGTAAGGCGACGACCAGCGAGATGGGCGACGCCGTGGTTGCGGCGATACAGCGCGGATGAAACGCTCCGCACCGATCCCTTTCATAAACACATTCATCTTTCCTTTATTCTTGATTTTCAAAAGGTCCTTTCTATTCCCTATTGCCGCTATGGATAATGTATAATTCAATTCATCCTGTCCATGGCCAGCGTTTCCAAAGGGGGTCCAATTCTCAATATCGATAACGACAATCTGCACTACCTGGTTCATATATGCCCCTCCCCAGTAACTGATATTGAAGAAAGAACGCTGCGTCGCACCAGTTGTGCTCGCAGCAGTCATCGAAACAATCGGTGAAAATCATGAAAAAGGTCTGGTTGAAGCGGAACAGAAGTGGAGAAATGGGTATCGGCACAATGATCATTTTCATTGCCATGATCCTTGTTTCGGCAGTTGCCGCCTCAGTACTGATTGGCACCGCCAACAAGGTGAGGGAACAAGCCCAGAATACAGGCGACCAGGCGATTAATAATATCGCTTCAGGATTTGTTGTTCAGGACGTTACCGGCATCGTGAAGTCGGACTTTTCGTCGATATCCGACCTCGTCATTCAGATGAGATTGCAGGCTGGCAGTCCGGACATCAATATGGATAAGGTTTCAATTATGTTTGTCAGCGGGTCAATCGATCAGATGTTGAGTTTTGTTGCTGGGAGCGCTGTCGCCCACGGAGGAGCAGTCGGGGGAACATCGTATTCGGCTAACACGACTGGCACAACGACGACTTGGACCACCAGTGAGCACGTTGTCAATCAGGGTGACCTGGTCACTGTGACCATTACCGGGTTAACCTTGATTTACTCTACACCTGCATCTGTCACCATCGTTCCGGCATACGGAACGTCGACACTCGTCAGCTTCATTACTCCATCCTACTTCAGCACAAACCTGGTCGAACTGCGTTAAAAGGTATGCTTGGAAGAAAGATTATTAGTACGGAACTGTGGACAGAAAAAGGAAAAAAATACCTTCGTTTCTTTTTCCATCGTGTTTGTAATGGAATCCCTCGTTTTTCGGATTCCAGATACATTCCCACGACATCTTTTAAATTCTATTACAATGTGATTATTTCGTCATCCAAGTCGATGTGGCGACCAGAGCCCTTACGAGTGCTGGGCCGATATCATTCATTCCCTTTCCGCAATAATTCCAAAGCCAAAGCATTCCAATTCCATTTGACAAGATCTCTGTTTTTAGATGAAGGGGGAAGAAAAAGGAAAAAGGATTTATGAGAACTGTCTAAGGCGACATTCTTCGTTGAGCTGCTTCTCGAAATCATCCAGTTTGACGCCGAACTTGGCTCCCTTGGCCCCGTGGCGCCTAATAGCCAAAGTGTTCGACTGTTCCTCTTTGTCTCCCATCACGATGATATAGGGGACTTTCTGCATCTCGGCATCCCTAATCTTGCCTTCCACTGTTCCGACGCTCAGGTCCAGTTCGACCCGGTATCCTAGATCGAACAACCTGTGGTATACGGCTTCCGCGGCCTTTGCGTTGTCATCCTTGAACGCGATCACACGAACCTGGACCGGTGCCAGCCAGACGGGCAGGTTGCCGTTTAGGTGCTCCAGCAGGATGCCAATGAACCGCTCCAGCGAGCCGTAAACGGTCCGGTGCAGCATGATCGGGGCGTGCAGCTTCCCGTCATCGCCGGCATACTTTATCTGGAATCTCTCCGGCATCTGGAAGTCCAGCTGTATGGTCGCGGTCTGCCACTCCCGGTTGAGCGAGTCCCTGATCTTGAAGTCGATCTTCGGGCCGTAGAAAGCTCCGTCCCCGGCGTTTATCTCGTACTTGACGTTCCTGCCATCCAGCACTCTCTTCAGGGTGCTTTCAGCCTTTTCCCATAATACCGGGTCTCCCATTGAGTTGTCCGGTTTTGTGGAAAGCTCCATGCGGTATTCGAAACCGAACAGCTTGTAG
Source organism: uncultured Methanomassiliicoccales archaeon (assembly GCA_963755265.1). Lineage (GTDB taxonomy): Archaea > Thermoplasmatota > Thermoplasmata > Methanomassiliicoccales > UBA472 > DASXVU01. Next base: position 15,712 of record CAVWKV010000057.1, on the reverse strand, counting down.
AACTTATCGATGAGGTTGATGATACTGTTGATCTCATTCTCCAACTGCTCTTCCATGCAATAGATGTGCGCATCGTCTTGTGTGAACTGGATCACACGGAACAATCCGGACAGTACTCCAGACAGTTCTACCCGGTGGACCTCACCGAGTTCCGACATCCTCATCGGAAGTTCCCTGTAGCTCCTCTCCCTGCTGTTGAAAACCAATATGCCTCCTGGGCAATTCATCGGTTTGGCGCAGAATTGCCGATCGTCGTAGCTGGTGAGGAAGATATTGTCCTTATAGTGTTCCCAATGTCCCGATACCTTCCACAGGATGTCGCTCATGACCTGGGGCGTCTTGATCTCCTGGTAACCCGCCTTACGGTGTTCTTCCCTCCAGAAATCGATCAGGGCGTTCCTGATGACCAGGCCTTTGGGATGCCAGAATACCATTCCTGGCGCCACATCGTAGAAGCTGAACAGGTCCAATTTTTGGCCCAGGATACGATGATCGTTATCCTTCAGGTTGTCCTTGCTAAGTTTCGTCTTGGAGATTTGCTTCAACAAGGCCACAGGGTCGATTTGCTCCACCGATTCCAATTTCTTGGGGGCTATTCTGATCTCCCTTGAGAGCTCAGATAGTGGGTGTCCCTTGCAGCTTATTTTGAATGCCTTGTACCAACCGAATGGCGCCCGGGACACTTCTACTCCTTTGTCCTTCAGCAATGACTCCATCGTCCGGAGCATCTTCTTTCCTGTCTCTGGATTCGAAAGCTCCGATGAAAGATGGGCATATGGATAAAGCATAACCCTTTCTGCCTTGACCTTGGTCAAGATCTCGAGAATGTTCTTTACCGCCAGTTCGGCCACCTGGTCCGGGTCCTCCTGGTCCTGTTTCTCCACTGTAGTGAATGCGACCAGCACTTCCTCTGACCGTCCCTTGTGCTGATCATCTGGAATCTTCTCGGCCACTGGAGTCGGTTTCTTTGTCTCGTACTCCATGTAATCGGCGTGAATGTAAAGGGTCCTCATTTTATCGCCATTATTAACTTGAGCCAATAAACACCCGTGTGATATAAAAAGAATGTCCGCCATCGCCGATATTAATCTGATTTTTATGGAACTGGCTGGGGTTAATGAGACAAAAATATCCGTCCATCATCCTTAGGCGACTTGCTCAGGCAAGAGCATTGTTCTTGCCTATCCCAGAACTGGCAATACTTACCATACATGAAGAGTCCATTTACTATAGCCAGCAATAACGATAAGGTTTAAGTGCAGAGAATAGATTGCGTGCCCTGTAATCACTATGTTCCCGAAGAAGTTGAAGAATGACACTGGCGGTCTGGCAAAGACGGCGCTGATCATCATCGTCGTGCTCGTCCTGCTGAGTGCAAGCACTCTCGCCATAGTACTTTACCAGGGAAACCAGGACGCAACGAACCAGAAGAACCGCACTGTCGTGAACGGGGACACGGTCAATGTCAATTACATAGGTAAGCTTCCGGATGGAAGGGTTTTCGATACATCGCTTTTAAATGTGGCCAACAATGCCTCGATCCCGAAATCATTGAGCTTCACTCTTCAAGCTAACACATCCTACACTCCGCTGTCGTTCACCGTTGGGGGAGGAACATTGATCACCGGTTTCAATAACGCGGTCATCGGAATGAAAGTGGGAGAGACCAAGACAGTTGACATTTCTCCCTCGGAGGCGTACGGGAATTTGGACATGAGCAAGGTCACCACCTTCAACCTAACGGAGACCAAGAACGTCTACGAAGACATGTCGTTCGCTCAGTTCAAGGCCAAATACTCTGTCACAGCGGTCGCAGGGATGACGGTCACCGATCCGGTCTACAAGTGGCCGGTAATTGTCCTCATCGCCAACTCAGACGCGGATATGGTCCGGATACAGAATGCGCCGTTGCAAGGTCAGAACTACCTCATATACAACAACTCGACCATGAACGCGGCCGGCTGGAATATCACGGTGACGAGCGTGAACACCACCGTCTCAGAGGCTGGGCAGATCATCCTGGTCAATGATATAAACGATACGGACTCAGGTAAGATCCAGGGTGTCGACCAGAACGGAACGACTTTCATCCTCGACAACGTAAATACCGCTGCCGGGACCGCGTGGAGGAATGCCAACACCGAACTCATCGGCAAGACGCTGACCTTCACCATAACTCTGGTCTCCATCGCGTGACCAGGACTATCTTTTTAACATTATTTTCTCTTTATTTTGCATCGGTCACTAGAGTAGTGTAGATATTCTCGATCCTATCAGATGCCAAGTCCCATGAATATTGGGCCGCCCTCACCTTGGCCTTCGCCCCTAGATCGCGTCTGAGGGTATCGTCCCGCAGCAAGCTGCCGATAGCCATGGCGAGTTGTTGGGGATTTTTTGAAGGGACAATCAATCCGCCGTTACCCACGACTTCAGGCAGACCGCCCGAGTCCGATGCCACGACCGGTTTTCCATAGGACATGGCCTCGGCAGCCGCGAGCCCCAAGGATTCGAAGAGGGAGGGCATTACCAGCATCTTACATCTTGCGAAGAGGTCGGCCTTCCTCTCTTCGGACACCCTTCCCTCGAATGTAACCCTGTTCTCGAGACCGAGCCTTGATGTCATCCTTTCCAAGCTGGATCTGGCCGGTCCATCACCGCATATTACCAGATTGGAGTCAACCTCCTTCATAGCCTCCAATAGGTACGGCAGGCCCTTCGTGGCCACCAGTCTTCCGACGAAGAGGATGTAGTCCCCTTCGGGGTCGTTCCTCGGTGACGGCATCTCGATGCAACTCGGCACTACTTTCAGTCTTTCTGGCTGAAATCCTCTGGCGATGAGGTCGTTTTTAACGAACTCACTAACGCAGATGATCGTCTTGAATCGCAGGAGATATTTCTTCCAGAGCCCATCATTGATCATTGATAGCGGTCGTAGGAGGCCCACTCCCTCTCCGAACGTGTTGTGGAACGTGAACGCCTTGACACCCGTATAGCTGCGAGCGGCCCGGTTGTAAGTGCCTGACCAGCGATAGTGGAAATCAACGATGTCGGGTTTTAATTCCTCGATCGCCTCGAGGATCCCCGGTGTGCTGACGTGGGGCGGGTTGTAGAGGTTCACGAATCTCGATTCCAGCCTCACGACGTCATAATTATCCATTCTCTCTCTTTCAAGCGTCCCGGGGAGCCGAGAGGTGAGAACGGTGACCTGATGATTCCTGCCGAGGCGTCTGGAAAGATGGTGGACCCGATGTTCTATCCCTCCCATATAAGGATAGTGAAAGGCATTGACCTCAACCACTTTCATGCGGCCTTCCTTCCTTCCTGTGCTTCATAATGGAAAAGGTCAGACTTATTGCTATCACGCTTATCACCAACACCATTGTCACGGTCTCTGCCATGCCCGTGGACATATACGCAAAGAACAGACTGCTAATGGAAAGAATCGTCCCATACTTGAGCATCCCTCCGATGAATGTGTAAGTAAGAACCTTCCAGATGTTCCAGTGGCATATCGCCGCAAAAGCTCCCATGTATGGCAGTACCGGCGCCACACGGTTCAGGAGGACAATCTTTTCATTCTTGACGAGGAGCATGTTGCAATATCGGTCGGCTGCTGACCGTATCCGCTTAGGGATCCGGATGTTCTTAACCACATAGTACAGTGTGGATATGCCAAGTATCTCACCAACTGCTAGCGTGGCCAGAATCAGGAGAGCGAATTGTACCGTTGGGTCTACCATGAAGATGACCACAGCGAACAGATCTGGAAGCGTCGGAAACACAGTGGCGTCGATATAGAACAAAAGGAACACGCAGATCAGGAGACCTTCCATGCCAAGTGGCTTGAGTGCTTGGAATATGGTCTGCCCGATATCGAACATTCAGGAAGTTGAACTACTGTCCGTTAATATGGTTTTCGTTAGTAGCGTTTACGGCGTCAGTTACCGTTACATTATGCAGAGCGTTTCGTTCGGGACGTGATCGTCAGGATGAAAGTCGGTCGAAAGGTCATTTGTCTATGACTCTTTGGCCATCCTCTTCTTCTTTGCCTCGATGGCGTACGTATACAGGTCCACCATCTTTTTCGCGCTGGCCTGCAAAGAATACTCCTCGGCGCGTGCCCTCGCCCTCACCGAGACATCGTGATTGGACTCAAGCGCCATTTGGGTGGCCAAGGCCCAGTTGTCCGGGCTCTCCGAGAATGTGTAACCGTTTACATTATTGGTGATGATCTCGGCGATGGCCCGGTAGTTTATTCCGCTACACGGTTTCCCGGTGGCCATTGCTTCCAACACGACCAGTCCCTGAGTCTCGAACTTCGAGGCTATGGTGAAGGCGTCGCTTGCGGCGTAAAGACCGGGAAGGTCTTCGTCCGGGACGAACCCGGGGAAGAATGTGCTGTTCTGGATGCCCAGGTCTATGGCTCTCTGCTTGGTGTGGAGCTTGGCTGGCCCCTCGCCGGCGATCATGAGCTTGGTCTCGGGATCACGGTCATGGAGTATCTTGAACCCCTCCAGGACCAGGTCTAGGTTTTTCTCCCAGGCGATTCTTCCCACTGTCAGAATGACCTTTCCACCGTCGAGGCCGTACTTGGCCCGCATGGCGGTGGCGTCGTTACCAGGATTGAACATCACCGTGTCGACGCCAGTCGGGATGACCTCGATGTGCCTCATCCGCTTCACGGACTGTTGCAATTCGGTCTTGATCGCGTTGGTCGGGACTATCACCGAGTCGGCCCGCTCCAGTAGGTCCTTCAGGTAGGTCCACATAAGCCGGGTCACTACCCAGTTCGGTAAAGGTGTGAAATTGTAGAACTTGGCCGCGTCTGTGACCATGGTATGGAACGAGACGACGACGGGCAGCTTTAGAGTCCTTCCGGCGAACATGCTACGCAACCCCATGAAAAGCAACCCCTGCGCATGGATGATGTCCACGTCCAGCTTCTTCAGGATATGGCACTTATCGGTGGGGAACATCGGAATTGAGTAGCCCTCGTAGGAATTGAAGCTCTTTGCCTTGAAATAATAGACCCCTTCCTCTTTCTGTCTCGGATCCTTTGGCTCTGGGGCGAAGATGATGACCTCGTGGCCTAGTGCCTCCAGGCTCTTCCTGGATAGAAGTATGGAAGTCACCACACCGTCCCTTGACGGGAGATAACTGTCCGTGAACATCGCTATTCTCATCTCGTCACCCATCCAAACAAGGACCTATCTTTCTCAACACTTCGTTGGGATCCTTGCCAATGATGCCGATCCTCGGCACTTTTCCCATCCCTTCGAACTTAAATAATGCATCTGGTACTAAACCTAATTGTACGAACGGGGGGTTTGAGGCGTTATTCCGGGTCGGCCGAACATTCCCGGAATCGTCGGTCTCGACATCAATGATTTCCATTCCTCGGTCTTGGAATAGTAATTCGTTCCCCTCGGAATATCTGAGTTCAAGGCCAGCCAGCACCTCTGGATGATTGATATTGACAGACATTATGATTCGGGATATCCAATTTGAGTTCCCGAAGACGATATCTCCGACACGTTTTGGCCGGTCATCGACCGCGCGGATCATGCCTTCCACACCGCATATCTCGGAAAAATCCTGTGGATTAGGAAGGGCATAGACAAAGTCCATCCCTGTTTGAGGAACGAAGGTTGTAGGAAGATGTGACTCTATGATCTCAACCGCCTTGCACAAAGATACAATTCGTGGGTAGCGCATCGCCTCTTTCTGTTTTGTCGCCATGGGATTGACGATAGCCATGCCCTTCCCCAGATTTGTGGACATGGCAATCGCATCCTGCACTCTCCTTTTCGAACCGGCCACAGCATGTCTAAGGTCAAACCCTTTGGCTAAGTAACCAGCTATGTAAGAGGAAAGTGTGCATCCAGACCCATGTACTTTGATCGGGAGCCTAGGGGATGTGAACTCGATAAGTACATCATTGTGAAACAGCAGGTCCGTTACCATAGGGCCTTCGAAGTGTCCACCCTTGATCAGAACCGCGCCGGCACCACTGGCGGAAATGACCCGGGCAGCCTCTTCAGAACTGAGGTCATTCTCTATCTTCATCGAGGCGAATTCCTCCGCCTCCATCCGATTCGGGGTTACCAAGGTTGCTAGGGGGAAGAGTTTGGCCAGCATCGTCGCCTTGAGGTTATCTCCGAAAAGGGACGAACCGACTCCAGCGCAGAGCACTGGGTCGATGACCAATGGCACATCTTCCTTACTTAATTTCCGAGCCACCACATCGGCAATCTCGGAAGAGTATATCATGCCGGTCTTGACTGCATCGATCTTCACATCATCGAAAATCGCATCGAGCTGTGAAGCAACGGTCCTCGCCGGCATGGGCAGAATCTCTGAAACTCTTTGCGTGTTCTGCGATGTGACCGCTGTGATTACGCAACAACCGTGCAGATCCATCGATGCTAAGGCCTTGAGATCGGCTGCTACACCCGCCCCTCCGATCGAATCGGTTCCTGCGATGGTCAGGACCGTGGACACAATTAGGTATCAGTTTTCATCGATTTAAACGAATATGCGTCTGGATAGGGATTGCCGCAACGGAATGATGTTGTTTTATTATGTTCAGATCCGGGAACATCCCGGGTCAGGTGACGTTTTCGCGAGGCAGAAGTCTATAAATCCCGATATGACCAATGAATAGTTGCGCTTAACTTAGGCTTATCAATTCTTAGCCTCTGATAAAATGATGTAACGATAGTTAAATAAGAATAGATAACATAGTCCGAAAAGGTGAATGTAATGGCGGAGATCAAAGTCGATTGCCTAGGCAAGAACTGCCCCACTCCTCTGGTCGAGACCAGGAAGGCGTTGCGAAAAGCCGCTGTTGGAGATATCATTGAGATCACCGGAGATCATCCTGCGTCAAAGAAGGAGATTCCGATGGCAGTGGCGTCTCTTGGGGAGGAACTGGTGGACATCAAGGATGAGGGTAAGATCTGGCACATACGCATCAAGAAAGTTAAAGGGTGAAGATAATGACAGAAAGAGCGACGATCATACTCCATAGCGGGGATATGGATAAGGTGTACAGTGCTCTGATCATCGGGAACGGGGCTCTCTCCATGGGAATGGAGGCGACGATTTATTTCACGTTTTGGGGCTTGCAAAGGTTGAAGAAAGGGGGCTTGGAGAAGGGGAAGCTCTCAAAGATGAACATGTTCGGTCTCGGACGATCGATGGTTAAATCGAGGATGGCCAAAGCAGGCGTCGCCGATCTGGAGAAGCTGATGAACGACTACAAGGAACTGGGTGGAAAGATCATAGCCTGTGAGATGACGATGGAGGTCATGGGCATCAAGAAAGATGATCTGAAGCTCGAACTGATCGACGAGTTCGGGGCTGTCGGCACATACGTGAACGACGCCAAGGACTCGAAGATCACGCTTTTCATCTGAGGTGCTAGGATGCTGGACAAGGTACATTATCTGGATAATTCGGCGACCACGAGATTGGATGAAAGGGTACTGGAGGCGATGAAGCCTTACTTTCTTGAGAATTATGCAGTGGCCACCTCCGAGTTCGGATACTCCATGGGTTTGGACTCTCGGGAAGCGCTGGATGAGGCGCGTGGATCCATTTCAAAACAGCTAGGGGCATCCCCAGAGGAACTGGTATTCACCTCAGGCGACACGGAATCGAGCAATACCGCGGTCAAGGGGATCGCCAAGGCGAACCGGAAGAAGGGGAAGCACATCATCGTTTCAAAATTGGAGGATTTTCCAGTCCTGAACAGCGCCAAGACCCTGGAACAGGAAGGTAATTCGATCACATTCCTAGATGTCGACGGAGAAGGTTTCGTCGATCTAGACAAGCTTCAAACGAGCATCACCCCAGAAACAGTATTGGTTTCCATCCAACACGCCAACCAGGAGATCGGGACCGTGCAGGATATCAAAGCCATCGCGGACATCTGTCATGACAAGGGTGTGATATACCACGCCGATGCAACGCACACGTTCCGCCGTTTACCGATCGACGTTTCGAAAGTTCCAGTCGACCTGCTGACAATCTCCGCCCACACCATCCATGGGCCGAAGGGGGTGGGTGGGCTTTTCATCCGGAAAGGGACCCAGATCTCAAAATGGATGGACGGCGGTTTCCAGGAATCAAACCGGAGGGCCGGGCTGGAGAACATACCTGGTATCATCGGCTTTGCGAAAGCGGCCGAACTGGTCACCGATGAAGAGAACCTATACATAAAGGGGCTCAGGGACAGTCTGATCGGTCGCATGCTGGAAGCTGTGCCAGATACCATTCTGAACGGCTCATTGCAAAAGAGAACGCCCCAGAACGCCAACATCACATTCCACTATGTCGAAGGCGAATCGATAACCCTGCACCTGGACATGAGGGGATTCGAGGTGAGCACAGGCTCCGCCTGCTTCAGCCGAACGCTAGAGGCGAGCCACGTCATCATGGGGATCGGCGGGAACCATGAGCGGGCCCACGGTTCCATCAGGTTCAGCTTCAGTCGGTTCAACGACATGGAGGATGTCGACTCGGCCATCGATTCGTGCTCGGAGATCATAGCCAACCTGAGGAAGATCAGCCCATTGAAGAAGTGACGGTGAAAAAATGAAATTTCCATACAATGAAACGGTGCTTGAGCACTTCAAGAACCCCAAGAACGTAGGCAAGATAGACGATGCTGACGGCAAGGCGATGGTGGGCAGCCCGGCATGCGGCGATATGGTGGCCCTCTACATCAAAGTGGATGAGGCGACCAGGGTCATCACGGACATCAAGTTCGAATCCTATGGTTGTGCATCGAACATCGCCACGGCGTCTATCATAACCGAATTGGCCAAGGGAAAGACCTTGGACAAGGCGAGGGAGATCAGCTGGCGGGACGCGGCGGATGCTCTGGGAGGACTGCCGAAGGTCAAAGTGCACTGCTCGGTGCTGGCGGTGGAGGCGCTCCACGAGGCGCTCACCAACTATGAAGAGAAGCACGGGATCTTCAAGGAAAAAGTACCCACCACCGTCGAGATCGTGATGAGGCGTCTAAAGACGGTCATGAACCCGATAGCGGGGCTGGACATATGCCGGACAGACATGGTCAAAGAGGTAACCATCGAGGACGGCGTGGTCACGGTCGTTCTGGACCTGGCCTCGAACAACCTGTTCGCCCCTAACATCGAGGAGGAGATCAGGGAGAAGGTGGGAAACATGTGGGACGTCAAAGAGGTCAGGATAAAACTGGGCGACCCAGTATGAACCAAACCTCCCGATGGACACGTTCTGCACGGTCCGATGCTAACTATGTGTCCATCTCGACCCCGCCCCCAAAGAGCGCGCTCAGCTTGTCAATCGATATCAGACCCAGAACATGCCTGTTATCGTCCACCACTGGCAAAGCACTGATGTGATACTGTTCCATGCGAGAGGCCGCTTCCTCGATCTCCTCGTCGGGATACGATGTGAGCACTGGCCGGGAGATTATATCCAGTAGGGATGAGTAGCCAAGGGCGACCGCCCGGGCGATGTCCCAGGACGTCACAATCCCGCACAATTTTCCGTCGGGGTCCAGAACTGGCAGATGATTGACCTCCCGGTCGAGCATCATTCGGGCGGCGTTTTGGATCGTCGACCTCTCCGATACAGTCGGCACATTGATGCTCATCAGGTCCCCCACCACGGTGTGCCCCAGGAACTGGCGCAGATGATAGTTCAGTTGGCCCGGTTCGACGAGGAATGCGTCATGACCATAGTTCGATTTTATCTCCGCATACTTGACCTTGACATTGTTCGCGCTCAGGGCGGTCACGATCTCCTGTGACTGGTAAGGCGGATAGAGCCAGTCCGATGACACCGCGATGACCAGAGTGTTGGACCGGATGTTGGAAAGCCCTTTGATCAGGGAATCTTCCTCGTGCAGATCGAAGTAGTCGATGGCCTTGGTGATGTACAGGTAGGAGTTCGCATCGAACCTTTTCACGAACGAGTCTCCCTGGTGTGAAAGATAGCTCTCCACCTGAAAGTCTGTATTGAAATCATAACCTATGGCCTCCTTGTCCTGGAGCCTCCTTCCGAACTTGGAATACATCGACTCGTCCGACAGGTATGTGATGTGCCCAATCATTCTTGCCAGCGATAGTCCGTTGGAAGGGGATGAGACATCATAATAGTCGCCCTCCCGCCATTCCGGATCGGTGATGATCGCTCTTCTACCGACGGCATTGAAAGCTATCTGCTGAGGACTGGAATAGGCGCTGGAGGCGATGACTATCGCTCTCTTCATCCTTTCGGGGTAGGTTTGTGACCACTGCAGCACTTGCATACCGCCCATCGATCCACCAGCTACCGCGAACAGCTGACCGATCCCTAGGTGATCGATCAGGTGTTTCTGGGCATTCACCATATCTTTGATCGTGACCACTGGGAACCTGATCCCGTACGGTTTTCCGGTGGCCGGATCGATCGAAGATGGCCCGGTCGAGCCCTTGCATCCGCCCAGAACGTTCGAGCAGATGACGAAGAAACGCGAAGTGTCGAAACCCTTTCCTGGTCCGATGGAACTGTCCCACCAGCCAGGGCGTGTTTCTCCTTCATGGTAGCCGGCTGCGTGTGCGTCCCCGGAAAGTGCGTGACAGATCAGTATGGCATTGTTCTTTTCCCGGTTCAGCTCCCCGTACGTCTCGTAGGCGATCTGATAGTGGGAAAGGATTTGACCTGACTCGAGGCGCAGCGGCTTGGCCAATTGCGCATACTGCGTCTCGACGATGCCAAGGGAATCGCTGGAGCTCCTCATGCGCCCCTCAACGCCTGGTCCAGGTCTGCGATTATGTCCTCGATATCCTCTATGCCGATAGCCAACCGGATATAGTCTTCGGTGACTCCAGTCGATTGCTGCTCCGCCGCGGTCAGCTGTTGGTGGGTCGTTGTTGCCGGATGGATGATCAGGCTCTTGGTGTCGCCGATGTTCGCCAGATGGGAAAACAGTTTCACATTGTTGATGACCTTCTCACCGGCCTTCCTTCCGCCCTTTACCCCGAACCCGACGATTGGGCCAAATCCGCCCTTAAGGTACTTCTTGGCGGTCTGATGGCTGACGTGGTTCGGCAATCCCGGATAGTTGACCCACGCTACCTTGGGATGGTCGTTCAGGAACCTGGCGACCGCCAGGGCGTTCTCCGAATGTCTCTGTATCCGCAAATGCAAGGTCTCCAGGCCAAGGAGGAAGAGCCAAGAATTGAATGGAGACAGGGCGGCCCCTGTGTCCCGCAATAGCTTGACCCGGATATTGAACGCCAGAGCAACATTCCCTAATCCTGGGAAATTGCCAAAGGCATCCCAGTATTTCAGACCATGATAGCTCGGGTCCGGCTCGGTGAAATCTGGGAACTTTCCACTGCTCCAGTCGAACTTTCCGGAATCGATGATGATCCCTCCGATCGAGTTGCCATGTCCTCCGATGTACTTGGTGGCTGAATGGACCACGATATCGGCGCCATGTTCGATCGGCCTTACCAGCCCTATGCCCGTGGTGTTGTCCACCACCAAAGGGATGCGATGGTCATGTGCTATCTTGGCCACAGCCTCGAAATCTGGTATGTCCAGTTTGGGGTTGCCCAATGATTCCAGATAGATCGCTCGGGTCTTTTCGGTGATGGCATTCTCGAATGTCGAAATGTCCGTTGATTTTACGAACTTGGCACTCCTTCCCAGGTGTGGGAACGTGTAATTAAAAAGCTCGTAGGTCCCCCCATACAGGTTGTCAGCAGAAACGATCTCGTCACCCGGGCGTGTTATCGCCAGCAGGGCATAGGTGATTGCCGCCTGTCCTGAAGCCACCCCAAGACCCGCCGTGCCTCCCTCAATAGCAGCCACCCTTTGTTCGAAGACATCGGTCGTCGGGTTCATCAGCCGGGTGTAGATGTTCCCCAACTCTTTCAATCCGAACAGGTTCGCTGCGTGGTCGGTGTTCTTGAACACGTATGATGTCGTCTGGTAGATAGGGACAGCTCGAGATGTTGTTGTGGGATCTCCACCCAGAGGCTGTCCGGCATGTATTGCAGTTGTTCCAAACCCTTGCTTCTTGTCTGTCATTTTTTTCTCTCCCTGAATTCTAGTTTCCTTCCTTACCGAATATGATCGTCGGTCCCCCGTTCTCTATGCTAGGAGCCTTGATATTCACTATTGTTAAGTGATTAATTTCCGGATTCCGTTAGTTATATTTGAATATTTTCTCCGGGGTATATTCATGGGCAAGGTCGGCTTATTGATAAACCTAAAAGAATTACCTTTTATCCAGACATAAATGAAATGACTGAAGGTCTGATTATTATTTAGGAATTAATAAGTCCATTATGAATATTTTGAAAACATATTGTTGCTCATAAACCAAGATTTCATATATTCAACAATTGTTACAACCTTAATCAATAAACGATTGTGTAATGCCAAGGAACCCTAGAATAAGGAAAGATAACGATGAAAAGGACCTATGAGGAAATCAACTCGAAGATCGCCAAAGGTGAAGCTGTCGTCATGACCGCCGAGGAGGTCATCGATCTGGTTCAAAGCACAGGAGTAGAAAGTGCAGCCAAAGAGGTGGACGTTGTCACGACCGGCACATTCGGGGCCATGTGCTCGTCAGGGGCATTCCTCAACTTCGGCCATGCTGAACCACCCATCAAAATGCAAAAGGTCTGGCTTAATGATATTCCTGCCTATGCCGGTCTTGCCGCGGTCGATGCGTATATCGGAGCGACCGAGACCATGGAGAATGGGGACATCAGTTATGGCGGAGCCCATGTCATCGAAGAACTCGTCTCAGGGAAATCTGTCAAATTGAGGGCTACTGCATATGGAACAGATTGCTATCCCCGCCGTGAGATCGAGACCCATATATCGCTCAAGACGATCAATCAAGCCTATCTTTTCAATCCAAGGAACATGTACCAGAACTATGCGGTGGCGACGAATTCTTCTGACCGGACCCTTTACACTTACATGGGGAAGCTGCTCCCTCGCAATGGCAATGCGACCTTCTGCAGCGCAGGCCAGTTGTCTCCGTTGCTGAAAGACCCCAACCTACGCACAATAGGCATCGGAACGAGGATATTCCTCGGCGGTGGCAAAGGATATGTTTCATGGGAGGGAACGCAGTTCAAGACGAACGTGCCGACAAGGAATGATGTACCGGCGATGGCCGCAAGGTCACTGGCAGTCATCGGGGACATGCGTGGAATGTCGTCGGAATATCTTCGAGCCCTCTATTTTACGAAATACGGCGTCTCACTCGGTGTCGGGATAGGCGTACCGATCCCAATCCTGGACGACTCGGTCATGAGATCGGTGTCAAAGAGCGATGAGGATATTTTTGCGCCAGTCCTCGACTATGGGGTACAATCCCGATCAAGAAAATCGCTTAAAGAGGTCAGTTACAAGGAGCTCAGGAGCGGGTCGATCAGCATTAATGGTAAAGATGTCAGGACTTCATCGCTTTCCAGTTATAGGAAGGCTAGGGAGATCGCAGCTATCCTGAAAGGCTGGATCCAAAAGGGCGAGTTCCTTCTGACCCAACCGGTGGAGATGATGCCTGATGAAAGAGTCCAGAAGCCGCTTGATGCACACGCGAACTGGGAGTTGGTATAGTGACAAAAAGGAAATTCCTTCTATTGTTCCCACCTTCCGTCGTCAATCAGCCGATTACCCAAGGGCTCTGGCGAAATTTCGACATCACTGTAAACATTTTAAAAGCCGATATTAGCGAGAGAGAAGGACGCCTGATCATCGAACTGACCGGAGATCCGAACGAAATCTCCAAGGCATGCGAATATCTGGCGACCAACAAGGTGCGGGTCGAGGAACTGAAGAATTATGTCAGGAAGGATGCAAGGAAATGCACCGACTGCGGGATGTGCGTTTCCATCTGTCCCGTTAAAGCATACGAGATCGACAGGGCTGACTACCATGTGATATTCCATTTGGACAGATGTATGGCATGCGGAACCTGTCTGGACGCCTGCCCGCCCGGTGCCCTCTCGCGCGGTTCCTCGACGTTCTAGATCTGATCTTACCGGAGGATGGTCCCGAGCTTTCCTCCGGTAGTCCTAATCAAATAGGGGGAGAACGCATTGGAATATGCATTCAATAGCATGAGAAATGGATGGAGGTCAATGGTATTCATCTGGTCTGGATGTTTGCCTGATTTATTCGACCATTTACTAGAGGCTTAGGTATGGTCCAAAATATTATATGGGAATACTATTCATCAATTGTTAACTATCCGGAAGGAGACACTTTACGATGAACCTTACCTATTTCGACAACAGTGCGACATCAAAGGTAGACCCTAGGGTATTAGAGGCGATGGTCCCGTTCTTCCTGGAAAAATATGGAAATGCCTCCAGCCTTCACGGCCTGGGCAGGGAGGCAAAAGAGGCCATGGAGCTAGCCAGGGAGCAGGTCGCTAAGGCGATCAATGCCAATCCCAATGAGATCATATTCACATCCGGCGGCACAGAGTCAGACAACTTGGCGGTTCAGGGCATGGCTTTTGCGAACAAAGGTAAAAAGAACCATATTGTGACCACCAAGATCGAACACGATGCGATTTTGAATTCATGTCGGTTCCTGGAAGATCAGGGATTTAGGGTGACATACCTGCCCGTCGATGAATTTGGAATTGTCGATCTGGAAACCGTTAAGGAGGCGGTTACAAAGGCGACCATGTTAGTCTCGGTGATGACCGCGAATAATGAGATCGGGACCATACAGCCAATTCAGGAGATCGCAGAGGTGGCTCACGACAATGGCGCTGCCATGCACACTGACGCAGTCCAATCGATCACAAAGCTCACGACCGATGTGGCCAACGACAGAATTGACATGCTCTCGATGTCTGGTCATAAGTTCCATGGACCGAAGGGGATTGGTGCCCTATATCTCAAGAATGGGCTGAAGATCCGCCCCCTGGTCTACGGTGGTGGACATGAGCGGGGGCTTCGTTCCTCGACCGAGAATATCCCGGGCATCGTCGGCATTGGTAAAGCGATCGAATTAGGCACCGCTGAGATGCCACAGAACATCGAAAGAATCACCGTTCTAAGGGACAGGTTAATAAAGAATACACTGGCCCTGACCTCCGCATCCTATCTCAATGGTCACCCTACCCGAAGACTCTGCAACAACGCGCATTTTCGATTCGACCATATCGATGGAGAATCGCTCCTCCTCAACCTGGATCAATTGGACATTTGTGCGTCCACCGGATCGGCATGTTCCTCCAAATCGCTGGAACAATCGCATGTCCTCTCTGCGCTCGGTCTCAGACCTGAGCAGACCCGCGGATCGCTTCGCCTGAGCCTTTCGAAATATTCTACGGTCCAAGAGGTGGATAACTTCCTGGACGCGATTCCGGGTGTGATCGACCGGCTAAGACGGATGTCCCCAATGGGAACCAAAGAGGTGTGTTAGACATGGCCTATTCGAAGAAAGTGATGGATCATTTTATGAACCCACGCAACGTGGGCGAGATTCCCGACGCCGATGGTTTGGGGATCGTGGGGAACCCTGCCGATGGGGATGTGGTACATATCTACATAAAGGTCAATGATAAAGTTCTCACCGAGGTGACTTTCAAGACCCTGGGCTGTGCCGCAGCCATCGCTACATCAAGCATGGTCACCGAGATGGCCAAGGGGATGACCTTGGACAAGCACGTAACTGAACCAAGAAGAAG